>JAGRGW010000198.1 GCA_020445315.1 Gammaproteobacteria bacterium
ACGGCCTGGTTGCCCAGTTGCCGTCACTGCTGCTGTCGACCTCGGCCGCGATTATCGTCACCCGGGCCTCTGATTCGGCCGACCTCGGCAGCCAGGTATCCTCCCAGCTGCTGAGCAATCCGCGGGCGCTTGCCATCACGGCGGCGATCCTGCTCCTGCTCGGCCTGATTCCGGGCATGCCCAACCTGGTCTTCCTGTTGCTCGGTGGGGCCGTGGCCGGGCTTGCCTACACGATCGCGCGTCGGCAGAAGGAGCCGCCTGCCGAGCCTGCCGCCACCCCCGTGCATCCGGTGTCCGACGAAGGCAGTGAAATGCGTGAACTGACCTGGCAGGACATCCAGCCGGTCGACGTCGTCGGCCTCGAGGTTGGTTACCGCCTGATCCCGCTGGTCGACCGCGAGCAGGGCGGCCAGCTGATGAACCGGATCAAAGGCGTGCGCAAGAAGCTGACCCAGGATCTCGGCTTCCTGATTCCGTCAGTACATATCCGTGACAACCTGGATCTGAACCCCAACGCCTACCGGATCTCGTTGAACGGGGTCGCGGTGGCCGAGTTCGACGTGTTCGTCGATCGCGAGATGGCGATCAATCCCGGACGCGTGTTCGGCGAACTCAAGGGCCAGCCGACGACCGACCCGGCATTCGGACTCGATGCGCTCTGGATCGATGCCGCGATGCGCGACCAGGCCCAGACGATGGGGTATACCGTCGTCGATGCCAGCACGGTGGTGGCCACGCACCTGAGCGAGGTGCTTCACAGCCATGCCCACGAACTGCTGGGCCACGAGGAGGTGCAGCAACTGCTCGACACCCTGGGCCAGTCGGCGCCGAAACTGGTCGAGGACCTGGTGCCGAAGCTGTTGCCCTTGTCTGTCGTGCTGCGCGTGCTGCAGAACCTGCTCCAGGAGGGCGTGCCGATCCGAGACCTGCGCTCCATCGCCGAAACCCTGGCCGAGCATGCCCCGGGCACACAGGACGCCGGCCTGTTGACCGCGGCGGTGCGTGTCGCCCTGGCGCGCTCGATCGTGCAGCAGGTGGTCGGCCCGACCGGCGAGATCCCGGTCGTTGTGCTCGAGCCCGGCCTGGAGCGCCTGCTGCAACAGACGCTGGCAAGTGCCGGCGAAGACGCTGCGGGCGTCGAGCCGGGCATGCTCGAACAGCTGCAACAGGCCTTGCAGGACACGGCCAGGCAGCAGGAAGTGAGCGGGCAGGACACCGTCCTGCTGGTCGCGGCGGGCATTCGTCCCTGGCTGGCCAAGTTCGCCCGCCACAGCGTACCGGGGATTCGTGTGCTGTCGTACAACGAGATCCCGGACAACCGGCAGATCAAGGTCGTCAGCACAATCGGGCGGAACAACGAACCGGGCTGACAGCGTGCCCGTTAGCGGCTGTTTCCGCACGATCCCGGATTGGACGGGTACCTCGGGATAGTGCGTCCGCAATCGTCTGAAGTCTGATCTACGTCTTCGATTGTTGCTCGATATACTGCTCGAGATTTTCGTCGAGCATCATTCGGATTTCGTCAAGGTAGGCGTCCAACGCATCTTCCTTGTCGCGACGAAGGTCATCGGTTTGTAGCGATGCCTCAAACGCGGCGAATCGGGCGGCAGCGTACCGTAGCCCTGCGGCAATGGTCGCAAGGTCCGTGTTATCGATAAGTGTATTCGCCTGAGCGATAAACTGATCAGCAGTCTTGTACAGTGATGCGAACTGTCTCTCGGCCATTTGCGCCTTCCTCAAGGTGTTGATTACATCACCATACTCGAACGGTACGCTCAGGCTTTCAACAGGTATGGCCTACACGCGCAGGTAGGTGGCGTCTACGGGGCCTTTGGGAGCTTCAGAGAACGGGCGCCAACAGGCGGGCCATGCGGCTTGCCAGTTGGAAAGACCAACGACGCTCGCTGACGCGCGTGGCGTCGACCGGTTCGCTGTGTGAGAAATCGTCTTTTAGCATTCGTGCTACCTGTTCGGTGAACTCTCGATCGGCGAATACCGCTGTCACCTCGAAATTGAGACGGAATGAACGGTTGTCGAAGTTCGCCGTGCCGATGGTGGCGGTGTCATCATCCACCAGCACCACCTTCTGGTGCAGGAATCCCCGGTTGTAGCGGTAGACGTGGACACCGGTGCTGAGGATCTCCTGCAGAAACGCGCAACCGGCCAGATGGACCAGCCAGTTGTCGCTACGTTGTGGAAGCAGAATGCGCACGTCAACACCGCGCAGTGCCGCTAGCTGAAGTGCGCTAACCACCGCTTCATCGGGCACAAAATAGGGGCTGACGATCCATAGACGGTCGTGCGCCTTGTTGATGAGATGGGTGAAGAACAGGCCGCAGGTCTCGAGTTTATCGGCCGGCCCGCTCGGCAGGATCAGTACCTGCCGATCGGCTGCGTACAGCGGGGC
>JAGRGW010000023.1 GCA_020445315.1 Gammaproteobacteria bacterium
CTGGTTGTCCATGTAGTGACCGACCGCGCCACCGGCCAGGGCGCCGACTGCGGCGCCAACCCACCTGCCCGAAGAGTCGTCGAGCTGGTGGCCGATGACGGCACCGGCCACGGCGCCGACGGCTGCCCCGATCTTGGCGCGCTGGTTGGGATCGTCAGTGGCGCAGCCCGCCACACCGACGGTGAGTGCGGCACAGACGGCCGCGAGATGCAGTTTTTTCATTGACCAAGCTCCCAAGCTCCGCGGAACGCACCCGCCGGACTACTTTGTATGCCCATATTGAACCACCGGGGACCTGAACACAGGCTGAACGGTATCGGGGACTTTGGCAATATTACGCGAGTGGCCCGCCAACGCGGCCATACCGCCGTCGGTAGTGGCGAATAACCCGGGATTAGTGGCGATTCCTGTGACCAGGATCGCATTGGCACACGTCAGTGCGGTCGGCGGTCCTGCGACGATGCGCGTTTGCCCGGGCGTGGAGGTGCGTCTCCCGGTTCATCGGCATCGATCAGCGGGTACTGGTCGGCGACGTACGCTGGGCCCTTCATCAACACGACGATGACGCAACCGATGGCGACCGTGAACACGGCTGTCCACGCGGTGATGACGGTTGCCAGCGCAGCGATGGATACGCCGGTCATGTACTTCTCGACGGACTCACCGGGCGCCGTCACGGGATAAAGCGACGCAAAGGCGTACCACAAAAGGGGTATGAGGGTGCATGCCAGCAGCGTCATTGGCAGTTTTTTCAGAACGACCCATTCGAGTCCCGACGGGCTACGCTGTGAATTCGGCAATTTCCGCAACAGGCTCATAGGTTCCTCCGGGCGCGGGCGGTTGTCTGGTGTGGCCCCGTGTCATGACGCCTGGCCCTTCAAGCGCCTGGACTGGTGCGGGGTGTGACCCGTCTCTCGCCAATCTAGGACGGCGGGCGCCCTGCGAACAAGTCCTCACAGTCGATCGATACCTGGACATTATGTTGCCGGATGTGTGGTTTGCGGCGCTGATGCCTTCCTTTTACCATCGTCGCGAACAGTGCAGGCAGAACGCAGGAGAGTATCCATGGCACAGTCCCGTCGGCAGTTCGGCAGGACCCTTCTGGGCTTGGCGGCCGGTTTGGCGAGCGGTGGCGTACTCGGCCTCGGCGTGCCGGCGGCGACCCCACGCCAGCCTGCCGGTCCCTTTTACCCTGATGTCCCCATACTGGATGACGACAACGACCTGACCCGGGTGGCCGGGCAGACGGCGCAGGCCCTTGGTGCGGTCAGCGACCTGGAAGGACGCATACTCGACCGGAACGGCGTTCCGATCGCGGACGCGCGGGTGGAAATCTGGCAATGCGACGCCAATGGGCGCTATCGGCATTCGCGCGACCCCGGCGAAGCCAGGCTGGACCCGGGCTTCCAGGGATTCGGGCACAACATGACCGACTCGGGTGGACGTTACCGCTTCCGCACGATCAGGCCTGTGCCTTATCCCGGCAGGACCCCGCATATCCATGTCGCGGTTTTTGTCGACGACGGTGCGCCGTTCGTCACTCAGCTGTACGTTGCCGGTGAGCCGCGCAACGATGCCGATTTCCTGTACCGGCGGATCCCGGTCGAGCGGCGTGAACGGGTGACTGCCGAGTTTGCCGAGTCGGCGACTCCCGGTGTTGCTTATTCCGCACGGTGGGACATGGTGCTGGGCGAGGTCTGAAGCCCGGGATTTCGCTTCCCCCGAGTCTTTAGTCAAGCAGCGGCCGTATCGACCTGATCGGGGGCGGCCGGGACGTCCCGGGGTCTGTTCAGAACAGGGTGATGTCGTCGCCGCCGCGGGCTTCCTTGGGCGCGGAGTCCGGGGTTGGGGTGACGGCCATGGTCGCCGGTTTCACGTCTTTCTTGCTCCGCAGGCTCTCGTCCCAGCCGTCGGTGGTCGTGACAAAGCGTTGCATCTTCTCGCGCAGTGCCGCGCCGAGCTTGGACAGGTCCTCTGCGCGGACGGTGGAGGTCTCGCCCTCGTCCGGTGCAATCTCCTCGAGGTTGACCAGGGCCGCGACCGCGGACTGGGTCTCGGCGGCGATCGTCTGCTGCTGCCGGGTTGCCTCGAGTATCTCGCTGGCGATCGCCGACAGGTCGCTGACGCGGTTGTCGATATCGGTCAGTTCTCGGCCTGAGGCCTCTGCCAGTTCGGAAGTCTTGCCGGCCAGCGCCCGGCCTTCGCCCATCGTGCGGGCGACCGCGTTGGTGTCGGCCTGGATGGTCTCGATGACCTTGCGCACCTCGAGCGTGGAGTGCTGGGTGCGTTCGGCCAGCCCGCGCACCTCGTCGGCGACGACCGCAAACCCGCGACCGTGTTCACCGGCGCGGGCCGCTTCGATCGCCGCATTGAGCGCCAGCAGGTTGGTCTGGTCGGCGAT
>JAGRGW010000199.1 GCA_020445315.1 Gammaproteobacteria bacterium
ATCAACCCGGGTTTTTTTCGTCGTATGCGCGAGGGCAGGCCGCATGTGCGCTGCAAGCTCGCGATGAGCCTCGACGGGCGCACGGCGATGGCCAGCGGCGAGAGCAAATGGATCACGTCCGATGCGGCCCGCAACGATGTGCAACGGTTGCGCGCGCGCAGTAGCGCGATCGTGACTGGTATCGAAACGGTGTTGGCCGACGATCCGTCGATGAACGTACGCCTGCCGATAACCCGGCTGCCGGGTGTCGAGCATCCCGAATACCTGCGCCAGCCCTTGCGTGTCGTGCTGGACACGCGCCTGCGCATGCCGCCGCGGGCACGCATGCTTACGCTGCCCGGCGATACCCTCGTCGTCTGCGGTGAGTCGGCGTCCCGCTCGGTCGAGAGTGAGTTGCGTGAACTCGGTGCCGACGTGTTGCGCCTGCCGCAACTCGGTGGTCGCCTGGAACTGGACCAGCTGCTGCGGCAGTTGGCCGAACGCCAGGTCAATGAGGTGCTGATCGAGAGTGGACCGACGCTGGCGGGCAGTGCGCTGGCGGCGGGTATCATCGACGAACTGGTCGTCTACATGGCGCCTCACCTGATGGGTGACGCCGCGCGTGGCCTGGTCAGGATGCCAGGTGTCGACCGTATGGCAGACAGGTTTGAATTGCGGTTCAAAGACTCACGCATGGTCGGTGCGGACCTGCGTCTGCTGCTCACACGCTGAGTTGTCGCCCAATTCAAAGCCTGAACTGCCCGACCAACTGTTCCAGCCTGGTCGAGAGTTGCCGGAGCGAGGCTGCGGATTCGGTGACTCCGCGGATATCGGCGACGATCTCGTCCCCGTCTTCACTGATCCGCACGACGCTTTGCGAAATGTTCTCGGTTGTTTTCTGGTGTTCGTGTGCCGCGGACGCAATGGTCTGGTTGATCTGCTGGATCGTTTCCACGGATTCGGCAATATTGCCCAGTGATTGGCTGGTACTGTGGCCTTTCTCTACGGTCTCGTGGGCCATGGCGCTGCTCTCGGACATCGCGCGGCCGGCTTGGCGAACCTGGGCCTGAAGCTTCTCGATCATGCCGAGAATCTCGCTGGTCGACGCCTGGGTACGGTTGGCCAATGAGCGGACCTCGTCTGCGACAACGGCGAACCCGCGACCCTGGTCACCCGCGCGTGCCGCCTCGATCGCGGCATTGAGCGCCAGCAGGTTGGTCTGTTCTGCAATTCCGCCAATGACGTCGATGACGCTGCCGATATTTTCACTCTCTGCTTCCAGCATCTGAATGGTTGTAGTGGCCTGGTCGATCTGTCCTTCGAGCCTTGCGATGGCATCGACGGTCGCGGAAACCGCGCGCTGTCCCTGGTCGGCTTCCGAGTAGGCCCGGTTGGCATGCGTCAGTGCGTCTTGTGCCGAACTTGACACGTTGCTGACCGTCAGTTCGAGCTCTCTTGCCGCAGTTGCGATCCGGGATGTCTCTGCCTGTTGTCGCTGCGTCCGCGTGAGGTTTGCGGCCGTGCGTTGTTCCATATCGTTGGAGGACGAAGCAAGATGGTGAACCGAGTCGCCGGTCTCGGTCATGGTACTGTGGATCTTGGCGACGAAATCATTGAACGATTCGCTGACCGCGGCGATTTCGTCGTTCCCCCTGACAGCCAGCGACACCGTCAGGTCGCCATCGCCACTCGCGATTTCGCGCATGCGGTCGGCGACGCCGCGAAGCGGCGATGCAATCGTGCGCAGACTCGCTACGTAAGCGGCGAGTGCAAGGACCAGGCCCAGCGTGACCAGCCCAGTCACGGCCCACATGGCAACCCTTTGCGTGCTATCCGCGCGTGTCAGTTCCGCGCTGATCAGTCGGCGACTGTCGGTTTCCATCTGTTGCGCGTTTAGCATCAGCGCAGAGGCGGCATTACCATAAGTTTCTCGAGATTCGAGCAGTTTGATATGGGTGCCCAGTGTCTCGTCGAAACGGCCTTCGTTCTCATTCAGCAGTTGCGACAGGGCTTTGTCGAACGTGAGTTCGCCGTAGGGACCTTTTCCTATCTCATGTCCGGCGAGCAACTCGGATTCGGCAAGCTGCTCTACGTAGATGGTCAGGTCGCCCAGGCTGACCGCTGCTGCCTCGTGCAATTCGGTTTTCTCTGGCGCATCAAGCAGTTGGCGGAAATCGAACAGGCGAGTCATCAATGCCAGACGCGCGTCTGCGGCGGCACCGACCACCGCCCATTCCTCGGTGTCTTTCGTATGCGTCGCTTCACCCTCTGCAACGCTGGCATTCCACTCCATTTCGACCAGCGACTGGCTGGCCTGTTCTTCGATGACCAGCAGCAGGTCGTTGGTGCGGGCGACAACCTGGAGTAGATCGGCGTACTGTCTTCTGTAAGTCTCGTTGAGTTCGATTAGCTCTAGGCGGGTCTTGTGGAACGACTGCATTTGTGCCGCTGTCTGCTCGACGCTGTCAACGGGCACAAGGCCGGCTTCGCGAATTGCGTCCAGAGCGTTACGGGACAGCGCTTCACCCTGCGCGATTCGTTCCTTGCCCTCTTTGTCGCGACGGCCCAGTGATTCGTCTACGCCGATCATTTGCAGCAGCACACCACGTATGCCGCTTTCTATTGCGCGCGCGGAGGTGTCAACAGGACCGGTCAGATGAACCAGTACGGTACTGATGTGATTGGCCGCAAACAGGCCGGCAAAGCCGATGCCGGCGAGCAGCACGGTCATGACCAGGTAACTGGCACCGATGCGTTTCCCGATGTTCATGGCGATTGTTGGCCTTCCGTTGCTGAACTAAGGGGTTAGCGACATGCAAAGTTGCATCTTGAACGGCCTCGATGGAATCGGGCCTCGTTCGTGGGTCGATTGGGTTAAAATTGGAAAAATGCTATCAGGAGTGGGAACTTGCCATGTTCACGGGCATCATCCAGGCCATTGGCGAGGTTCGTGCGCTGCAGCCCAGTGGTGGCGACGTCCGTTTACGCATCGCAACGGGGAAACTCGATCTCGGTGATGTCGCGCTTGGCGACAGTATCGCCGTCAACGGCGTCTGCCTGA
>JAGRGW010000200.1 GCA_020445315.1 Gammaproteobacteria bacterium
TCGCGCTGGCGCGAATACCGCGCCGACGCCGGCGGAGCCGAACTGGCTGGTCGACACAAAATGATCTCGGCACTGCGCCGCCTGCAGCAGTCCAAGGACCCGCAACCGCTGCCCGACGAGATGGCCGCACTCGGTATCAGCGGCGCCGGGTTGAAGGAACTGTTTGCCAGCCACCCGCCGCTCGACGACAGGATCGCGGCACTCGAACAGGGGCGCTGAAATCTCCTGCCGGGGTCAGCGCAGCGCCATGGCGGCGAACTCTGCCGCCACGGCATCTTCGTCCAGGTCGGCGAAGACCGCCTCGTCGAACAACGTGCAGACCCCGGCACACTCCGACCAGGCAAACCCGCCCGTCCAGTCGGCATGGCGGTAGCTTCCCTGCAGGGCGCGTCTGACCAGGTAGGCCCGACCGGGCCGCAATAGCAGGTTGTAGCCGCCACCCTCGCGATGCACGGCGTCGACTGCCCGCCAGCAGGTGTCGATATCCTCGAACCGGGAGACATCGACCGGGTAACGGCTCGCGCCGCCATTGTGTACCCAGTCGGCGCGCTCGATCGGGTAGCCACCCTGGCGCCGGCAGTACATCTGGAAGTGCAGATGGTTGACCGACGCGTAGGCACCGAAGCCGTTGTAGCCGAAACCGACACCGGGTAACCGCGTCCCCAGCCAGTTGGTTATCTGCCAGATCTCTTCCAGGTCCGAACGACGCAGGTATTGGGGCCTGCACTGGTCCGGCGCCGGCACCAGCAGGCCATGCAGTTCCGCGAACGGGAACTTGTTGTACAGCAGTCGCACCGGCGTACCGGCGACTTCGCCCTGCCAAAGAATCTCGTCGCGCAGGAACGGCTTGTTGAAATGAAACCCGCTGTCGTCGAACGGCTGAAAACCCGCCTCCACGACAGCGTGACTCATCCTAGGCGGGCGGAACGAACGCAGTAGGTTGAACTGCAGCCACCAGGGACCGCAACGCCGCCAATGCGTGACCCCGAGACGGTCGAATCCGTGGTCCCGCAGCCGCTGGAACACACCGATATCGTCCGGCGCGGCCCCCACCGCACGCGGGTCACCGGCATCGAACCGCGACTCCCAACGCGCGAATGCATCGCGCAACGGGTTCCTGAGCCGTTCGAACAGGTGGTGTTCGAAACTGGCGTTGGCCAGCACGAGGACGAATACGCCGAGCACGTCGTGATCAACGAGGTCGAACAGGCTCTGCTCGAACCTTGCGCGATAGGCGTCAACGCTTTCGAATACCGTGTCGCAGGCACACCCCGTTCCGCCACTCACCTTGCATGTTCCCGTGACTTCGGCGGCTCCGGCACCGGGTCATAGCCACCGGCGTGCCAGGGATGACAGCGCCCCACCCGGCGTATGCCCATCCACAGACCGCGCACCGGCCCCCATTTCTCCATCGCCTCGATGGTGTAGGCCGAACAGGTCGGCATGTATCGGCAGTTGTGGCCGAGGAAAGGGCTCACCAGCAACTGGTAGGCACGGACGAACTTGATCAGCAGGGTCTTGAACATGAATGGCGACAGCGGCTGGCGGTGATCGATTATCGCCCCGGCAACGGCACGTTTGCACCCTCAACCAGGCCCGACCATTTCGGGGCTGCAGCCGACATGCCCCGACCCTTGTCGCGACGCCCCCGGTCGTACAACATCGTGCGCATGGAGTTGACCAGCCTGTTTCTCGCACCGAAAGACGCTCGGGCCAGACCCGATGCCACAGCGCTCGTCGAGTTGCTCAAGGAACTCGACGTCATCGGGCAAGCCATCGGTACAGCCACGTTCCTGGCCGGTCACGGCTTCGCCAGGCACATCGTTTTTGCCGGCTGCTCGCCCCACCTCGTCATGCAGCCTCCGACGGACGGCAGCCCGGCCTTCTGCCACGTCGCCGTGCATGGCCCGTACCCGGAGCCGCGCCTCGTCACGGGCCCCAATACCGTCAAACCACGCTGTCCGCAATGCCGCGGTCGCTTCGGCGACTGGCGGCAGCGACTTGAACAATGGAACCATGGCGATCCCGCCGTCTGCGCCCAGTGCGGCAGTTCGACGCCGGCCAGCCGGCTCGACTGGCGGCAGCACGCCATTGGCGCCAGCCTGTTGCTGGAGATGCGACACGTGTTTCCCGGCGAGGCGTCTCCCAGTGATCACCTGTTGCAGCGGCTTGAACAAACCTATGGGCAACCGTGGCGCTATGCGTGGGCCGGCATGCTGCTCGCGGATTGACGTGGACATTCGCGTTCGCTTGCGAATTCGCAATGCGCGGAGCCACGCCGCAGCGACAAAATAAACCCGTGCAGATTGGCGCCTGCGAGCGTCGCACATCCTCCAAATTCGCCCCGCGTCCCCCCGCGGGGCGTATTTTTTGCCAGCGCAGAGACGATGCCGCCAGGTCTGCGTCGCGGTCCCGGCAGCAGAACGCGCGGGTCAGTCGTTCACTGGTCGGACTCAGCCATGTCGATGCGGTTCTTGCCATTGCCCTTGGCGCGATAAAGGGCCCGGTCGGCGCGCTCGAACACCTGCTCCGGCGTGTCGCCGGCCGCAAACATCGCCAGGCCGCCCGATACCGTGATCGCGACCGGTTGCTTGTTGGCGTGCAGACCGCAGTTGGCGACGGCGACGCGCATGTCGTCGGCGATGCGCAACGCATCCGGTGCGGGTGCGCCCGGCAACAGGACGACGAACTCCTCCCCACCGAGCCGTGCGACGAGATCGGTCTCGCGCCGTTTCTCGCCCAGCACGCGAGCGATCATCGTCAGGGCCTTGTCGCCGGACTTGTGCCCAAACTGGTCGTTTACCTGCTTGAAGTTGTCGACGTCCAGCACCAGCATCGCCAGCGGTTCACCGAAACGCTTCCAGCGCGCGAACTCCTGGGCCAGCTGCTCGTCGTAAGCGCGCCGATTCGGCAGACCGGTCAACGCGTCGCGCATGGCCTCGCGTTGGGTCTGCGCCACCTGGCGCTGCAGGTCGTAACTGTTCTGTTCGAGGTGATGCATCCTGGCGCGCAGTTGTTCCGCCTCCGCTTCGGCACTCTCGCGCCGGCGGTTCTCGTCATCCAGGTGTTCCCGTACGTGGCCGTGGATGCGGTCCAGGCTGGCGATGACGCTGGCCTGGAGGTCCTCGAGGCTGGCACTGCTGCGCACGCTCTCGGTCAGGCTGCTGACTTCGGTGCTCATCTGTTGCCCGAGGCGATCACCGCTGTGCCTGGAATCCTCGCGCCGCTGCCCCTCATCCAGCATGTGGCGATCGAGTTCCTCGAGGCGCTGGTTGAGCTGGGTAAGAAAATGCTCGGTCGATCGCGCGTCGGCCTGTGCCTGGCTCAGCGCCCGCACCGCCAGGTCGCCAATCTCGTGCACGATCTCCACCCAGGTATCGCCGTCGGGGTCCTGTTCGAGTCGCTGGTGGTATGCCTTTACCTGCTCAGCCATGTCCGTCGGCCAGGCTACCTGCCCGAGCACTTCGAGCAACGCCCGCGCCGGGGCCTTGCCTGGCGCCGGGGCCGCCTGCCGCCCGATGAGCCGGCCGAGCAGGCCGGGCGCGGGGGCCGGGGCGGCGCCAGCACCTGTTGCCGGTGCCGCCTGCGGAGCCAGGGCCAGCGCTTTGGCCAGGCGGTCGAGTTTGGCGTCACTGACCGAGACCGGGTCCGCGGCAACGTCGCTCCACAGTTTCATCGTCGCCTGGACCTGCTTCTCGTCCTGCCCGGCATGTTCCAGCAGGCGCGCGAGCACGCCCGGCCGAAAGCGGTCCTCGGCCGCGTGTACGATGGAATCGGCGAATTCCTCGGACTGTCGGATCAGGGCATCCGCCCTGCCCTTGCGCGCAACCTTGCGCAGGCGATCGAGTTGGGTGTCCAACTGCGGATCGAAGCCGGAACAGGCTACACAGATGCGGGTGACCAGGCGCGTGAGCTCGCGCTCCGCCTGCTGGTGCGCTTCGCTGGCGCTCTCGGCCTGCTGCTCGAGTTCGAGGAATCTTTCGCGCCAGTCGCCCGCCATCTGGACCTCAGGCGGCGTGCTGCATGCCCGCCGGCGGCATCAGCTCGACACAGATCGGCAGGTGGTCCGACAGGGCGTAGTCGACGACGCGCGTCCTGACGACTTCCAGGGCATGCGAGACAAGGATGTGGTCGATGCGCCGAACCGGCCGCCAACTGGGGAAGGTGGCCTGCTCGCACGGCGGGTCCATCAGGCCGGTCCGGTCGATGAATGCGCGCACTTCGCGGCTCTCGCAGCCGGCGTTGAGATCGCCCATGACGATCACATGCTTGCGTTCACCGATCAACTCGCCGATGAAATCCAGCTGCTTGGCACGCACACGCCGGCTCAGGGCGAGGTGCATGGTGCAGACAACGAGCGCATCCGGGCCATCGCCGAACTCGATGAGCATGGCGCCGCGCCCGTTGCCGGGTGGCAGCCGATGGTTGCTGACGCGCGTCGGCCGCAGACGACTCAGAAAACCGTTGCTGTGTTGGGCCAGTACGCCGATGTTCCGGTTGACCTGCCGATACCAGTGCGGATAACCGCTACGGTGGGCAAGGTACTCGGTCATGTCGACAAAGCCGCTGCGCAGACTGCCGGAATCGACTTCCTGCAGGCCAACGAGATCGTAGCCGCGCAGCATCTCGGCAATCAGGTTGAGGTTGCGCAGGCGCTCGCGGTTGGGCAGCAGGTGCTTCCAGCCCTTGGTCAGGTAGTCACGGTACTGGCGAGTGTCGATACCGGCCTGGATGTTGTAACTCAACACCCGGATCGGCTCATGTGTCGATGCCGACGCCCCCTGCTCGTCTCCTGCCGGCATCCCGCTCACCGCGGATTACACCAGGGCGCGGCCGGCGGCGAGTCGAACCACGGTCCACGAAGGCCCGTAGCGCGTTGACTGCTCACCCACATCGGTGTCGGCCTCACACGGTTCATTCGATCCACCTGCCGAAAACGCTGCCGGCCTGGCGCCATCCCTTACTGCTGCACAGCCTGTTTGCGCTGTTCAAGAACCTTGGCGACCACGTGATCGACAACTTCAGTCATTTCCTCGTAGCTGCGGAAACCGCTGCCGCTGCGGTAACGCCCGTCCATGACCAGCGTGGGCACACTGCGGATGCCGTAGCGCCGCATCAGCGCGCGTGCGCGGTTGACCTTGGCGGCAACGGCAAAAGAGTTCATTGCCTGGTTGAACTTGTCCATGTCGACGCCGTTTTCCGCCAGGAAGGCATCGACCTCGTCGCGCCCCTTCATCTTGCGCTTCTGCACGTGCATGGCCTCGAAGAACGGACCGTGCAGACGCTCCAGCTCACCGATGCCTTCCAGCGCATAGTAAACCTGGGCGTGCAGGTCGGAGGCTCCGCCGAACATGATCGGGATCTGCCTGAACTCGACGTAGTCGGGCGCCGACGCCTTCCATTTCATGACGGCCGGCTCGAATTCCCGGCAATGGGGACAGCCGTACCAGAAGAACTCCACGACCTCGACGCGGTCGCCGGTGCTCATCGGCGGCTGGGGCTGGATCGGTACGTACTGCACACCCTCCTGGAAACCCTGGGCCACGACGGTGGCACCCAGCAGCATCAGGCCGGCAAATGTGGCGGCAAAGACGTTTTTCATTGTTTTGACTCCATGATTTCTGTGCGTCGCTGTTGAGACTGGCGAGCAGACCGGGAGTTCAGCCCCGTTGCGCCCGGTAGCGGGCAAACCGGGGGCATTGTTGCGTGGCTCGCGACGCCCTGCAAGCACGTTTGCCTGGCGATCGCCGACAATGGCGCACGGACGACAGTGCAACGTCGGCGAATAAAAAAAGCGGCCGTAGCCGCTTTTTCTGCTTCCGGGCGACTTCCAGCGTCAGTTCAGCCCTTGGATGTACTGTGCCACGGCTTCGATCTCGGCATCGGTCATCTTCTTCGCGATATTGCGCATCATCGAGCCCGCATCGTTGGCACGCGCACCGGAACGGAAGTTCTTCAGCTGCGTGACGGTGTAGTCGGCGTGTTGACCGCCCAGGCTGGGGAACCTGGCCATCGGGTTGCCGCCACCGGTCGGGCCATGACAGGCCGCGCAGGCCGTCACACCCGTAGCCGAGTTGCCGGCCCTGTACGTCGTCTCGCCCATTGCCACCTTGTCCTCGGCGGCCTTACCGACGCTAACCTTCTGACCGGCGTAGTAGGCGCCGATATCGGCCATGTCCTGCTCGCTGAGCGCCGCGGCCATGCCGTTCATGGTCGCATCGACACGCTCGCCGGCCTTGAATTCCTTCAACTGCTTTGCCAGGTAACCGGCGTGCTGACCGGCGATCTTCGGGAACATCGGTGCTGGACTGTTGCCATCCGGTCCGTGACAGGCAGCGCACGCAGCGGCTTTGGTTTTTCCAGCTTCAGCGTCGCCCGCTGCGACCGCTGACCCGATGAGTGAGAGCCCCGCGATGGAGGCGACCAGCAACAACTGTTTCATGGTGAGAAATTCCGACGTCGGTAGTGTTTACGAGAGTCCTGCCGACACACCTGCTCGAGCGCGTTGGCAATGACGAGTATTGAGATTACTTCAAGGTAGCGATATACGCCGCGAGGTTGTCCATGTCAGTTTCGTTGAGACCGGCAGTCATGGCCTTCATCGTCGCGTTGTCGCGCGCACCCGATTTGAAAGCGACCAACTGCTGTTTTACATACCCCGCTTCGAGACCCGCCAGCTTTGGGTACTTCAGCGCTTCGTTGCCGGCACCGGTTGGGCCGTGACAGCCCGCACAAACGGCAAATTTCGCCTTGCCCGCCGCCGCATTGCCGGCCAGCGCAGTGCCGTTGACGCCAGCCAGGACCAGCACAGTGGCTACCATCAATGTCTTCATCACAGCTGTCTCCCGACCTGGCGGTTGCGCCTGGCACGTCTCGAGCTGCCGGGTAGGCAGTCGTATCGGCCTCACTGATTCGGCTCGCGTTTATATCAGAAGTGGCTTAAGCCGGCAAACCGGGGCCTCGGGCGATCAGGGCCTCTCGGTGAAGAACAAAAAGGGAACCGCGATGCGTTGTGCGCCGTCCACCTGTACCCGCGCCTCCCACTCCATCCGCCGCTGACTGCAGACGGGGAGGATGGTTTCGCCCTGCCAGCGGCCACCGCCCAGATGGCGCAGGCGGGTGCGGTTGAGCCCCATGTCCATGTTGAGGCCACGAATATCGACCGATACCGCGTCGACGTTCAGTCCCTCGGCACGGACGGTCAGTGTGAGCGTCTGCATCAGCGGGATCGCCGCAGGATCGATCTCGAGCGTCACTGCGCCTTCCGCCAGGGGCTGACGACAACTGCCGTTCGCCAGCGGACACCCGCCCGCCAGTGCAGGGACGGCATAGTGGTCGCGCTGCAGCTGCCAAGTCCGCGCACCATAGAAAGCCAGCGCGCCCGACGCCAGAACGAGCACGATGACCAGGCCGTTCTTCGCGGCGGCATTCACCCGGACGTCACCACGCTGCCGGGGCATAACGGACGACGAAACTGGCGGAGTCGGCATAACCCGGAATGCACCCGGGTTGCTTTCGAGACATGTGGCACTTAACTAACGGGGTCAGGAGGTACGAGATGTCAGAATGGCGCAGTGGCCGGGTCGCACGCAAGACCATGTGGAACAAAACCCATTTCTCGCTGGCGATTGATATCGACGGGCCCGATTTCACGGCCGGGCAATTCGTCCGAATCGGCGTGGACGTGGCCGACGAACGTGTCGGTCGCCCTTACTCGCTGGTCAATCCGCCACACGAGCGGCAACTCGAGATCTTTTTCAACATCGTGCCCGACGGACCACTGAGTTCCCGGCTGGCGATGCTCGAAGCCGGCGACGAAATCTGGCTCAACGGCGCAGCGAAGGGACTGCTGACCCTGGAGCAGGTACCCGCAGAGACGCGCGTCCTCTGGATGCTGGCGACGGGCACGGGCGTCGGGCCGTTTCTGTCCATCCTGCAGACCGACGAACCCTGGCGGCGATTCGACCAGGTCGTCCTCGGCTACGGCGTGCGATACGCCGACAACCAGGGCTACGGCCCGCTGATCAGACGCCTGCGGGTCGAACACCCCGGGAAATTCCATTTCGTGCCATTCGTCACCGGCGAGCGCGTCGAAGGTGCTTTCGACTGCCGGATTCCTTCCGCGATTGCCGACGGCCGGCTCGAGCGCCACGTCGACATCACGCTCGACCCTGCCGACAGCCACGTGATGCTGTGTGGGCATTCGGGCATGATCAGCGACGTCGTCGACGTACTTCGGGCGCGCGGCATGCGGCGCCACAGCCGGCGTGAACCCGGTCACATCAGCACCGAGAAGTATCATTAAAAGAAGAGACCCGGCCGCCGTCTGCCGGAATCAGTTCAGCGAGGGAAACTTGTCGGCGAAGCGCTCGACCCATTCCTGGGCCGCCTGCTCGCTGCTCATGCGGCGACCCTCTTCACGCTCGACGCGGCGCCGGTAATCCTCGATATAAACCAACTGCTCGACCATGCGCACGCTGAAGCGGTCCTGGGCGCTGTCGAACCTTACGCCGACTTCGTACCCGGAGCGATCCTGCCGACACCAGGCGACCGTGGCCTCGGCCTCGAACTGCTGGCCGAATATCGGAATGCGCAGGCGCAGGCCTGTGCCGGGGTCGAGCGCGATATCGGTGGCGAAGCAAACGCCGCCCTCGCTGACGTTCCGAAGGTACTGCCTGCGGTCGCGACAGTCACCGTGCAAATCGAACTGTATGGGCATACTGGACGGGTGACGGATGTACCGCCGCGCCTGGTGGTCGACCTGTCGTGAATGGGTAGCCATAACTGAAGCAGTACGCAGATTCCCTTTTTGCTATTTCAGGTTAGACGATTATTCGGACGATGTGAGCACCCGTCGGACTTCGTCGGCATCCAGGTGTCGCCACTCGCCCGGCTGCAAGGCAACGTCCAGGACAAGCCCGCCCACCTGCTCGCGGTGAAGGGTCGTCACGCGGTTGCCCAATGCCGCGAACAGACGTCGCACGAGGTGGTATCGACCCTCGGTAACACCGATCAGCACAGCGTCCGGCGCCAGTCGCTGCAGCGTGGCGGGGCGTGTCGGCCGCGCTTCGTTGCGCAACACCAGGCCGTGCGCGAGTCGAACCTCGGCGTCGTTGACCAGCGGTTCGGCCAGGGTCGCGCGGTAGACCTTGCGGCAGGCGTGGCGCGGCGAGCTTACGCGATGCGACCAGTCACCGTCGCTGGTCAGCAACAGCAACCCACTGGTGTCCTTGTCGAGTCGACCGACCGGGTGTACGCGCCTGGCCAGCGCTTCCGGCAGCAGGGACAGCACGGTTGCCTGCCGGTCGTCGCGTGTCGCGCTGATCAGCCCGCACGGTTTGTGCAGCATCAGGTAGAGGTGTCCGGGGGGCGCGACGTCTTCGCCACGGCAGTTTACCGTCGCCCCGGGTCCGACCCGCGCGGCCGGGCGCCGCTCGACCTCACCGTCGACGGCGATCTCGCCCGAGAGGATCAGTTCGCGGGCGCGACGTCTCGGCAGGCCCAGCGCATGACTGACAAAACGCTCTAATCTCAATGCCTTACGAAACCGAAAGATAATTGTCCATTGTAATTCTGCGCGACCGTCCTACTTTTTGAAAGGTACGTCAGTCGTTGTCAGGCGGCGCCGAAACCCAACGAAAACCGTATCGCTCGACGATGCGCCAGGAGGCAAAATGAGTCAGTTCCGCGTTCTTTCCGCCGGCACCCTCGATGCAGGAGTCGGCATCCAGCGGCCGCACCAGGACCTGCCATCCAAGGTCACTCTCGACAGCCCGGCCAGCACCATCATGACCGATCTGACCAGGGTAACCGCCGAGTCGGTCACCGCCAACATCCCCATCGACGAGGCCGAGCAACAGATGATCGCCAGTGGTGTTCGACTGCTGTTCGTCACCAACCCGATGAATCATGTGATCGGCATCATTACGTCGAAGGATCTGAGCAACGAACGGATCCTGCGCGTCGTCAACGACACGCATACGCCGAGAAAGGAGCTCAGCGTACGCGACATCATGACGCCGCAGCACCGTATCGACGTGTTGGAGATGGCCGACGTGTCGACGGCATCGGTCGGCGACATCGTGTCAACGCTGAAACGCATGGGCAGACAGCATGCCCTGGTGGTCGATCGCGACCCCCAGGGAGCCCAGACCATCCGCGGCCTGCTTTCCACGACGCAAATCGGTCGGCAGCTGGGTGAAGCCATCGACACCAAGGATGTCGCGGGGAGCTTTGCCGAGCTGGCGCGCGTCAGCTGACTTACCACACGCGTTATATCGCCAACCGCCCCCGGGTCGCTAAGATAAGCTGGTGGCGAGGGCCGGCGGCCCTCGCCACGGTCGACAATCACCGATCCACGTCACAGGGCAGAACCCGTTGAAGTTTCATCAGCTGCGCCCCGGCGCGCATTTTCGCTTTGACGGGCGAACCTACCGCAAGATTTCGCCGCTGCAGGCCAGCGACGATGTCGACGGTACCCGGCGCATGGTCCCGCGTTCGGCCAAGGTCATTGTCCTG
>JAGRGW010000201.1 GCA_020445315.1 Gammaproteobacteria bacterium
TCACCACGATGTCGTCGCAATGCCCGGCCAGCGCCTCGTCGATGGCGTTATCAACCACCTCGAACACCATGTGGTGCAGGCCGGTACCGTCGTCTGTGTCGCCGATGTACATACCAGGGCGCTTGCGAACTGCATCCAGGCCCTTGAGTACTTTGATGGAAGAAGTGTCGTACTTGGGTTTGTCGTTGTCAGTCATGAAAGGGTCATTTACCCGTTGTGGACGAAAGGACGACGCAGATTATACGCCTTTTTTCAGTCACTTAATCGTGCCATGTTCCACGTGGAACACTTTTGCGGGTAGAATTTCCACTGTTCCTGGTGCCGGCGGATCAATCAGCGCAACGAATACCTGGACATCTCGTTCACCCAGCGCCGCCAACACTTTCGCCAGGTTTTGCCCGTCCAGCTCCGCGGCGAGATCGTCAATCAAAAATACCGGTCTGCACACACCATTCGATAAATCAGCAACCATGTCACTGATCGCCAGATTCAGCGCAATGACAAACATCTTCTGCTGGCCCCGGGATAACCGCTTCTCTGCAAGTCCATTGTCGGAGAGGAACTCGATGTCGGCGCGCTGTGGACCAACACCGGTGAAGCCCCGCTCCATGTCTTCGCTTAACCGTGTGGATAGGGCCTCAGCCAGCGTCATCTCTTTGCGCCAGCCCTGGCGGTATCGGTAGGCAACACCAAGATCCAATCCCCATCCCAGCAAAATGCGCTGGGCACGATCAAACACATCCGCACTGACCTGCTTTCGCATCGTCGTCAGGTCGTTACCGGCTTCCACGAACGACTGATCCCAGGCACTGACCTGTTCGGCCTGCCCTTGCTTCAACGCTGCATTGCGTTGCCTGAGCGACTTCTGCACTCTGCTGTACACCGCCAGAAAGCGATGTTCCACGTGGAACAATGCCAAATCCAAAAAGCGACGCCTGACATCCGGCCCCATGCCAAGAAGCAGTTGTGGTTGAGAACTGATGAACTGAATCGGCAAAGCTTCAGCCAGTTGCGAGCGCTTGGCCACTTCGCGTCCATCGAATCGGCAACGCATCTCCGACCGCGCCCTTTCAACACCGAGCACACGGACACGATCCCCGTTTTCGTCCCAAAGCTTGAGAACCACGCGCGCCGAATGTGCATCCCGGCGAACGAGCGGTCCAGCATCGGGATGACGGAAACTCCGGCCTCGACCAGCCAGGTAGATCGACTCCAACACCGAAGTCTTGCCAGCCCCGTTAGGACCGCAGATGAAATTCAGCCCCTTGATCGGCTCGATCTCGGCATCCGCCATGACACGGATATCTTTCAAGGCAAGGGACGCGATCCAGACCATTCAGATCACCACCGGTCTCGCACTGGTCAACCGTCGGGACAGACTGCCAGGCATTAACCCTGGTCGGGACTCAATAAAAAAGGCCCGATTCCAGCTTTTTCCCCGTTCAGCGCGCAAAACCACAGCAATCATCAACAGGTTACGCACAGCCATCCCCCATACCGCCAACAACCTATTCACGCCATGTAAAAAGGGGGCGACAGCCCCCTTGAATATCGATCGTTGTGCCAAAAGTCGGCAACGGCACGAGGCCCGAACCACCCTCGCTAGAGTCGCATTGGCATGACGACGAAACGGCATTCGGTCGAGCCCTTCTGCGTCACCAGGCAACTCGAGTTCGAGTCGATCACGGCCATCTCGACATCGTCACCGTCGATGGTGGACAACACGTCCAACAGGTAACCGACGTTGAAGCCGATCGTCAGTTCCGGACCGGAATAGTCGACCTCGACCTCCTCCTCGGCCTCGTCCTGCTCCGGGTTGTGGGCCTGCAGGTGCAGAAGCCCTTCGCTCAGGCGGAAACGGATACCACGGTATTTCTCGTTGGAAAGAATCGCTGTACGGGTCAACGCCTGCCTCAGCGTCGACTTGTCGGCCAGCATCACGGCGGTCGTACCGTTCGGCATCACCCGTTCGTAATCGGGAAAACGGCCGTCGATCAACTTGCTGGTGAAACTGCTGTTGCTCAGCGTGACGCGCAGATGGCTGTTGCTGATCTCAAAATTGGCGACATCGTCGGAGTCGTCGAGCAGCCGCCCGAGTTCGAGCACGGCCTTGCGTGGGAGGATGACCTGGATATCGACACCGGTATCCGCGTCGAACTCCGCATCGCACAGGGCGAGGCGATGGCCATCGGTGGCCACCGTGCGAACCCGGTTGGCGCGGATCTCGAGCAACAGGCCATTGAGGTAATAGCGCACATCCTGCTGTGCCATCGCGAAATGCGTCTTGTCGATCAGGCGTTTCATGACGCCGGCCGGCAGCGAGAAGGTATCACTGGCCTTCGACGGATCGATGCTCGGATAGTCCTGCGCCGGCAACATCCCCAGCGTGTAGCGCCCCCGCCCCGATTTCAACGTCGCCTTGCTGCCATCCAGTTCGAGCGACACCTCGGCATCGTCCGGCAATGCCTTGACGATATCCAGCAGTTTGCGCGCAGGCAGCGTGAACTCTGCCTCGCCAGACGCATCCACGACGGTGTGAGTCTTCAGTTCAACTTCGAGATCAGTTGCCGTCAGTGAGAGGTTGCCCTGCCTGACGGCTATCAGCACGTTGGCGAGAATCGGTAGCGTCTGACGCCGTTCCACGACGCCAACGATTTGCTGCAGAGGCCTGAGAAGATCGTCTCTGCGTGCGCTGATTTTCATTCTGGGTGTCTCCGCTATTCAGTAAAAATTCTCTTATTTAAGAGAATTATTGTTGTTATTAGGCTCGGCCCACGCTGTTAACAACTTTTCTTTTTTCTATTTATTCAGCAACTTGAGCTTATTCTAACGGTAACACAGGCACTCGCCAAAGCACTTCGTGTCCTGTCGATGAATTGTGGATAACTCGGGCCTTCCGCCGGGCGCCCAAACGGCGCACCGATGGCACACATCAATTACTCAGGGTTCTTAACAGGTTGTTGAAGTCCTCGGCGACGCGCTGGTCGGTCTCGCGCAATTCGGCAATTTTGCGCGTCGCGTACAGCACTGTCGTATGGTCACGACCGCCGAAGGCCTCGCCGATCTCCGGCAGGCTGTGGTTGGTCAGTTCCTTGGCCAGCGTCATCGCGACCTGGCGCGGACGGGCGATCGTGCGGCTGCGCTTGCTCGACAGCAGGTCCGAGGTCCGGATCTTGTAGTACTCCGCCACGGTGCGCTGGATGTTGTCGATCGTGACCAGCTTGTCCTGTGCCGCGATCATGTCGCGCAGGGCTTCCTTGGCGAACTCCATCGTGATCGGCTGGCCGGTGAACTGCGAATTGGCGACGATGCGCCGCAACGCGCCTTCCAGTTCACGGATGTTCGAACGCACGCGCTTGCCGATAAAGAACGCGACCTCGCTCGGCAGTTCCACGTTGAACAGCTGCAGCCCCTTGCTCTGCAGGATCGCCACCCGGGTCTCGAGGTCGGGCGGCTCGACAGCCACCGTCAGGCCCCAGCCGAAGCGTGACTTCAGCCGGTCTTCGAGCCCGTCCACTTCCTTCGGGAAGCGGTCGCTGGTCAGGATGATCTGCTGCTGGCTCTCGAACAGTGCGTTGAAGGTGTGGAAGAACTCTTCCTGCGACCTTTCCTTGCCGGCGAAGAACTGGACGTCATCGATCAGCAGGGCGTTGACCGAGCGCATCTTGCGTTTGAAATCGTCGATCGTGCCGTGCTGCAGTGCCTTGACCATCTTGGCAACGAAGTTCTCGGAGTGCATGTACAGCACCTGGGCGTCCGGGCGCCCCTGGAGGATCCGGTTGCCGACGGCGTGCATCAGGTGGGTCTTGCCCAAACCCACGCCACCGTAGATGAACAGCGGGTTGTAGACGCGTCCGGGGTTGTCACCGATCTGCATGCCGGCGGCCCGTGCGAGCTGGTTGGATTTACCCTCGACGAAGCTGTCGAACGTGAATCCCGGGTTGGTCGTCGAACCGACACGATTGGTGTTGCCGGGGTTGACCGGCTGGACGACCGTCGGAGCGGGCGACGTGGCCATCTCGTGCTGCGACTGCTGCTCCGCGATCTCCGCGCCGCCGACCGGCTTGGGTGCGCTGCCGATCTCCAGGCTGAAAGCCATCGGTGCGCCGAGCCCCAGGTCGTCTACGTACACGTTCAGGCGCTCCAGGTAGTTCTTCTTCACCCAGTCGAGGACGAAGGCGTTGGGTGCCAGCAGCCGTAAACGCTGGTCGTCCTGGATACAGTGCAGTGGCCGTATCCAGGTGTTGAACTGTTGGTTGGTGATCTCGTTGCCGAGACGGTCCATGCAGTGTTGCCAGATATTGATAGTCATTTAATTCGCAAAAACCCTGCCGCACCACGACGGGTAACAACGTCGTGGTCACGCAATGTCACAAGAATTCAAATCGCTTTCGTCAGGCACGGAACCTGTCGGCACCGGTGAGGCGTCATTGTTATCGTTGCCCAACCGTCAAGGTCCATGCGCGTGGTCGGCCCTTCCCGTGGCCTGTCGCCACATCGTTTTGGGAGCCGGACCGCTACCGTGTGGACCACAGTGTAGTCCCTTAGCCAAAAGTTATCCACAGGCAAAATCCGACCAGGATTTGCAGGATTAAGGATTAAATACGATAGTAAACACTTACATACAATGGTGAGTCCGTGACACTGGAGGTCTTTCCGCTGGGTTCGTTGTCCTGGATATCCGTCCTGTCGAGGCCGTTGACACAACAAGCGTTTCTGCGTATTCTTCGCGCCCTTTCAAACGCTGCTCACTGCCTGAACGTCAGGCTGGCTGACGCGGCGTCTGGTGACGTTACGCAGGCAGAAGAACTGTCTGAACAACCGGGATAGACACGGCCATGAAACGTACATTCCAACCCAGCTGCCTTAAGCGTGCCCGCACGCATGGTTTCCGTGCTCGCATGGCAACCCGTGGCGGTCGCAAGGTCATCAATGCCCGCCGCGCCAAGGGCCGCGCCCGCCTGACGCCCTGACAGCGACGTCGCCCGGGAAGCCGTCGATTCCTGACCAGCGTTTCCCCCGCGATGTCCGCCTGCTGAGTTCCAGCGACTTCCGGCGGGTCTTCGACGGTCAACCCAAACGCTCCGCGGACCGCTTCTTCACGTTGCTGTTCGTCAGCGGTGGTCGCGGCGAAGCCGGCGCCAGGCTGGGCCTAGCCATATCGAAGAAGCAGGCGCGTCGCGCCGTCGACCGGAATCGGCTCAAACGCCTGGTTCGCGACTCCTTTCGCCGGCACCGCGAAGCACTGCCCGACGTCGACATCGTCGTCATGGCCCGCCGTGATGCCGTCGACGTGGACAACCGCAAACTGCAGGAATCGCTCAGCCGGCACTTCGCCCGCATCGGCGGCACAACCGACTGAACGGGGCATCGCGCCCGATAACCAACAGCAAAGTGCGCCGGCCCGTCATGTGTGCCATCGCCAACCGGTGTTACACTGCCGCCTCTTTGCGTCACCCTATCGCTACCGCCTTACATATCTATGGATAACGTTAGACTGCTTCTGTTCATGGCCCTCGCCTTTCTGGGCATGTTGTTGTACCAGGCCTGGCAGGAAGACTACGGTGTTCACAGCCAACAACAGGCCAGCCCGGCAGCACTGGTAGAAACACCGACGGCGGTGACGGCGGCGGGCCAGTCGGCCGACACCCCGGTCGCGCCCCTGCGTGCCGATATCGACAATGCCGTCGCCACGCCGGTGGTCGCCGACCGTGGCAGCGCGTCGCGCCTGGTCACGGTGATTACCGATACCTTCGAGATCAGCATCGATACCCAGGGTGGCAGCATCGTCGATGCCCGCCTCGTGCAGTACCCGGTGTCGGTCGACCGTCCAGACGAGCCGTTCCGCCTGCTCAGCCAGCGTCCCTCGGACTACTTCATCGTCCAGTCCGGCCTGCTCGGCGTCGACAAGCAAAGGACGCCGACGCACCAGGCGACCTTCAACGCCACCGGCGACCGCTTCGAGATGGCCGACGGCGAAGACACGCTGGTTGTCGACCTGACCTGGCAGTCCGGCGACGGTCTCAGCGTCGTCAAGCGATACACGTTCATGCGCGGTACGCATGCGATCGGCCTCGAGCACATCGTCAACAACGCCTCTGAAGCCCCGTGGGATGGGCGCGAGTACCGCCAGCTGCAGCGCGGTGAACCGGTCGATTCCGGTAATGCCTTCATGTACACCTACACCGGTGGCGCGATCTTCAGCCAGGAGGACAAGTACCAGAAGTACGACTTCGAGGACCTGGGCGAAGGCAAGCTGAACCGCGACGTCACCGACGGCTGGATCTCGATGATCCAGCACTACTTCCTCGCCGCCGCCGTACCGCCGCGTGGCGAACAGCAGCATTTCTACGGCAAGCGCCTGCCTGACGGTCGTGCCGTCATCGGTGCCTACACACCGGCACGCGCCGTTGCGCCGGGAAGCACGGCCACGTTCACCGGTACCCTGTTCGTCGGTCCCAAGCTGCAGGCCGAACTGGAACAGCTGGCCGAGGGCCTCGACCTGACGGTCGACTACGGCTGGCTCGTGTTCATCGCCAAGCCGATGTACTGGGTGCTGGAGCAGATCCAGTCCGTGGTGCACAACTGGGGCTGGACGATCATCATCTTCACCATTCTGATCAAGCTGGCCTTCTTCAAGCTGTCTGAGACCAGCTACCGCTCGATGGCCAACATGCGCAAGCTGACGCCGCGCATCCAGGCGCTGAAGGATCGCTATGGCGACGACAAGCAGCGCATGCAGCAGGCCATGATGGAGATGTACAAGACCGAGAAGATCAACCCGCTCGGCGGCTGCCTGCCCATCCTGGTGCAGATCCCGGTGTTCATCGCGCTGTACTGGGTGCTGCT
>JAGRGW010000202.1 GCA_020445315.1 Gammaproteobacteria bacterium
GTCGGCTTGCCTTCGGCCAGGTCGTCGCCGAGGTTTTTACCGATATCCTTGCCTGACGAGCCGTAGTCCAGCGCATCGTCGATCATCTGGAAAGCCATGCCCAGGTGCAGGCCGTAGGCGGCCATGGCTGCCTCGGTGGCCGGAGGGGCGCCGGAGATGATGGCGCCGAGTCTCGCGCCGGCCTCGAACAGCGTCGCGGTTTTGCGCAGGATGACTTCACGGTAGCGCTCCTCGTCGGTGTCCGGGTCGTTGCAGTTGAGCAGCTGCAGCACCTCGCCTTCGGCGATGCGGTTGGTTGCGTGCGATAGCACTTCCATGATCCGCATCGAGCCGACCGACACCATCATTTCGAACGAGCGCGAGTACAGGAAATCGCCGACCAGGACGCTGGCGGCGTTGCCCCAGACAGCGTTGGCGGTGTCGCGGTTGCGGCGCTGCTCGGACTCGTCGACGACGTCGTCGTGCAGCAGCGTCGCCGTGTGGATGAACTCGACGATCGCGGCCAGTTCGACATGCGCCGGTCCGCCGTATCCCAGCGCGCGGGCCGCCAGCAGCACGATCATCGGCCTCAGGCGCTTGCCGCCGCTGTTGACGATGTAGTGTCCGATCTGGTTGATGAGTACCACGTCGGACTGCAGGCGCTCGATGATCAGGGTGTCCGTGGCCCGAAGGTCGCCGGCGATCAGCTCGCGGATATCGGAAAACTCCATGGGAAACGGGTTTCCAGGCATAAAACTGCGGCGCATCCTAGGGAACGCGGTTTCCTGCTGTCAAGCCGGCCGGGCATGGCAGGGTGAATCGGTGCTTGACGCGCAAGTGGCAGGTCATTAAAATTTCGCGTCTTTCTGCTGGCGCGTCTCGTGCCGGTGAGCGTTCCAGACACAGGAGATCAGCGGTCATGTACGCCGTTATCCAGACCGGTGGCAAACAGTACCGGGTTGCCGAGGGTTCGACCCTCAAAGTGGAAAAACTCGATGCCGAGGAAGGCGCCAGCGTCGAACTCGACAAGGTGCTGATGGTTGCCGATGGCGACGCCGTCAAGATCGGGGCTCCGTACGTCGATGGCGGCAAGGTTACCGCGACCGTCAAGTCGCACGGCCGCGCCAAAAAGGTCACGATCATCAAGTTCCGTCGGCGCAAGCATCATATGAAGCGCCAGGGGCATCGCCAGGCCTTCACCGAGATCGAAGTGACCGGTATCTCGGCCGGTTGAGGGAGAATCAGCAATGGCACATAAAAAAGCAGGCGGCAGTTCCAAGAACGGTCGCGATTCAGAATCCAAGCGCCTTGGCGTGAAGATCTTCGGCGGACAGGTGGTCAATGCCGGTTCGATCATCATTCGTCAGCGCGGTACCCGCGTGCATCCCGGCGTCAACGTCGGTTGCGGCAAGGACCACACCCTGTTCGCCAAGTCGGACGGCGTCGTGCGTTTCGAGACGAAAGGCCCGAAGAACCGTAAGTTCGTGAGCGTGGATCCGGCCTGACCCGTTCACCAGCTGTCGCCCGGATCAGAAAGGCCTCGTCGCTCGACGGGGCTTTTTTCGTTGTGGGATTGCAGGTGGTGTAAACGACGGTCGTGGATGGCAGTGCATGAAATTCGTTGACGAGGCAATCATCAAGGTCGAGGCCGGTGACGGCGGCAACGGCTGCGTCAGCTTTCGGCGCGAGAAGTTCATTCCCAAGGGTGGCCCCGACGGTGGCGATGGCGGTGACGGCGGCCACGTGTCGGTCCGTGCCGACAGCGGCCTGAACACCTTGGTGGACTTCCGTCACCTGCGTCATCATCGCGCCGAGCGCGGCCAGAACGGCATGGGGCGCCAGATGACCGGGCGCAAGGGCAACAGCCTGTTCATCAAGGTGCCGGTGGGTACGCGGGTGTTCGACGCCGATACCGAGGAGCTGATCGGCGAGGTGCTGGCGCACGGCGAGGAACTGCTGGTTGCTCGCGGCGGCCATCACGGGCTTGGCAATATCCACTTCAAGAGCAGCACCAACCGGGCGCCGCGGCAGTCGACCAGCGGCACGCCGGGCGAGCGCCGCACGTTGAAGCTGGAACTGGTGCTGCTCGCCGACGTCGGGCTGCTCGGGCTGCCGAATGCCGGCAAGTCTTCACTGATTTCCGCGATATCCAGTGCCCGGCCCAAGGTGGCTGACTACCCGTTCACGACGCTCTATCCGAATCTCGGCGTGGTCAGTGCCGGTGACGAACGCAGTTTCGTCGTCGCCGACATCCCCGGTGTCATCGAGGGCGCGGCCGAGGGTGCCGGCCTCGGGCTGCAGTTCCTGAAGCATCTTTCGCGCACGCGCCTGCTCCTGCACCTGGTCGATATCGCGCCGATCGACGGCAGCGATCCGGCTGACTCGGTACGCAGTATCGAGCAGGAGATCGCGAAGTACGGCGACGAACTGGCCAGTCGTGAACGCTGGCTGGTGTTGTCGAAATGCGACCTGCTCGATGCGGCCACGCTGGACGAGCGTCGTCGGCAACTGGTCGACGCGCTCGGCTGGAGCGGCAGGCTGTTCGCGATATCCTCGGTCAGTCGCGCCGGTCTGGAGGAGCTGGTACAGGCGCTGGCGATGTACCTCGACGACTTGCGTATCGCCGAGGGCCTGCGGACGAAACCGGACGAGGAGGAGCCGTATGACCCGGTCGACAGCTGAAGACGTGCGTGCGCGGCTCGTCTCGACGCGGCGCTGGGTCGTCAAGATCGGCAGCGCCCTGATTACCGGTGACGGCAAGGGTCTCGACCGCGAGCGCCTGGGGCACTGGGTCGACCAGATCGCCGACCTGCGCGAAGCCGGTTGCGAGGTCATCGTCGTGTCGTCCGGTGCCGTGGCCGAGGGCATGAAGCGGATGGGCTGGGCGCGCCGCCCGACCAGCCTGCACGAACTGCAGGCCGCCGCCGCGATCGGGCAGATGGGCCTGGTCCAGGCCTGGGAAAGCTGTTTTCAGCGTCGCGGCCTGCACACGGCCCAGGTGCTGCTGACCCACGATGACCTGTCGGACCGTCGCCGTTACCTCAATGCGCGCAGCACGCTGCGTGCGCTGGTTGGCCTCGGTGTCGTGCCGGTTATCAACGAGAACGACGCGGTCGCCAACGAAGAACTGCGATTTGGCGACAACGACTCGCTGGCGGCGCTGGTCGCGAACCTGGTCGAGGCTGACATCCTGTTGCTGCTGACAGACCAGCAGGGTCTGTTCGACGCCGACCCTCGACGCAATGCGCAGGCGGCCCTGGTCGGGCACGCCGAGGCCGGTGACCCGGCGCTCGATGCCATGGCTGGCGGTGGTGGCCTGCTTGGCCAGGGCGGCATGCAGACCAAGGTCCGGGCGGCGCGGTTGGCAGCGCGTTCGGGCTGCGCGACGTTAATAGCGCATGGCCGTACCGAGCGCATCCTGCAGCGCTTACGCGAGGGCGAGGTGCTGGGCACGCTGCTGACGCCGTCGCAGGAGCCCGATGCCGCGCGTAAGCGCTGGCTCGCGGGTCACCTGCAGGCGCGCGGGCGACTGGTGCTCGATGCGGGGGCCGTGCGCGTACTCCGCGGTTCGGGGTCCAGCCTGCTGGCGGTGGGCGTGCAGGACGTCATCGGTGAGTTCAGGCGCGGCGAACTGGTTGCGTGCGTGGCGGCGGACGGCAGCGAGGTTGCCCGCGGCCTGGTCAATTACAGCGCCGCCGAGGCCCGCCTGATCAAGGGGCGCGCGTCGCGCGACATCGAATCGATCCTGGGTTACGTCGACGAAGACGAACTGATCCATCGCGACAACCTGGTGCTGGTCTGACCGGGTCGGCTGCCGGCGGGCAATAAAAAACCCCGAGCGGATCCATTCGCTCGGGGCTGGATGTCGTCTGGCTCGGTTGGCAAACTCCCTGGTCCGTGCGGCGCGTCCGGCGCAATCGACAGTCCGTTGATTCCCTGTGGACGACAGGTTTAGATTGCCACAAGGGTGGGAGTTTGGCGCCTAACGCTGGTTCGCGAGCCGTGTAGGACTTCGCCTACATTGCTGTAGGCATTGATCGAGATCAATAAAAAACCGGCTTTAAGCCGGTTTTTTGCGTCACCAGGATGTCGACTCAGAGCGCGCGGATCTTCGCGTTCAGGCGGCTCTTGTGACGGGCGGCCTTGTTCTTGTGGATCAGGCCCTTGGTAGCCAGGCTGTCGAGGATCGGCGCGGCGCTCTTGAATGCCGTCTCGGCAGCGCCCTTGTCGCCGGCTTCGATGGCCTGTACGACTTTCTTGATCTCGGTGCGCATCATGCTGCGACGACCGGCGTTGTTCTGGCGGCGCTTCTCTGCCTGGCGGGCACGTTTGGCTGCTTGTGCTGAGTTGGCCAATTCAGTTCTCCTGGTCGATCAGCGTTCACGAAAGACGCGAGATTATCCGCGCGGATGGCGCAGGTGTCAAGCGGCGTTGTCCTCCTGCTTCTGCGGTCCAAGCTGATTATAATCCGCGCTTTCCGGAGGATCTCGCCCTGTCCCTGCTGAAGTCGCTGTCCACTGTCGGTGGTCACACCCTGTTGTCGCGGATACTCGGCTTCGTACGTGACCTGGTGTTCGCCCAGGTGTTCGGCGCCAGCAGTTTTACCGACGCGTTCTTCGTCGCCTTCAAGATTCCCAACTTCATGCGTCGCCTGTTCGCCGAGGGGGCGTTCGCGACCGCGTTCGTCCCGGTGCTGACCGAGTACCGCACCCAGCGCGATTTCCGCCAGCTGAAGGACTTCGTTGACCATGTCGCCGGCAGTCTCGGCCTGGTGCTGCTCGGCGTGTCACTGGTGGGCGTGGTGGCCTCGCCCCTGATCGTGTCGCTGTTCGCGTTCGGTTGGGTCATCGACGGTGAGACCGAAAAACTCGATCTCGCCGCCGAGATGCTGCGCCTGACCTTTCCTTACCTGTTCTTCATCTCGCTGACAGCGTTCGCCGGTGGCATCCTCAACGCGCACGACCGCTTTGCCGTGCCGGCCTTCACCCCGGTGCTGCTGAATCTCGTGCTGATCGCCTCGGCGCTGTGGCTGGCGCCGCAGATGGAGCAACCGATCGTGGCGCTGGCCTGGGGCGTGTTCATCGCCGGTATCACCCAGTTCGTGTTCCAGCTGCCTTTCCTCGGCCAACTGGGCCTGGTCCCCCGGCCACGACCGGGCTTCCACGATCCCGGTGTGCGTCGCATCCTCAAATTGATGGTGCCGGCGCTGTTCGCGGTCTCGGTCACCCAGATCAACCTGCTGCTGGACACGGTGCTGGCCTCGTTCCTGGTCACCGGCAGCATTTCCTGGCTGTACTACTCCGACCGGTTGATGGAGTTCCCGCTCGGCATCCTCGGCGTCGGCCTGGCCACGGTGATCCTGCCGCGGTTGTCCCGGCGCCAGGCCGAGGCCGCGCCGGAAAAGTTCAGCAGCGAACTGGACTGGGGGCTGCGTATCGCGCTGACTTTCGGGCTGCCGTCGGCGGTCGGCCTGGCGGTATTGGCCGCGCCGACGATCTCGACGCTGTTCCAGTCGGAGGTCTTCGATGCGCACGACGTGGCCATGGCCGAACGCAGCCTGATCGCCTACGCGCTCGGTATCCAGGCGTTCATTTTGATCAAGGTGCTCGCCCCGGGGTTCTATGCGCGCCAGGACACGCGAACGCCCGTCCGGATCGGCGTTATCGCGATGGCGGCCAACATGGTCTTCAACCTGGCCTTGATCTTTCCGCTGCAACACGCCGGCCTCGCCCTGGCCACCAGCCTGTCGGCCTACCTGAACGCCTACCTGCTGCTGCGCGGCCTCCAGCGTAGCGGTGCCTACCGTCCGCTCGCGGGTTGGTCGCGACTGCTGCGCCAGGTCGGCATCGCGGTCGTCGCCATGGCGGCCGTCGTCGCCTGGCTGTCGCCGGGCCTGGAGACCTGGGTCGGGGCGGCGCGTACCGACCGGGTGATTTGGCTTTTCGGTTTGATCGCGGCGGGCGCCACGGCCTATTTCGGGACCCTGGTCCTGGGCGGTTGGCGGCCGCGCCAGTTGTCCCACGCGGCGACTTCGGGGGAGGGCGCATGATCAGGTTGCTGTGGCTCAGTGCGGCGGTGGTGTTCCTGGACCAGGCCAGCAAGCTGTGGATCCTGGCCACTTTCGACGAGTACGAGGTGCTGACGGTGCTGCCGGTGTTCAACCTGACCCTGGTCTACAACACCGGTGCGGCGTTCAGTTTCCTCAGCGATGCCGGCGGTTGGCAGCGCTGGTTCTTCATTACCGTCGCCAGCGTCGTCACGCTGGTCATGGCGATCTGGCTGCACCGGCTCAGGCCGCACGAGCGCCTGGCCGGTGTCGCGTTGGCCCTGGTCATTGGCGGGGCCGTCGGCAACCTGGTCGACCGCATCTGGCTGGGCAAGGTCGTGGACTTCCTGCAGTGGCACTGGCAGCAGTGGTATTGGCCGTCTTTCAACCTGGCAGACAGCGCGATCACGCTGGGTGTCGTGCTGCTGCTGCTCGACGGAGTGCTGGGCTGGCGTCGCGAGCGCGAATCCGGTTCCCCCCGATAGTCCGGCCGCCCGTCGGGCCTATCGGTCCGCCGCCAGGCACCACTGCCCGGCGCGGGGTAGGTCTGCGGGCGGCAACACCTATATACTAGAGCGCTTGATCTTTGTCGGCTCGGTCCAGTGTTGCTCATTCGGGGATTGCACAACTTGCGTTCCGCGCACCGCGGTTGCGTTGCCACGATTGGCAATTTCGACGGTGTGCATCTTGGTCACCAGGCCGTTTTCGCGGCGCTGAAGGCGCGCGCTCGTGCGGCAGGGTTGCCGGCGACGGTCATCACGTTCGAGCCGCAACCGCTGGAGTTTTTCCGGCCCGAGCAGGCGCCGGCGCGTCTGACCCGTTTGCGCGAGAAGATCGAGGCAATCGCCGCGTGCGGTATCGAGCGTGTCGTGCTGATTCGTTTCAACCACGCGTTCGCCGCCATCGAGGCGTCGGACTTCGTCCGCGACACCCTGGTCGGGAAACTCGGCATTCGCCACCTGTACGTGGGCGATGATTTCCGTTTCGGCCGTGGCCGCGGCGGCGATTTCGACCTGTTGCGTCGCCTCGGTGAGGTGCACGGTTTCGGTGTCGAGAGCCTGGACACGGTTGCGTGTGACGGCGAGCGTGTCAGCAGCACCCGTATCCGCGAAGCGCTGCAGCGTGGCGACCTCGGGCACGCGGCGCACTGCCTCGGGCGGCGTTACCGGATCTGCGGCCGGGTTGCACATGGCCACAAGCGTGGCCGTACGATCGGTTTTCCGACGATGAACGTGCCGCTGCTGCGCCGGTCGACGCCGTTGCGCGGCGTGTTTGCCGTCGAGGTGCACGGCCTGGATACGCCGGCCCTGCCCGGTGTCGCCAACATGGGCAACCGGCCGACGCTCGAAGGTGACGACCGGTTCCTGCTCGAGGTGCACCTGTTCGACTTCGACGGCGACGTGTACGGTCGCCACCTGCGGGTGGAGTTCGTGCATCGCATCCGCGACGAACGGCGCTTCGCCTCGCTCGATGAACTCAAGGCGCAGATCCTGCGGGACGCCACGGCGGCGCGCGAACGGCTGGGCGCGTGACGCGCCGGCCGGCAATCACACTTCGACTACGGACCGATGGCTGACTACAAGCACACCCTGAACCTGCCGCAGACGGACTTCCCGATGCGCGGCAACCTCGCC
>JAGRGW010000203.1 GCA_020445315.1 Gammaproteobacteria bacterium
CCGATGTCGACGACCTGTTCGCATTTCGCTACGACGACTTCACGATTGACAATTATCAACATCATCCCGCAATCAAGGCCCCGATAGCGGTTTGATTCCCTGATTTCGCTCAGTCTGGTTGACGGCCGTCAAATGTGTCTTCCAGCGCGCTTGCATTACCCGCGAGAACGCATATAACAGTATTTACTGAAATACTAACGTGAGGATGCAGTAATGAGTCACGAATTGGACATCGACGGCCGCGAACTGTTGGCCATGTCGGAAGATGCGCCGGACCAGGTCGAGGCGATCATTGCGATGATGATCGATGCCGACGAGGATCTCGTTTTCGACAGCGTCGACGAAGAAGAGGACTAGGCCGGCCGTACCTAACCTGCCGCTGCCCCCGTCAGTGGATGCAGCGGACAAAGGCGTGACTGTGACGCCGACGGCGGCGGCGGGTAAACTCACCGCATGCCCGTCGTGCCCAACCTCGCCCTGATTGCCGCGCTGTCTGACAACGGCGTCATCGGTCGCGATAACGCGCTGCCATGGCGCATGCCGGCCGACCTCGCCCATTTCAAACGCCTTACCCTCGACAAGCCGATCATCATGGGGCGCAAGACCTGGGAATCGCTGCCCGGGCTGCTGCCGCGGCGACGGCACATCGTGGTCACGCGCAACCCGGGCTATGTTGCCGATGGCGCCGAGATCGCGCACTCGCCGGAGCAGGCCATCGCGCTGGCCGGCCAAGAGGGCGAGATCATGCTGGTCGGCGGCGCCGGCCTGTACGCCCGGATGCTGCCTATGGTGGCGAGGATGTACCTGACCTACATCCACACCGAGGTGCCGGGCGACGCATGGTTCCCGGCCTTCGACAGGCGAGAATGGCGCGAGCGCGGCCATGAGCGGCAGCCGGCCGACGACCGCAATCCCTACGACTACAGCTTCGTCGAACTGGAACGGATTTGATCGCCGACCAGGCGGGTCAATCCGGCAGCCGTGCCTTCAGTTCGCGATTCTCGGCCTTCAGCCGGCGATAGGCTTTAGCCAGCGCCTTGAGCTTCTCGGTCTGGCTGCGATTGTCCGCCCCCGGTTTGTCGTCGAACGCGCCGCTGAGCGCGTGCTCGGCCGCCGTGATCCAGCGTCCCAGTTCGTCTTCGGGCAGTTCGTATTGCCGGGCCGCAGCGGCCAGTTCGACCTTGCCGCCGATCACCTCGCGCACCAGCGCCACGCGGCGCTGCGGTGTCCAGAAAGCGGTATCGACACCGGGGTCCGGTTCGGCCAGCGCCACGTCCGGTAGCTCCTCGCTGTCGGCGCCCGGTCGCGCGAACAGGCGGTGCACCGCGCTGGCAGGATGATAGATGGCGATCAGGATTGCCGGCAGCAGCACCAGGTCGAACAGCAGGGCTGCGACCAGGCCGATCGTCGTCAACATGCCGAAGTTGCGCGTCGGTACGAAGTCCGACAGGGTCAGGATCAGGAACTGCGCACTGAGGATGATGGTGGTCACGACCACGGCGCGCCCGGCGCCGCGATACGACCGCGCCAGCGCCAGCGTCGGGCCGACGCCGCGTCGCATGCGGTCACGGAACCCGTGGAACACGTGGATGGTGTCGTCGACGGCTATGCCGATCGCGACGCTGGCGATCATGGCGGTTGCCATGTCCAGCCAGATACCGGTGACGCCCATGATCATGAAGATCAGGAAGATCGGCGACAGGTTCGGCACCATGCACAGCAGCGCCGCGCTGAACGATCGCAGGAACACCAGCAGAAAAACGAAGATCAGCACCAGCGCGCCCCACAGGCTGTACACCTGGCCGGCGACGAGCAGGTCCTCCATGTCAGCGAAAAGGCGGCCGTTGCCGGCGATCTCCCAGCTCAGGTCATCGCCGATGTTGTCCTGCAGATAGGTGCGGATGCGGTCAAGGACGTCGGCGATCTGGTTCGCGCTGTGCACGTTGAGGTTCAGCGCCACGTGCGAATGCTGCAGGTCGCGGTCGGCGAAGTCGTAGATGTCTTCGCCGTCGTAGATCAGCAGGTACTGCGAGATCAGCTGGCGGTTATCCGGCAGGGTGCGGAACGCCGGGTCTTCGGCGTTGAACGCCCAGTGCATCTCCTGCACGAAATCGGGCAGGCCGAAACTGCGGTCGATCTCGGGCTGCTGTTCGATCCATTCCTGGAAGGCGGCAATCTGCTGCAGCACCGCCGGCTCGGTCAGGCCATCGCGCGCGGCGGCATCGAAGATGATGGATACCGGCATCGTGCCGATCAGGTTGTCGTCGATGTAACGGGTATCCTGGCGGATCGGGTGGTCGTAGTCGAAGAACTCCTGCAGGTTGGTCTCGACCTTGACGTTGGCGATCTGCGGTGCGCCGGCCGCCAGGATCGCCAGGGTCAGCCCGATGACCCAGGCCGGGTAGCGGATGCCGGTACGGTAAAGGACGCCGACCACGCGATCGACGATGCCGGCGGCGCCACGCACATCGGGCCATGCGGCCTTGTCCCAGCGCACGATGATGTTCGGCAGGATACGAAACACGACGACGTAGATCAGCAGCGTGCCGACGGCCGAGATCAGGCCGAAGATCTTGATCGGTACGATCGGGCTGGTCGCCAGCGAGGCGAGGCCGCCGGCTGTTGTCAGCGCCGCGAACAGGGCCGGCCGGTTGACCTCAGTCAGCGCGCGGGCGACCCGGTCGGTGCCGGTGAAACCACGCTTCGAGGCGAGGAACAGGCCGTTGAACAGGTGCACCAGCGCGGCCACGGTCAGTGCTGACAGCAACGGCGGGATGATGCTCGACACCAGCGTAAAGGGCTGGTTGAACAAGACGTAGATCGCGACCGTGGTGTTGACGACGACCCCGATGGCCACGCCGGCCAGCATCACCGCGATCATGCGCCGGAACAGCCACCAGATCAGCGCCAGGCCGATGCCGACGGTGGCCGGTATGAAGATCATGTTGTCGCGCAGCATCGAGCGCAGCTGGGCGACGTCGACCGGGATCTGGCCGGCCAGTGCGACCAGGTAGCCGCGCAGGCGAGTCTCGTCGACGAGACCGAGGATCTGCTCTTCCAGGGCCAGGCGCTCGATGCTGTTGCCGGTCTTGCGCGGGATCACGATCATCGCCAGCGCGCTGCCCTCGGGATTCGACAGCACACGGTTGTTCAGCTCGTCGCTCAGCACCCGCTGGCGCCGCTCGGCTGGCCGGCTGTTGTCGAGTTCGCGCACGTCGATCAGGCGTTCGACGATGAAATCGTCCTGAGTGCCGGCGATGTGGTCCTGGGTTGTCGCCGATACCACGTCATCGATGCTCTCGATCCGGCGCAGGCGTTGCCCCAGCGTGTCATAGGCCTCGAGAAATCCGTCCGAGAACAGTGCAACCCCTTCGAACAGCAGCACGAATACCTGGTCGTTGGGGAAGCGCTCGCGCAGTTGGCGGTCGAGCACCACGGCCGGTTCGTCGTCGGGGAAGTAGACGTCCGGCGCGTTGTTGATGTTCAGTTTCAGCAGCAGCGACGACGGCAGTACCGTGAACAGCAGCAGGAACAGCAGGCTGAGGTAATGCCGCCACGGCAGCGCCTTCACCCGCTCGGTGACCGAGCTGTCACTGGGTGTGACGAGGTTGATCTGGATGCAGTCCTCACCGCCGTGACGGGTGCGGAACGACGTGCAGTAGGCGGCGACCGGCAGGCTGTCGGCGCGGACGAAGTTCAGCCGCGCCTCGGGCCGATGGGTGTCGGTACCCGCGGTCTTCTTGGCCTCGGCGAGGTGCTCGCGCAGACGCTTGTGGTAGCGCTGCTCGACCATGTCCAGCAGCGGGATCGCCTGCAGGTCCTCGAGTGAGCTGAGCCCGAGACGGCCCAGGAACAGGCTGTTCGCGTAGACGAAGAAGCCCTCGTGCACGATCGCAACCGGTTGCCCGGCGTGATCGAGGCGTGCGGACTGTTTGCCTTCGTCGGTCACGCGGTGGTTGCCCCTCAGAACGCCGATCGCCAGCCGACGTTGATCACGCTGTGATCCTCGTGGAAGCCGCCGAAGGTGTTGTCGTCACCGTTGAAGTAATGCACTCCGGCGTAGATCTCGTGCGGCTCCCAGCCGAGGAAGGTGATCTGCGGGTTCAGGTAGACATCGGTGGCATCGAGGCCGATGTTGAAGTCGACGTCGAGCCGCCAGCGTTCGCGGTCGAACGGCATCTCCACCTCGCCGTTGAGGTAGTAGGTTTCCGACCGGTCGAACACGCTCGGGGCATTGAACATGTTCATGCCGACGAACTGCAGGTTGACCCGGGTGTCGCCGTCGCCAGGGAAGAACTCGGCGCCGGCACCGAAGCTCAGCGCCTCGGTTGTCGTGAAGGTGCCGTTGCGGCGCGTGACCGGGTTGTCGCTGCTGTGCACCACCTCGAAACGCCAGGTGGCGCCGGCGGCGTCGACGGCGGCATCGGCGCCGACCGCCCACGAGCGCGGGTACTCGGCGACGAACACGCCGGGCGCGGCGCTCCGGAAGTAGGGTGTCGACTGCCGTGTGCGCGCGACGGTCAGGCCGATGTCGGCGAACGACTGGACCGCGGTGTAGCGGGCACCAAAACCGCCGTCGCCATCGGGTGCGTCCTCGATGATGGTCGCGCCCTGAACGGCCGGGGGTGGCACGTCGGCGGGATCGAAGCCGATGATGCGCCCACTGCGGGTGTTGATCGGGTACCAGACGCTGTCCTGGTCGGGCAGTTCCGCCTCGCGGAAATCGACCAGCCAGACGAGGTCGAGGTTGCCTTCGCCGACCGCGGTCTCGAGCCGCAGCATCGGGTTGGAGCGGCGTCGGTCCGGCAGGTCGTCGAGGATGAAGCGCGACAGGTCGGCGCTACTGACCCGGTCGGACAGCGGGATCTCGTCCAGCCGGCCCCAGATGACGGTCTGGGCGCCAGCGGTCAGGCGGGTCGTGCCGCTGCGGTAGCTGACGAAACTGTCACCGTAGTCGGCGCGGATGCGGGTGAACGAATCCCTGTCGTCTTCGTTGTAGCCGTCGATGCGGCCGGACAGCTGGACGTCCCAGTTCGGCGCCGGCTGCCACTTCGCGACCGCGGAAAGCTTGCCGTACAGCGCGTTGTCGGTCTCCGAACCGGACCGGGTAAAGCGGCCGTACTCGAACCAGGCGTCGTCGATGCGCAACTCGAACCCGTCGTCCCGGGCCATCGCGGTGCCGGTCGCGGCAGGCGGTGCGAGGTCGGCGGGCGACGTGACGATCTCGGGCTCCGGGGCGATTTCAATGATCGTGGCATCGGCCGG
>JAGRGW010000204.1:0-6884 GCA_020445315.1 Gammaproteobacteria bacterium
GCCCAGAAGCCCATCGAGGAGGCCTGTTCGGCGCCGTGGGCGATGCCCCAGTGACCGTCGGGAAACTGACCAAAGGTCAGGTTGGTCAGGTGGTGCTTGATGTATTCACCGGATGTCAGTGTTTCAGAGCCAGCCATTTCTCTCTGTTCTCTTTAATCTGTGTTACCCGGCGATGCGGTTAGCCAGCATCGGGGGCAAGACCTGTACGACAAAAAAGGCCCCAAACAAGGCCAGCGGACTCAGTGACTCGAAACCGATGATCACTGCCGCGAAAGCAAGTGCAGTCAAGCCGAGCTTGAGCATTTCACCGCCGTAAAACTGACCGACCAGCCTGCCAGGTTCGGCGGCCTTGTAGCGGCCGAAGACCCAGTACGCGAACAGCGCGTTCGCCGCCGTCGCAATCGCACCACCGATCAGGGCGAAAAGCCCGTGCTGCGGGCCTGCCAGGAGCCCGAGCAGCGCGACGATCAGGGTAGCGACTACCTGCGCGATCAGTATTCGTTTGGCCCGGTGCGCGTCCAGATTCTGCATCGGCACTCACCTGAGCTATTGAGCGGACCAACGAAAAGCGCGGGAAGTATAAGAAGGCATGTGTATAAGGTCAAACGATCCTCTGATAAAAAACCTAAAGGGTAACCCTAGGTTAATCGCTTGCGCCCCAAACACACCGCCCGTGCCGGTGGCATGCCGGTCAACGGATGTGATCGAGTATCCCTTCCAGCTCTTCCAGCGTGTTGTAGCTGATCACCAGCCGGCCCTTGCCGCCGGTTCCCTGCTGCAAAGCGACCTTGGCGCCGAGCCGGTCGGTCAGGTCGGACAACAGCCGGCGCACGTCCGGGTCCGGCTCTTCCAACGGCTCGGGTTTCGGTGCCGGTGGCTCGTTCAGGCGCCGCACCAGTGCCTCGGTCTCGCGCACCGACAGGCCCTTGGCCGCGACCTGGCCCGCCGCATCGGTCTGCAACTTGCCGTCGAGCGCCAGCAGCGCGCGCGCATGGCCCATTTCGAGCTGGCCGTCTTCGACCATCTGCTTGACCTCGGTATTGAGATCGAGCAGTCGAATCAGGTTGGTCACCGTCGTGCGCGACTTGCCGACCGCCTGGGCCACCTGCTGGTGGGTCAGTTCAAACTCGTTGAGCAGGCGATGCAGCGCGGTCGCCTCTTCGAGCGGATTGAGGTCGTCGCGCTGGATGTTCTCGATCAGCGCCATCGCCATCGCGGCCTGGTCGTCGACCTCGCGGATGACGACCGGGACCTCGTCCATGCCGGCCAGCTGGGCCGCACGCCAGCGGCGCTCGCCGGCGATGATCTCGAACCTCTGGTCGCTGATCGGGCGCACGACGATCGGCTGGACCATGCCTTGCGCGGTAATCGAGTCGGCCAGCTCGCGCAGCTTGTCCTCGTCGAAATTGCGTCGCGGCTGGAAGCGTCCGCGCTGGATCCTGTCCACCGCTAGCCGGTCGGGGTTGGCGGCCGGCGCCACACCGGCGACCTGTGGTTCGTGTTCTTCTTCGACCGCCGGCTGCGCCGCGCCCAACAGCGCGTCCAGTCCGCGGCCGAGGCCTCGTTTCTTGACCATAGTCAGGCGGGAGCCCTTGCAGGTTGGGAGACATGGCGGCGCGTCATTTCGCTGGCCAGGGCCAGGTAGCTGATCGCGCCGCGCGAGGATTTATCATAAAGCATGACCGGCAGGCCATGGCTCGGTGCCTCGGCCACGCGCACATTGCGCGGGATCATCGTGCGGAACACCTTGTCGCCGAAATGCTGGATCAGCTGCGCCGATACCTGGTTGTCGAGGTTGTTGCGCGGATCGTGCATCGTGCGCACGATGCCCTCCATCTCCAGGCCCGGGTTGCGGTGGTCCTTGATCTGCTGCACGGTCGCGAGCAGTGCCGACAGGCCCTCGAGCGCGTAGTACTCGGTCTGCAGCGGCACCAGCACACTGTCGGCGGCGACCAGCGCGTTCAGCGTCAACATGTTCAGCGACGGCGGACAGTCGATGAACACGTAGTCGTAGTTCACGCGGACGACGTCGAGCGCCAGTTTCAGGCGCTTCTCGCGCATCGGCGCCTCGAGCAGGCGCACCTCGGCCGCGGTGAGGTCGCTGTTCGACGGCAGCACATCGTAGCCAGCCTCGGGTGAACGCTGGATACAGTCCGCCAGTGGCAGGTCGGCCATCAGCGCATCCAGCGTCGACCGTTCGAGCTGGTGCTTGTCGATACCACTGCCGGTCGTGGCGTTGCCCTGCGGATCGAGATCGATCAGCAGCACGCGACGCTTCATCGCCGCCAGTGCCGCTGCCGTGTTGACCGCCGTCGTGGTCTTGCCAACGCCGCCCTTCTGGTTGGCGACCGCGATTATTCGTCCCATCGTATGCAGCCCGAAGCCCGTGATTCCCCGGCTGGATCGCCGGGTGAACGATGATAACCATGGTGCGGCGACCAAGGGAAATGCCGATTCACCGGGATTTGCCACAGCTCAGAGATCGACCGGCAAGGTCGATCACGGCAAGTGGTTGAAAACGCAGCAAACGAAAAACCGCGTTCCGCGTTTTCGCCGGCCGGCGAAGCCCGTAAGTCCCTGCGCCGTGTTCCCGGGTCAACACCATGGTACCCGGTGACGGCAGTCGTCATCGCCGTTCGTTGGCGAGGTCGCGGATCACGGCGAGGTGACGCGCGCCGGTCTCGCCGGGCACCTCGAGCGTCACGATCGTGGCATCGAGATCGACCGGCAGGTCGCCGATCTCGGACACCGGCGCCGCGCCCTTCATTGCCAGCCAGCGACCGCCCGGCGCGAGCAGCGAACGGCTGCCGGCGACCATGTCGGCCAGCGTTGCGAACGCGCGCGACGTGATCAGGGCGTAGTGACGCGGTCGCTCGAGCGCCTCGACACGGGTCTTCAGGACCTCGACATTGGCCAGCCCCAGTTCGGCCACGGCCTGTTGCAGGAAGCGGGTCTTCTTGCCGTTGGTGTCGAGCAGCGAGAACGCCAGTTCGGGTCGAGCGATCGCCAGCGGGATACCCGGCAGGCCCGCGCCGCTGCCGACATCGAGTACCGGCCCCGCATCGACCCACGGCAGGATCGACAGGCTGTCGAGCAACTGGCGGCGCACCATGATCGCCGGGTCGCGCACGGCAGTCAGGTTGAACACCCGGTTCCACTTGTCGAGCAGGTTCAGGTAGTCCAGCAACAGCGCCTGGCGGTCGGCATCGAGCGGCTGCGCCATGGCCTGCAGGCCCTCGGCCAGCTGCGCGGGCCAGTGGGTGTCACGTTGTCGATCAGCGGGTTTCATGCCGCCATTGTACCGTTGCCGGCGGTCGCCCTCGCGCGGTGGCTGTTACCATCGGATCGGTAACGACAGCCCAGGCGGAGCAGACGACATGATCACACTCTACGGCATCACCCAGTCACGCGCGTTCAGGCCATTGTGGCTGCTGTACGAACTCGGCCTGCCGTTCGAGCACGTCAAGCTCAACTTCCGCGGCGACGACATCAAGGACCCGACCTACCGCGCGTTGAACCCGAACGGCCGCGTGCCGACGCTGGTCGATGGCGACCTGGTGCTGTGGGAGTCGATGGCGATCAATCTCTACCTGGCGCGGAAGTACGGCACCGGGGCCGGGCTGTGGCCGGAGACGGTGGAGGACGAGGGCCGCGCCATGCAGTGGTCGTTCTGGGTCATGACCGAGGTCGAGCACCCCCTGCTGACGGTGCTGATGCACAGCCGCGTCCTGCCCGAAGACCAGCGTGACGCGGACAAGGCCAGCCGCAATCGCGGCCTGCTGAAGGCGCCGTTCTCCGTGCTCGACGCCGCGCTGGCCGACCGTGACTACCTGGCCGGAGACCGCTTCACCGTGGCCGATCTGAATGTCGCCGCCGTGCTGTCGTGGTGCAAGCCGGCCCGGTTCGGGCTGAAGGACTACCCGAACCTGTCCAAGTGGCTCGACCGCTGTCTCGACCGGCCGGCGCGGCGCCAGGCCCAGGTCGCCTGACCTTGCCTTAACCGACCGGGCCTGACCTGACCCGGCCGGCGCTCAACTTGACCCGCAGGCGGCCGATAGTCGTTTCTGTCACATATACGACAACCGGCAAAGCGGGGATCGATGCGGCGGCGACGGAACGACAGATATCGGACAAACGCATGCACCCGGTGCAGACCACGTTTCATGCGGTCACTGGCATGTGCCTGGCTGCTCGCATTGTCTGCCGTCGCATGGCCGTTGGCGGCGACAGCGCAGGCTGCTCCAGTCGCCGCCGAGGGCCCGACCGCGACCGTGCAGCGGCAGGTCGACCGCGATCAGCAGCTGCTCCTGCTGGCGGGTTTCGCCGGCCTGGTCCTGGTGGGTATGGGCATCGGCATGGCGCGCCTGTCGTCGCAGCTGCGCAGCGCCCGCCACGCGTTGGCCGAGCACAAGCGGTCGGCTTACGGCAATACCGCACTCGACGCCATCCCCGACCTGGTCTGGCAGAAAGACACCAAAGGCCGTTACGTCGACTGCAACCAGGCCTTCGCCCAGTTCTTTGGCCGCGAGCCCGGCGACATCATCGGGGCCAATGACACCAATCTGATCGGTATCCGGCTTGCAGTGACCTGGCGGCGCAGCGAACAGGCCGCGATCGGGGGCGGCCGCGTCGTCGAGACCGAGCAGTGGATCACGGCACCGGGCAGCCAGCGTTCGCTGCTGCTGGCGATCAAGCGGACGCCCCTGTACGACAGCGACGGCGTGCTGGTCGGCGTACTGTCGATCGGGCGCGACATCAGCGAGAAGCGCCGGGTCGAGAACGAGCTCAGGCAGCGCGATGGTTACCAGCGCGCATTACTCGACAACTTCCCTTTCCTGGTCTGGCTGAAAGACACGGAATCGCGCTTCCTGGCGGTCAACCACCTGTTCGCAGAGGCTGCCGGCGCGACCGACCCACGCGAGCTGGAGATGAAGACCGATCTCGACGTCTGGCCTTCCGAACTGGCAGAAAAGTACCGCGCCGACGACAGGCGCATCATGATCCGGAAACAGGGCGTGGAGGTGGAGGAGCTGGTGCAGGTCGACGGGCGGCCGACCTGGTACGAGACGATCAAGCGACCGGTCTTCGACGAGGCCCACCATCTCCTCGGGACGGTGGGCTTTGCGCGGGACATCTCCGAACGCCGGGAGACACTGGAAAAGCTGAAACAAAGCGAGCAGCGCTTCCGCAGCCTGTTCGAACATGCCTCGTCGGTCATGCTGCTGGTCGACACCGGCAGCGGGCGCATCGTCGACGCCAACCCGGCCGCCGTGGCGTTCTACGGTTTCTCCGCCGACGAGCTGCTGGCGAAAACTGTCGACGACCTGAACACGCTGTCGGCTGAAGAACTGGCCGAGGCACGGCGGCAGGCGCAGGGCCGCCGGCAGAACCTGTTCCATTTCCGTCACCGCCTCGCCAGTGGCGAGGTGCGCGACGTCGACGTCTACTCGACACCGATCCGCGACGACGAGCGCGAGTTGCTGTTCTCGATCGTGCACGACGTAACCGACCGTAACCGGGCGCAGTTGGCGTTGCAGCGCGAACGCGACCTGTTCTCGACCGGGCCGGTGGTCGTCTTCACCTGGGACATGGCTGACGGCTGGCCCGTGCGCGAAGTCTCCTCCAACGTCGAGCAGTTGTTCGGCTACAGCGTGGCCGAGACGACCTCGGGCACGTTCCGTTACGCCGACCTGGTGCACCCGGACGACCTGGTCCGGCTCGAATCCGAGGTCGGCGACTATCTCGCCAACGGCACCGATCGGTTCGAGCAGTCGTACCGCCTGCGCCGGAAGGACGGCGAGTACCGCTGGTGCCACGACAGCACGCAGATAGACCGCGACGCCTCCGGCGAGATCGTCTCGGTGCGTGGTTACGTGTTCGACGACACCGAAACCAAGACGCTGGAACTGTCGTTGGCCGAGGAGCGCCTGCGCCTGCAGAACGTCATCGACGCCACGCGCGTCGGCACCTGGCAGTGGAACGTCATCGACGACGAGGTCCGGATCAACGCGCGTTGGGCCGAGATCATCGGTTACCGTGCCGGTGAACTGGAACCGGTCACTTTCGACACGTTCGCCAACGCGTTGCACGGTGATGACCTCGAAGTCGCGAAAAACTGCCTGCAGCGGCATTTCGACGGCGAGACCGCATTCTACGAGTGTGAACTGCGCATGCGCCACCGCGACGGGCACTGGGTATGGGTGTTGAGTCGCGGCCGCGTACTGGAGCGCACGGACGACGGCCAGCCGCTGTGGATGTACGGCACCCACCAGGAGATCGGCGACCGCAAGCAGGCCGAGATCGAGCTGGTCGAACAGCGTCAGCGCCTGCACCACGTCCTCGAGGGCATGGCCGCCGGCACCTGGGAGTGGAACGTACAGACCGGCGAAACCCGCTTCAACGAGCGCTGGGCCGAAATCATCGGGTTCCGCCTCGAAGAACTCGAACCGGTCAGCATCGGCACCTGGACGGCGTTCGCCCACCCGGACGACCTCGAACGCTCGAGCGCGTTGCTGCAGGCACACTTCCGTGGCGAGACCCAGCACTACGAATGCGAGGCGCGCATGCGCCACCGCGACGGGCACTGGGTCTGGGTGCTCGACCGTGGCAGCGTGTTCGAGTGGACCGACACCGGCGAGCCGCTGTGGATGTACGGCACGCACCAGGATGTCACCGCGCGCAAGCAGGCCGAGCTCGCGTTGCGTGCCAGCGAGCAGCGCCTGCGTACCGCCGGTCGGGTCGCCTACGACCTGATCTACGAGTGGGACGTCAACACCGGGCACCTCGAATGGTTCGGCGACATCGACCGCGAACTCGGTTTCGAACCCGGCGAGATCTCGCGCGACGTCAACGCCTGGCTGGCGCTGATCCACCCGGACGACAGA
>JAGRGW010000204.1:6939-9752 GCA_020445315.1 Gammaproteobacteria bacterium
TACCGTATCCGCCACGCCGACGGCAGTTACCGGTGCTGGGAAGACAAGGCCCTGCCGGTGCTCGCCGACGACGGCATGCCGATCCGTTGGGTCGGGGTGTGCGCCGACGTCACCGAGACGCGGCGCAACGAGGAACAACTGCGCCTCGCCGGGACCGTGTTCGAGCACGCGCACGAGGCCATTATCATTACCGACGCCGATGCCAACATCATCGACGCCAACGACGCCTTCACCGCGATCACCGGCTACCGGCGCCAGGAGGCACTGGGTCGAAACCCCAGTTTCCTGTCCTCGGGGCGTCACAACGAGGCGTTCTACGCGCGCATGTGGCAGCAGCTGAAGACCCACCACCACTGGCAGGGCGAGATCTGGAACCGGCGCAAGAACGGCGAGGTCTACGCCGAGATGCTGGCGATCAGCGAAGTCCGCGACGACGCCGGCAGGTTACAGAACTATGTCGCGCTGTTCTCCGACATCACCCAGCTCAAGGAACACCAGCACGAACTCGAACACATCGCCTACTACGACCCGCTGACCCAGCTGCCGAACCGGCTGCTGTTCGCCGACCGCCTGCAGCAGGCGATGGCGCAGGCGAAACGATACGACCGCGTGCTGGCCGTCATCTATCTCGACCTGGACGGCTTCAAAGAGGTCAACGACGGTTACGGCCACGATATCGGCGATCGCCTGCTGATCGAGGTAGCCGACCGCCTGCGCCAGACCCTGCGCCAGGGCGACACGCTGGCCCGGCTCGGCGGCGACGAGTTCGCCGTGGTGATGTCCGACCTGGACGACGGCGTCTCCTGCGTCGACCTGCTGCCGCGCCTGCTGTCCGCTGCCGCTCAGCCGATGCGAGTCAGTAACCGCTCACTTCAGATCTCGGCCAGCCTCGGCGTCACGCTGTTCCCGCAGCAGGACGACGTCGACGCCGACCAGATGCTGCGCCAGGCCGACCAGGCGATGTACCAGGCCAAGCTCGCCGGCAAGAATCGTTACCACCTGTTCGACGCCGAGCAGGACCGCAACATCCGCGGCCAGGTCGAGATCATCGACCAGGTGACCCGGGCCCTCGATGGCGACGAGTTCGAGTTGTACTACCAGCCCAAGGTCAACATGCGCAGCGGCCGGGTGGTCGGCGCCGAGGCGCTGATCCGCTGGCCGCTGGCGCACGGCGGGGTGCGGCTGCCGGCCGAGTTCCTGCCGTTCGTCGAGAACCACCCGCTGGCGATCAGGCTCGACGAATGGGTGCTGGACCAGGCCCTGAAGCAACTTGCAGCCTGGGAGAGAGCAGGAAAAGATTACTCGGTCAGCGTGAATGTGAGCGCTTACCAACTACAGCAGGCACATTTCGTCGACCGGCTGCAGGACCAGTTGCAACGACACCCGGACGTGAATCCCGGCAGCCTGGTCATCGAGATCCTCGAGACCACGGCGCTGATGGACCTGGCCCGGGTTTCGTCGGTGATCCATGCCGGCCAGAAGATGGGCGTGAAATTCGCCCTCGACGACTTCGGCACCGGCTACTCGTCGCTGAACTACCTGAAGAACCTGCCGGCGAAGCAGCTGAAGATCGACCGCAGTTTCGTCCGCGACATGCTCGACGACCGCGACGACCTCGCCATTCTGGAGGGCATCATGGGGCTGGCCACGGCCTTCGGCCGGACCGCGATCGCCGAGGGCGTCGAGACCGTCGAACACGGCGAGATGCTTCTGTTGCTCGGCTGCGAACTGGCGCAGGGATTCGGCATCGGCCGGCCGATGCCGATCGGCCAGTTCGCCCGCTGGGCCGATGCCTGGCAACCCGATCCACTGTGGCGCAACCGCGAACCGATGCTGCGCGACGACCTGCCGCTGATGTTCGCCATCGTCGAGCACCGGGCCTGGATGAAGGCCATCGAGAGCCAGCTCAACGGCAACAGGCAGATGCTGCCGCCGCTCGACGAGAGGCAGTGCAAGTTCGGCCAGTGGCTCAACAGCGACGCGCGCCGGCGTTACCCGGAGATGGGTGCGCTGCAACCGATCGCCGGTTTGCATCACGAGATCCACGACACCGCGCCGCGACTGCTGGCGTTGCACCGGCAGGGTGACACGCACGGCACCGAGGTCGTGCTCGACGAGCTGCGCGGGATCAGCGCGCGGATGCAGCGCAAACTGCAGGCACTGCTGCGCCAGCAGTCCGGCTGAACCAGACTGATCGGGGCGGGCGCGGGCTGTCAGGCCGACTTGCGCTTCAGGTGGATCAGCAGCAGTGACACCGCCGCCGGTGTCACGCCCGGGATGCGGCCGGCCTGGCCGACGGTTTCGGGCCGGTGCCGCGCCAGTTTTTCACTGACCTCCGCCGACAGCCCCTTGACGTTGGCATAGTCGAGGTTATCCGGCAGGCGGATCGACTCGGCACGGCGGGCACGCTCGACCTCGTCGCGCTGGCGCTCGATGTAGCCGGCATACTTGGCCTGGATCTCGACCTGCTCGGTGACCTGCTCGCGCAGCGTCGTCGGCAGCGGCGCGACGACGTCGCCGGTACCGACGACCGGGATCGCCGTCACGCTGGCGTAACTCGCATCGGGACGCGTGACCAGGTCGAGCGCGCGCGCCTCGCGCCGCAACTCGTCGCCGATCGCGGCCTGCGCCTGCGCCGGCGGCAGGTCCTGCGGCCGCACCCAGGTGTCGCGCAGGCGCTGCTGTTCGCGCTCGATCGCCTCGCGCTTGCGTTCGAACGCGGCCCACTGCCTGTCGCCGACGAGGCCGAGCTCGCGCCCGGTCGCGGTCAAGCGCAGGTCGGCGTTGTCCTCGCGCAGCATCAGGCGGTACTC
>JAGRGW010000205.1 GCA_020445315.1 Gammaproteobacteria bacterium
TGCCTCGACCCGCTTCGCCGACGGTTTCGAATACGGCCTCGGTGCCTAGATCGGCATCTCGACCGACAAGTGCCACGCGCGCGGCGCTGTCGGTCTAGAGGGTCTGACGTCGGTGAAGTTCATCGTACTGGGTGATGGGCATATACGGAATTGACGGGCCAGGGGCCAGGGGCCAGGGGCCAGGGGCCAGGGGCCAGGGGCCAGGGGCCAGGGGCCAGGGGCCAGGGGAGTCTCGGTGCGCCTTGCCCGGCGTGCAACGGGTTAGCCGCGCTCGGATGCCATTAATTTAAGCACCCGGCAACCTCTGAGACTGACTTGAGCCACGACGATCCCACGACCTCCCCCGGCCCCAGGCCCGCGGCCCCCGGCCCCGCCGACGGCAGAGCCGTCGGCATCCTCGGAGGCACCTTCGACCCGGTCCACATCGGCCACCTGCGTATCGCGCTGGACGCGCTGGAACTGCTCGACCTGGCCGAGGTCAGGCTGGTGCCACTGGCGCACGCGGTGCATCGTAACCAACCGGAAACCCCGGCGGAACTGCGCCTGGCGATGCTGCAGGCCGCCACCGCGGGGCACCGCATGCTGGTTGCCGACGACACCGAGTTGCGCCGCGACGGCCCCTCCTACACCGTCGACACGCTGCGATCGCTGCATGCCGAACTGCCGGGACGCGATCTGTGCCTGCTGCTCGGCGACGATGCATTCGCCGGCTTTCCCGGCTGGCGTGAGCCCGAGACCATCCTGCAACTGGCCAGCATCGCCGTCCTGCGACGGCCGGACGACAGCGATCCGTTCAGCGGCGCGGCCGGGGAATTGCTGCGTGCCCGCCAGGTCGCGACACTGCGCCCCGGGGTTGCCGGCCAGGTCCGGTTGCTCGGGGTCACCCAGCTCGATATCGCCTCGAGCGCCATCCGCAACCGCCTCCGCGAAGGCCGCAGCATTGACTTCCTGGTGCCCGACGCCGTGCTGGCACTGATTAACCGGCACGCGCTGTATCGCTGACATACGGTAAAGATGGTTTATCATTGGACACAGACACCTTTTCGGACCCGGGCATGCAGGTAGAAGAACTCCGCGATCTCGTCATCAAGACACTGGAAGACATGAAGGCCTTCGACATCGAGACTCTCGACGTTCGCGGCAAGACCAGCATCACCGACTTTTTCGTCATCGCCTCCGGCTCGTCCGACCGCCACGTCAAGTCGAGCGCCGAATCGGTCGCCTTCCAGGCCAAGCAGGCCGGTCAGGCACCGATCGGTGTCGAGGGCCTGCAGGAAGGGGAATGGGCCCTGATCGACCTGAACGGCGTCGTCGTCCACGTCATGCAACCGCGGGTGCGCGATTTCTACCAGCTCGAACGCCTGTGGAACGTCGATCCTGCGGCTGCCGAGAAAGTGAGCAGGGAACGCGGCAGCAACTGACGCCGACCGACCCGGCCCCTTGAACATCCACCTGCTCGCCGTCGGTGACCGCATGCCGGCCTGGGTGCAGCAGGGTTACCACGAATACGCGAAACGCCTGCCCGCGGCCTGCAGCCTGCAGTTACGCGAACTGGCCGCCGGCAAACGCGGCAAGAACGCCCCGATCGAACGCATCATGCACGACGAGACCGCGCGCCTGCTCGCCGCGGTGCCCAAGGGCGCCCATGTCGTCGCGCTGGAGGTCGGCGGCAGCGCCTGGACCACGGCGCAGCTGGCCGAGCGCCTCGACCGCTGGCTGGCGGCTGGCCCCGATGTCGCCCTGCTGGTCGGCGGACCGGACGGCATGACGGGCGACGCGCGTCGCGCGGCGCAGGAACAGTGGTCGCTGTCGCCGCTGACCCTACCGCACCCGCTCGTGCGCATCGTCGTCGCCGAGCAGCTGTATCGCGCCTGGAGCCTGCTCAACAACCATCCCTACCACCGCGCATGATCGTCCTCGCCTCGCAGTCGCCACGACGCGCCGAGCTGCTGCGGCAGGTCGGGATTGCGTTTCGCACCTGCCCGGCCGACATCGACGAAACACCACGGCAGGGGGAACTGCCGGGCGCCTACGTCGAACGCATGGCCATCGCCAAGGCCAACGCAGTGCGGCGGCAGTTCCCCGGCCTGCCGGTACTGGGCTCGGACACCGCCGTGGTCGTCG
>JAGRGW010000206.1 GCA_020445315.1 Gammaproteobacteria bacterium
ATGCCGGTCATGACGATGGGGCGAAAGCGGACTTCGGTGGCCTCCAGCAGCGCCTCCTCGAAGGCCCTGCCGCCGTCGCGCAACTGGTTGGCGGATTCGACGATCAGGATGCCGTTCTTGGCCGCCAGTCCGACCAGCATGATCAGGCCGATCTGGCTGTAGATGTTCAGCGAGTAACCGCCGAGGTACAGGCCGAGCAGGGCGCCGGCCATGGCCAGGGGTACCGTCAGCATGATGACCAGCGGATGGATCCAGCTCTCGAACTGTGCCGCCAGCACCAGGTAGACGACGATGCCGCCGAGCAACAGCACGAAGACGATGGACTCGCCGGTCGAGCGGAAATCGCGCGACTGGCCCTTGTAATCGACGATGACCTTGCCGGGTAGGTGCTGCTCGACGAGACCGTCGAGATAGTCCAGCGCGTCGCCGAGTGCCAGCCGGTCATCGAGGTTGGCTTCGAGCGTAATCGACCGCAGGCGGTTGTAGCGGTTCAGTTTGGTCGAATCGGCGATCTCCTCGAGCGTGACCAGGTTGGCCAGCGGTATCAGCTGCTGGCTGCGCTGCGAGCGCACGTAGATGTTCGACATGTCGTTGGGCGTGCGGTGGTCTTCGCGTTCTCCCTCGAGGATGACGTCGTACTCCTCGCCGGCCTCGATGTACGTGGTGACTCGCCGTGAACCGAGCATGGTTTCCAGCGTCCGCCCGATCTCGCTGACGGTGACACCGAGGTCGGCCGCGCGATCGTAGTCGATCTGCACCTTCAGTTGCGGCTTGGTTTCCTTGTAGTCCCAGTCGATGCCAGTCAGGCCGGGATTGGAGGTCTCGATCTTTTCGAGCAGGGTGTCACGCCACGCCGCCAGTTCCGTGTAGGTGCCGCCACCGAGGACGTACTGCACCGGTTTCTGCACGCGCTTGCCGAAGCCCTGCCGCATGACCGGAAAAGCGCGCACGCCGGTCAGGTCGGACAGTCGCTTGCGTACGTCGTCCATGATCTCCCACGCCGAGCGCCGCTCGCTCCAGTCGCTGAGCACGTTGATGACGATGCCGCTATTGAATATGTCGAGGTTGCCGAATGCCCTGGGCGCCCGTACGAGCAGGCGCGTGATCTCGCCGGCCTCGACCAGTGGCATCAGGCGCCGTTCGATCTCGTCCATGTAACTGCGCATGTAGTCGAAAGAGGCGCCCTCCGGTCCGTTGACCAGGACGAAGAAAGCACCGCGGTCCTCTTTCGGTGCGTACTCGGCCGGCACCTGCTGCAGCAGCCAGTGCGAACCGCCCAGCGCGCCGATCAGCACGAGTGCGATTGTCCATCGCCGACGCAGGGCGCCGCGCAGCAGCCACAGGTAGCCATCGCGCACGCGGCCGAAAGCGGTATCGACCAGTCGCGACAACGCGCTCTGCCGATGCGCGTCGGGCAGTATCTTCGAAGCCAGCATCGGCGACAGCGACAGGGCCACGAAGCTGGAGAACGCCACCGCAGCCGCCATCGTCAGGGCGAACTCCGAGAACAGGCGCCCGACGTCGCCCTGCAGGAAAGCGATGGGTACGAATACGGCGACCAGCACGACCGTGGTTGCAATGACGGCGAACGCGACCTGGCGGGCGCCGCGGAAAGCGGCAACGAGGCGTGTCTCACCGTACACCTCCATACGCCGATGGATGTTTTCGAGGACGACAATCGCATCGTCGACCACCAGTCCGATCGCAAGCACGAGGGCGAGCAGGGTGAGAATGTTGATCGAGAAACCGAGCAGCCAAAGCACCAGGAATGTCGCGATCAGCGATACGGGAACGGTGACGGCCGGTACCAGCATGGCGCGTGCGCTGCCCAGAAACAAGAAGATGACGCCAACGACCAGGGCGATCGCGATGACCAGGGTCTTGTAGACTTCGGCGATCGCACCCTTTACGAACACCGAGGTGTCGTAACTCTGCTTGATCTCCATGCCGTTCGGCAGGCTGGCATTGACGCGCAGGACTTCTTTCTTGGCTGCATCGGCGACCGCTATGGTGTTGGCGGTCGATTGCTTGATGATGCCGATACCCACCATCGGTACACCGTTGCCGCGAAAGAAGGTACGCGTTTCGGCGGCGGCCTTTTCGACCCGCGCGACATCGCCCAGCCTGACCAGGTAGCCGTCCTCGCCGCGGGCAAGGACCAGCCGGGCAAAATCCGATGCCGCCTCGAACGTGCGCTCGACCCGGACCGTGAACTGCCGATCGGTCGAATCGAGACTGCCAGCGGGGAGTTCCAGGTTCTCGGCGCGCAACGCGTTCTCGACATCGGACACCGACAGTCCGCGCGCGGCAAGCTGGTGGCGGTCGAGCCAGATACGCATCGCAAATGTCTGGCTGCCGCCCACGCGCACGCGCGCGACACCGTCGATGACGGAGAAGCGGTCGACGAGGTACCGACGCGCATAGTCGGACAGCTCGGGCACGCTCATGCCGGGGCTGACGAGGTTCAGCCACATGATGACGTCCTCGTTGCTGTCGACCTTCTGGATCTCGGGCGGGTCGGCCTCGTCCGGCAGGTCGTCGAGCACCGTCGAGACGCGGTCCCGAATATCGTTGGCGGCGCCGTCGATGTCGCGGTCCACGTCGAACTCGATCGTGATGTTGGAGCGCCCGTCTTCACTCACCGATTCCACGAACCGGATGCCCTCGACACCGGCTATGCGGTCCTCGATCAGCTGCGTGATCCGGCTCTCGACGACGTTGGCGGCGGCACCGGGATACAGCGTTTCCACGGAGACGACGGGTGAATCGATATTCGGGTACTCGCGCAGCGGCAGGCGATCGAACGCGACCAGTCCGAAAGCGATCAGGATCAGTGACAGGACAGCCGCGAAGACCGGTCGCTTGACCGAGACATCGGACAGGATCACGGTTGGCGGCTCCCGGCGACAGCGGCGGGCTGCCCGTGACGGAGGATGTCTTCGATCGGCAGTGAACCGTCGTCGACCGCCTTCACGGTGATTTCCTGCCCCGGCCGGACGCTCATCATGCCGTGGGTGACGACCCGCTCGCCGGGCTTCAGGCCGGCGAGTATTTCGACCTCGCCCGGGCGTCTCGAGCCGATCTCCACCTGCTGTTTGCGGGCACGAAGGGCGCCGTCAGCCGGATCGGCGACGAGTACGAACTGCAGCCGCCCGAGCGGCATCAGCGCGGCTTCGGGAATGACCATCGCCTGGCGCTCGTTCTTGCGCAGGCGGACCTGCATCAGCATGCCGGGTTTGAGCAGGCGCTCGTCGTTGGGCAGAAGCACCCGCGCGACGACCGAGCGGGTAACGGGATCGACGCGGCTGTCGATCGAGCGGACGGTGCCGTGGAATACGCGGTCGCCGTAGGCGCGCGTCGTGGCGACGATCGGTATGCCAGGGTGCATGGAAGCGAGATACACGCTGGGAACCGAGAGGTCGAGCTTCAGCATCGTATCGTCATCCAGCGTCGCGATCAGGTCACCCGGTTCGACCAGCGCGCCGACACTGATGTTGCGCAGGCCCATGACCCCGCTGAATGGCGCCTTCAGCAGCCGGTCGGACAGCCGGGACTCGATGGCGACGAGGCGCGCCCGGGCGGTCTTCCATTGGCGGTCGCGTTCGTCGAGCAGGGACTTTGCCGCCGTACCCTGGGTCGCCAGGGACTCCACGCGCCGGTACTGGCTGGCCGCCTCGCGCTCCAGCGCCCTGGCCTCGCGTAGCTGGGCCTGCTCCTCGGTGTCGGTCATTTCGACCAGCACCTGTCCGGCCGTGACCCGGTCGCCGTCGTCGAAGTGCAGGACACTGACGGTTTCCGTAACCGAAGCCGTCAGCGTTATCGATTCGTTGGCGCGCAGTGTGCCCAGCGCCTCGACCTCGTCGACGAAGGTCACGACGCGGACCTCGGCGACGATGACCGGAACGGCCTGTGCCGACAGTGCCCCGGGCGGAATCAACGCCGCGACCAGCCCAATGAACGAGGCGAATAAAAAATGCCGCATCGTCGCCCGGGACGCAGCGCGGAACGGTCCGGCCATCTGGCTCACCTCGTGCCTGGTAATACTGCGATTCGACACGATTGCCTCGGGCAAGTTACACGGTGAAAGATGGGGGAATCAGCCTCGCTGCTCAGGCCGGGCGGAGTCGACCGAACAGTCGCCCGAGGTGCCGCCACCAGCTGTGGCTCGATGTCGGTGGGACGTCGCGATCCAGTTCGGTGTCATAGCCGAGGTCGAACTGGCGATGATCGCGCAGCAGCTGGTGCACGAAGGCGAGCTTGTCGATCGCCGGTGAGGGCAGTACGAAGGGATACAGGTCCGGGAGGCCCATGCTGCGATTGAGGCTGTTCAGGGCCTGGGTCAGCGGTATCCAGTTGTCGACGATGTCGCTGAAGCGTTCCACCCGGTAGGCGTCGAAATCGGAGACGGTGCGCTGGACCAGGCCCGTGTCCGTGCGTCGCTCGGTCCGAACACCGTAGTGTCCCGCTGTCTCCAGCGTGTCGACGATATGCAGGTAGTGTGCCCAGGTCTCGGCCCAGTCCTCCCAGGGGTGCGAACTGGCGTAGCGCGAAATAAACGCCTGTTGCCAGTTCGGTCGGGCACCTTCCCGGTAGTAGGTGTCCAGTGACTCGCCGTAGTCGAGCCGTTCGTCACCGAAAAGGTCACGGAAAGCATCGAGCGCCGGTCCGCCGTCGATCAGGAGGTCCCAGTAATAGTGGCCGGCCTCGTGGCGAAAATGCCCCAGCAAGGTGCGGTATGTCTCCTGCATATCGACGCGCGTGCGTTCGCGCAGCGCCGGGTCGGCCTCGTCGATGTCAATCGTGATATGGCCGTTGGCATGGCCGGTCACGACCGGGTTTCCCGGTGTCGCATCGGCGTGGCTGAGGAACGAGAATGCCAGACCCCGTTCCGGGTCGTGCTGCTTTCCGTGCAGCGGCAGTCCCAGCTTCATCAGGCTGTAGACGAGCCGCCGCTTGCTCCGCTCGAGGCGGTACCAGCGGTCGTGAAAGCCCGGTCGGCCCAGGTTCGGGATCGTGTGGTTGAGCCGACAGGCGATGCAAAAGGGCTCATCGCTGTCGGCGGTGACCAGCCAGTTGCAGACATCGTGGACGTGGTAGTTCTCGCACTTGCGGTAACGTCGATCGCCCGCCAGTCGCGTCAGTGCGCGCCAGGTTCCGTCAGCGTTTGGCCGCAGCGCACTGACCCGCAGCACCTCGGGTACGACGCCGAGCTCGTGCCGACACGTGGTGCAACGGGTATTCTCGAAGTAGACCGGGTTGCCGCAGTGTTCGCAGTGAAAGGTCCGCATCGGTGTTGTCCTTCCGTATTTCTGCGACGATTATAATGTCGTGATGTTGCCGGTGATGTCCGGGCGAGGGGGCACAGCCATGTCGATACCACTGTCTCGGCGATTCGAGGAAGCACTCGTGTACGCCAACCAGCTGCATGCGAAGCAGATCCGCAAGGGCAGCGGCACCCCTTACGTGTCCCACCTGCTGGCAGTGACCAGCCTGGTCATCGAGGCCGGCGGGGACGAGGACACGGCGATCGCGGCCTTGTTGCACGATGGCCCGGAGGACCAGGGCGGACGCGAGACACTGGCGCTCATCCGGGAGCGCTTCGGTGATCGTGTGGCCGATATCGTTGCGGCGTGCTCGGATACCTTCGAAAATCCCAAGCCGCCGTGGGAGGAACGCAAGCGTGCGTACCTCGCCCACCTGCCGCACGCCACCCCCGACACGCTGCTGGTGTCATGCGCGGACAAGCTGCACAACGCTCGGGCCATCCTGCGCGATTACCGCGACTGCGGCGATCAGCTGTGGCACCGCTTCAACGGCGGTAAACAGGGGACGCTCTGGTATTACCGCGAGCTCGTCGAGCAGTTCGGCCGAGCGACTGTGCCGCCGATCCTGTTGAACGAGCTTGCCCTCGTCGTCGACGAAATCGAGGCATTGGTCGAGTCCTGACCGTCGTCAGTCGTCGGCCCTGATTCCGGACTGTGGATCATCGCGCTGGAATCCCTCGGGAAACTTGCCGGCGAGGATGTAGGCGAAGGCGATGACCTCGGCGATGGCCTTGTAAAGATTGTCGGGGATCTCTTCGCCGAGCGGTATCTGGGCGAGCACCATGGCCAGTTCCGGATCGGGATAGAGTGGGACACCGGCACGCTCGGCGGCTTCGATGATGTTCTCCGCCACCAGGTTCTGGCCCGATGCGGTGACCCGGGGCGCGCTGTCGCCGTCGTAGCGCAGCGCGACCGCGATATCGGTATTGCCACCGACGGCATCCTTTCTGCGCCTGTTCATGCGCGTTCGTCCAGCAGCAGGTCGGGACGGGGCACGTTGATCAACGGCTCCGGAGGATCGCCGAGCACCCCGGCGAGGTGAACGACCTCCAGGCCCTGTGCCTCGAGTGCCCGGCGCAGGTTCGGCAGGCGTCCTTCGACCCGCTGGTGGGTCTGTTCACGGTCGCACCAGAAGGTCGTCGATACGCGGTCACCGGCGAGTGCCACGCGGCATTGCAGCGTACCGATGGTGTCGAACTGGAACGCGATGTTGACCGACCACGTCGGTGTGCCGGTGTCCTCCCTTTCCGATGATTCGCGTTGAATCCTCAACATGGCCTCGCTGGTTTCGTCGGGCAGGTGGATCGGCAGGTCGAGCTGCCAGGCCTGGCGCGGGCTGTCATCGAGCGGCATCGCCGCGGTCTGTTGCAGCTGGACGCGTGCCACGGACCCCTCGATCAGGCGGATCAGGCGGCTGAGCAGGCCGTCTCCGGCGGACTCGCGCGCCCGCGCGACCAGCTCGGCGGCGTTGGCGGGTTTGCCCGCCTGCTGCTTCTGTGCGAGTTCGGGTGCCAGCAGCGTCAGCACCTGCAGCAACTGCATCTTGGTGTCAGCGGGAATGGCCTGGGCCGCGGCACCTGTCGTCGCGGCGGCCGACTGCAACAACCTCGATTCGTGCAGGATGCCACTGTCGTTGACGGCCTGCCGCAGCTGCGGAGCAGTCAACTGTTCGGCTTTCAGGCCACTGTTCTGCAGCACCGAGGTCAGTTGGCGCACGATCTCGGCCTGGCGCCCGGTCATCGGCTGCTGGCGTATGCTGTTCAGGGTCTGGCGCACGTCGGCGGGTGGCAGTTGGCGGCTGAGAGCACTGCGCATGGCGCGCAGCTGGGTGTCCCTGGTCGTCGGTGCCTGGATGATCTTCAGTTCCGGCAGCGGCGATTTCTGCACGACCTCGAGTTGGAGTCGCGTACCTTCCGGGATCTGCACGCGACTGCGCGCGAGCAGTTCGGTGGTCGCGATCTGCAGACGCAACAGGCCCGGTTGGACCTGGGCGACGACCTTGCCGTGCAACACCTGGCCGACCTGCAGCTGTTTCAGCAGGGAAGGGATGTCGACGCTTCGGGTTGGAAGCAGCGGTTGCAGGCTGGCAGGTATCTTCAAGGGATGCTGTCGATTTGCCTCGGGTTGCGCAAGTTATCGGCTGTAGCGCCGATAAATCCAGCGGGAAAAGACGCGGAGCCGATGTGAGCGAGAAGCACGTCAAGGGCAGTGGCCTGAGTTGGTTCATCCGCCGTGGCAACACGGTGCGTGGCCCGTTCAGCAGCGCCCGGATTCGACACTACGTGATCGAGGGCCGGCTGCAGCTGGACGATGAGGTCAGCCTCGACCGGTCGGAATGGCAGCGCCTGGGTTCCGTCAACGAGGTCGTACCGCTGCAGATGCGCGGAAACGACGAGGCCGAGTTGGCGCAGCAGTCGCAGCAGCGACGCACGGAGCGGCTGCGTGCGATCCGTGCCATCGCTATCGCGGTCGTCGTCATGGTTGCCCTTGTCGGTATCGTGCTGCTGGCGGGGCGCAGTGAGGAACGTGCGCCGATCGATTGTACCGCGCCCGCGGCCCCGGCCGTGGCGTGGGAAGGATGCAGGCTGTCCGGTGCCGATCTGCGCGGTGTGCGCCTCGACGGTGCCCACCTCGCCAACGCCGATCTCGCCGGCAGCCGCCTCGGCGAGGCCGGCCTCCGCGATGCGGATATGCGCTACGTCGACCTCGCTGGCGCCGACCTGTCCTATGCCGTGCTGCGCGGCGCCGTACTCAAGGGCGCCAACCTGCGTCACGCGGATCTGACCAATGCCGATCTGACCGGCGCGGATCTCAGTTTCGCGGACCTCGGCGGCGCGAGGGTAGGAGGTGCCGTGTTTGGGAATACGAGGCTTGAGGGTGCGATCTGGGTCGACGGCAAGGCCTGCTCGGACGGCAATTGCCCGCGATGAACGGGCCGTCTGCACTTGAGTGTTGGCAGCACTCGTATTAACATCAGGGGGTCGCAAGGATCCGCGACCACTGCATGTTTACAAGGAGAGAACATCATGCGCTTCGCCAATCATCGTTTCGTCTCGTCTTCCATGCTTGCTGCCACGTTGCTCGGCGTGCTCTCGCTGCCGGCAGGTGCCGCCAGCCAGTGCAAGGGTCTCAGCGCCAACAGCTGTGCCGCGGACAACACCTGCGCCTGGGTTGAGGGTTACGTCCGCAAGGACGGTCGTTCGGTGTCCAGCCACTGCAAGTCACGTCCTGGCCAGAAGGCCCAGCAGGGAATCGATCCCAAGGCACCGAAGGTCGGCCAGCTGCGCTGAGCCGAACAACCCTGCCGGTTTAGCCGGCAGGGTCGTCGCCGCGCTTGGCGGGCGTCGACCGTCATTGCTGCCCCCGCACGTGATGCTGTCGCCGGGTGACGGAACTTGCTATCGTCATCGACCGTAGTTGTTGACGCCGTTGCGATGCAGCAAGACCCGCTCGTTTTCACCATCTTTATCGTGTTCACCGGCGCCGCGCTGTTCGCGACGCTGGCGTTGTTCGCGCGGCAGTCGTTACTGGTCGCCTATATCCTGCTCGGTGTCCTCCTGGGGCCATCCGTGCTCGGCTTCGTGACCGATCCGGACCTGATCCGCAGCATCTCCGAGTTCGGCATCGTGTTCCTGTTGTTCCTGCTCGGTCTCAACCTGCAGCCGCAGGAACTGCTGCGCATGGTCAGCAAGACGACGCAGGTCACGCTGCTCAGCTCGCTGGCGTTTTTCGCCATCGGCTTTTCGATTTCACTGGCATTTGGTTTCGGCGTCACCGAATCTGCGCTGGTCGGTGGCGCGGCGACATTCTCGAGCACGATCATCGGCCTCAAACTACTGCCGACGACGATGTTGCATCACCAGCGCACCGGCGAGGTGATCATCAGCATCCTGTTGCTGCAGGACCTGGTTGCGATCGTGTTGCTGCTGGTCGTGCAGGGCAGCAGCCAGGGCGATGTGCAGGTGCTGGACCTGCTCAAGCTCCTGATCGCGCTGCCTGCACTGATCGGTTTCGCCTGGATGGTGGAGCGTTTCGTATTGATCCGTTTGATCCGGCGTTTCGACAAGATCCACGAGTACATCTTCCTGATGACGATTGGCTGGTGCATGGGCATGGCCGAGCTGGCGGCCTATATCGGCCTGTCGGCAGAGATCGGCGCCTTCATCGCCGGCGTCGTGCTCGCGTCGAGCCCGATCGCCATGTTCATCGCAGAAAGCCTGAAGCCGCTGCGCGATTTCTTCCTGGTGCTGTTCTTCTTTTCGCTGGGTGCGGGTTTCGATCTCGGCATCATCGACCAGGTGATCGTGCCGGCGTTGGTACTCTCAGTGGCCCTGATGCTGGCCAAGCCGCCGCTTTTCCGGGTCCTGCTGCTGCGCACCGGCGAGTCGGACAAGCGGTCGCACGAGGTCGGGTTCCGGCTCGGACAAATGAGCGAGTTCTCGCTGTTGCTGGCGGTGCTGGCGCTTGACCAGGCCGTGATCGGCGAACGCGCCGCCTACCTGATCCAGTTGGCGACGTTGCTGACCTTTCTCGTTTCCTCTTACGTCGTCGTGCTGCGTTTTCCGACCCCGATCGCGGTGTCGGACGCGCTGCGGCGCGATTGAGGCCGTCGATCCCCCCGACTCCGTGGGTCGGGTCGCGGCCCGGTTACTCAAAAATCCACGTCAGGTAGTTCTCGCCGAACTTGCCGGCGGCGCTGGACAGGCCCTCCGTCAGCAGGCCGAAATCCCCGCGGATCATTTTGTTGGTCAGTGACTGCATCGGGCGGCAGTCACCGCGATAGATCGACTCGCCGACGGCCACCAGGCCCCGGCTCGCGTTGTTCAACGGCTCGGCCAGGCCGGGTTTCACGCCGAGTGTATTCTCGGCAACGGTGTCGAGCACGGCGGAACCGGCACTCACCACGGCAACGACCGGGTGGGCCGTGCTCGTCAGCAGCGTCGTGCCGCCAACGCCGGCCGCGTTGATCACGCGCCCACCGGAGGTGTGCGTCTTGTTGCTGGCATATTCCGCGATACCAGAGGTCACCGAGGAGACGACGTTCAGGCCGACGCCGGCCTTGGCCGAGAACCCCTTGGCCTTGGCCAGGTCTCTGCCGGTGGTTCCCACCTCGATGGCGCGCACGGTCTGCATCTCCCGCATCAGTGCCACGTTGGCACGCGCCCCTTCGACCCCGGCGCGACCCTGGGCGATCAGGTCGAGTCCGCTCTCGAGCGACTGGAATGCCCGCACTGCGCGGGCGTGACGCCCGGCTGCATCGCTGACGAGGACGAAATCGCGCAACTTGTCGACGGTGCCTACGCCGCTCAGTGCCGATATTGCCGAGCAGGTGGTCGCCACCGTGTTTCCGCTCTGCGTGCGCGCCTTGCCCCGCCGCTGCGGTTCCAGCCCGGCGGGGTCGATGTGTTGCAGCGGGTCGAGCGACGCGTACTGGTACGGGTTGGCCTCGAGTGGCGTCACCAGCATGGCCGGGTCGCGGCTCAGGAACCGCATCGCCGCCGGATCGTACCAGCGCGCGCGCATGTAGTAGCGACCGTTCGCGTGTTCACGCCACACGCCCCACTGGCCCTGCCAGGTGAACGCGTTGTCGGTGTTGCCGGATGCGCCGATCAGGCCGCCGAACGGCGAATACCGGTAATGATCGGTTGTATCGCCGACGCCGTTGGTCAGGAACAGCGTGTTGCCGGTTTCGTCGAAATGGTAGTCCCGTCGCGCGTTGTTGGCCGCGGCCAGGCTGTACAGCAGCAGGCCGCCGGGCGTGTGCACGTAGTACCGCCAGTCGCTGCCGCCGATGCGTTCGACGGATATCGTCGCCAGGCCGAGGGCGTGGTTCCATGCAAAGCTGCGCGTTTCACCACCGAGTGTGCGCTGCGTCATCTGCCCAACGGCGTTGTAGCCGTAGTCGACCGTGTTCGATCCACGGGTTGCGCGAACCAGGCGTGATGCCAGGTCCCATTGGTAGCTGACCTCGCCATCGTCCAGCAGTCGGCCCTCGGCATCGTAGTCGTGGGTATTGACCTGCGACGCGTTATCGAAGGTCAGCGCGTGGCTTTCCTCGTACAACAGCCTGGCGTCAGAAGGAGTCGAACGTGCGGCCGAGGTGATCCGGCCCAGGCCGTCGCGTGTCAGGCCGATCGAAGACAGCGTCATGCCGCCCCTGGTGGTCGTGATGCCGGTCAACTGGCTGTCGGCATCGTAGGCATAGCCGGTGTTGACGCCGCTGGGACGCTGGATGCCGGACAGTCGGCCGGCGCCGTCGTAGCTGAATGTCGTCCGTGCCATCGTCCAGTCCTCGACGGCAACGAGCCGGCCGGCGGCGTCGTACTCGTAGGCGATGCCGTGTCCGGGCGCCAGCGTCACCGAGTTGATACGGCCCCGGTTGTCATGGCCGATCGCCAGGCCGTTCGATTGCGCCAGTCGGGTCGTCGCACCGTCATAGGCGAGCGACATGCCGTCTGCGCTGCTGAGCCGGGTCAGTACGTCGTAAGCGAAGTTCAGCATGGTGCCGTCGGAATAGGCCTTTTGGGTCACCCGACCGGCCGCGTCGTAGCTCAGTTGCAGGTTGCCGAGCCCACCGGCGAAGGTCACCTGTTGCAGTCTGCCGCGGGCGTCGTAGCTGTAACCGCGGGTACGGCCCAGAGGGTCGGTCATGGCGGTGATTCGGCCGATGCTGTCGCGCGCGCGCAACCAGTTGCGGTTGTTGGCGTCCATCACGCCGGTCAACAGGGACAGTGCGTCGCGGGCGTAGCTCGACTTGACCACGCCGCCCGGGAGCATGTGGGCGGTCGGCAGTCCCTCGGCATCGAGCGAGATCGTCGTGACTCGACCGAGTGCGTCATCGATGCGCGTCACACGACCCATGCCGTCGCGCGTCAGCATGTCGCTGAAGCCGCGTGGCGACGTGATCGTTGTCGGCAGCTTGTTGGCATCGTTGACGTACGCCGTCGTGTTGCCCAGTGGGTCGGCGCTCGCTGTCAGCGCCCCGTCCGGGCTGTAGCCACTCGTCCAGGTGCGCCCGGTCGCGTCGGTGACCGACACGACCTGGCCGCGCCCGTCGAACCCGAACTGCAGGTCGTGCCCGTCGGGGTAGACGATGCGCTCGATGCGGCCGCGCTCGTCGTGCTGGAACTGCGTCTGTTCCCCTTCGGTGTTGGTGACACGCTGCAGCCGGTCCAGGGCATCGTAGGTGAACACGGTTTCCGCCAGCTGGGCGTCACGAATGCGTACCAGGTTGTTGTTGCGGTCGTAGGTGTTGACGGTCTCGTTACCGAGTTCGTCGACCATGCGCGTGATGTTGTCGTTGGCGTCGTATTCGATCATCGCGAAGCTGGCGTCCGCATGCGTCATGCGGTTCAGACGACGTAGCACGTCGTAGCCGTAGTTCGTCGTGATCCCTGCGCCATCGGTCAGGCTGGCAACAGTGCCGTCACCGTTGTACGCAAAGGTGGCGGTGGCGCCTTTCGGGTTCGTCTCGGTCACGATCTGGCCGCGGCCGTTGTAGGTCCAGCTCCAGCTCGTCCCGCGACGCGTTGTCATGCCGGTGCGATTGCCGTTGGCATCGTAGGTGTAGCTCTCGCTGCTGCCATCGGCAAAGGTCACGCTGGCGAGGTCGTGCCAGGTAATGCCGTCGACTGTGCGCGCTGCATAGGTGAACCCCGACGTCGTGCCATCCTCGTGGGTCACGCTGGCGGGCCTTCCGGTGGGTGCGTGATAGGACGTTGACACGCCGTTGCCGTCGCGGTCCACGAACCCGGTACGGCGACCGCTGCCGTCATAGCCCAGGTCGATCGAATTGCCGTTCTCGTCGCGATGCTGCTGCAGCTTGCCGGCCGCCGAGTGCGTGTGCGCGCGCGTCACGCTGCCGCCGACCTCCGCGATGGTTGTCGTACGCGTCGTCTCGTCGTAGGTGAAGGTCGTGACATGGCCGAGGGCATCGGTCTGTGTCGAGACACGACCGCTGCGGTACTGGTCCGTGGTGTCGTAGTAGGTCTGGGTATAGGGGATGTTGCCCTCGGGCCGCTGTCGCTGCAGCAGCAGGGCATGGTCGGCCGTGCCCGACGTGTCCTCGTAGCGATACGTTGTGGTGTTGCCGCGTGCGTCGATCACGCTGGTCAGCACCTGGTCGTCTACAGGGTCGTCGTAGAAAAAACTCACCGTGCGGGTGCCGTCGGAGACGCTGCTGATCTTGGGGATCTGGTCGGTCGGGGTCACCGCGTGATAGTGGAAGGTGAGCGTTCTGCCGAGTCCGTCGGTGACGCTGTCGATGAGGCCGTCCATGGTGTAGCTGACGGTATGGGCGTTGCCTCGGCCGTCTTCGATTTTCACCAGCTTGCCGGTTACCTGGCCCCCGGTCGTGTAGTCGAACGAGTAGACCTGGTCGGTCTCCGGGTCGAACAGGCGCGCGTCGACGCCGGGCCCGGTGACGAGTTGGTATGGCACCTCGTCGAGGCTCTGCTGGGTCCAGGTGTTGCCGTCGTGGTCGAACAGCACGACACGCCCGCTCCACGAGGTGTAGACCGCACGCGTGCCGTTCCACTGCAGGCGTGCGTCGAAGTTGTGCCGCCAGTTACTGCCGAGATCGCCGAGTACGAAGGCGCGGCGAAGATGGGAGCCATAGTAGCGTTGGAAGTCCAGCGGCATCGGACCGCCGAGCCAGAGGTCGGGGCGCGCCTCCTCCATGAACAGCTCGCCGCTGAAGGTGTTGACCGGGTCGGCGTCGCTACCCGAACCCGGCGTGCTGCCAGACGTTTCCAGCGATTGCACGATGACCGTGATGACTTGCGAAACCACGGCCGGGCAGTCGAATCCCTGGTCGTTCGTCAGGCCCTCGAAATAGACCGTGACCGTCGTTGCGCCGGGCTTGAGCGCCGTGAGCGTGAACGACGGTGCCTTGGCCGTCAGTTCGCCGCCGCCGGACACGATGCTGCTGTCGCCGACGGTGACCCGGGCAAACACGGTGCAGGTGTCGAACTCACCGGACGGATTGACGACGACGTCGAAACTGCCTGAGCCGGCTGGAGCTGCCGGCCCGATCATCAACGGGTAAACCGGCGCCTGCGGGGTGATGAAGTGGGCGCCGGCCAGCCCGGGCAGAAGGGCCAACAGCAGTACCGCCCAACACGACCAACATGGCTCCGTGCGGAGGGTCCGTGTCGTCCGGTTGCCATCGACTCGACCTTGCATCATTGCCTCCCTAGTCGCCGAGAAGGATCGCGTTGATGACCGGAACGACGTGTTCGGCCAGCGCCGGCGTGTCGTCCGGATCCAATGGGTCCGTGCCGGCCGCCACTTCGCGACCGTCGTCGACACCGTCGTCGTCCGTGTCCGGATCGCCCGGGAGAGTGCGATTCTCGTATTCCTGTAGGTTGTTGAGTCCGTCGCCGTCGTCGTCGACCAGCGCGTCACCCGGCACACCGGCGTCGAGTTCGTCGTGCAGGTCCTCCCAGTTGTCGGGAATACCGTCACCATCGGTGTCCGGCAGCGTCACGGTCCGCGACAGACGGTTGCCGTTGGCATCGTAGGTAAAGCGGATTTCGGCGCCGTCGTCGTAGGTTGCGACGACGAGACGCCCGGCCGCGTCGTACTGGTATGATTCGGCGGACAGCCCCGCGGAGAACACCAGGAGTACCAGCGCGCCGAATTGTGCGGGGGGGAATCTAACCTCAGACATGGCTCCTGGGTCTTATCGACTGGCGGGCGACCTTTCAAAGCATGGCAGCGCATCGATAGGCGTCAATGAGGGGCATCCCCGATACTGCGAACGATTTTGCGAACGCCGTTCATTTCATCGCCTCTGGCTGCCGTTGAGACAGCGATTGGTGAACACCCAAGGACAATGTGAGATGCCTGCATCCCGGGCCGCATGGCTGTTTCCCGAAAGGTCGCGCCACTTTGCCGGCGAGCGGTGGATCAACATCGCTCTCCGTTGTCTCCACCTGGTCGGTGTCGCCGGCATGTCCGGCGGTTTCCTGTTTGATCTCGCCGCGTCGGAATGGTCGTTCTACTGGTACCTGGCGATCGCAACCGGCGCGGCGCTCGCGCTCCTGTACCTCTGGAACAGCGCGACCTGGCTGTTCGAGCTCAAGGGACTGGCGATCCTGTTCAAGCTGGCACTCCTGGCCATTGCGGCCGCGCTGCCGTCACTTCGGGGCGAGGTCTTCGTCGTCGTCATCGTCCTCTCCGGGCTGGTGGCGCATGCCCCGGCCAGGGTGCGCGGCTGGCGCTGGAGCAGCCTGCCGGGGTCACGATTCGATCGTTGAATTGTTTTCGCCGACCTGGCGGTTCTGGTCACACGCGGTATCCCTTTCTGTCACATATTTTTCACCTGGCGTATCTAGACTCTCTGCTATATACAGAGACGAGAATACCCTTAGCGTGAACAATATGAACAACACGATGCGCAACCGCTCCCCACGTCAATCCCGGCCCAGTGTCGACCGGATCCAGGAAGAGATCGTCATGATCGAGAAGCGCCTGCGGGAACTGGGCCCCGACGGCGACTGCGGTTACGAGAACGCGATGATCCGCTTCTACGAACGCCAACTGGGCCTGCGCCGGCAGCAGCTGGTGGCGGCCGACTGACTCGCCTGCCAGCCGCCGCGGGTCGTCAACCGCCCGCTATCCGCCGCGGATCCCTCCCGCTGTTCGCGGGCGATAACGGGTCGAGCGGGTACGACCCCCCGCTGAAACGAAGCTCCTCGACGAAATGCTGCCGGTCCAGCGGTGGTCGCCCCAGGTAACCCTGATAGAAGCGGCAGCCGGCCTCGCGCAGGAACTGTAGTTGTTCGCGTGATTCGACGCCTTCCGCGATGACGTGCAGTCCGAGATGACCCGCCATGGACAGGATTGCCCGGACAATGACCGCGTCGTTGGGGTCGCTGGCAATGTCGCGAACGAAAGAGCGGTCGATCTTGATCGTGTCCAGCGGCAGCCGGCGCAGGTCGGAAAGCGACGAGTAACCGGTACCGAAGTCGTCGATGGCGAAGCGTACGCCGATGCGACGCAGCTGGTTCATGCGCTCGACCGTTTCCGCGGCATCCTTGATCAGGACCGGTTCGGTGACCTCCAACTGCAGTCTCCCCGGTTCGGCGCCGGTGTCTTCGATGACCGCGAGCACGCGCTCGACGAAATCCGGCTGGTGGAATTGCTGATGACTGATGTTGATGGCCAGGAACTCCGGTGCCTGCAGCCCGGGATCCTGCTGGATGCGACCGAGCAGTCGGCAGGCGCTGTTCAGCACCCAGTCATCCAGCTTCAGCATCAGGGCGCAGTTCTCGACGTAAGGCAGGAATTCCGACGGGGCAATCAGGCCGGCGTCCGGGTGCCGCCAGCGCAGAAGGACCTCGGCGCCGAGCAGCAGGCCGTCGCGGATTGTCAGCACCGGCTGAAAGTACAATTCGAACTGGGCCTGCTCGATGCCGATCCGTAGTTCGTTCTCGAACCTGAGCCGCGACGTCGCGGCTTCGTCCATGCGTGTCTCGAACACGCGCGCACTGTCGCGGCCGTTGCCCTTGGCGTGGTACATCGCCGTGTCGGCATGGCGCAGCAGTTGGTCTACGCTGTCGCCGTCGTTCGGGAAAGTGACGATACCGATGCTCGCGGTCACGTACAGCGTGTGGCCCTGCAGCGAGAACGGTTCGTTGAACACGCCACGCAGCTTGGTGGTGATTTCCTGGGCCTTTTCAACGGCGCGGTCATGACGTTGCCCGAGTCCCTCGAGCAGGACGACGAACTCGTCACCGCCAAGCCTGGCCACCGTGTCCTCTTCGCGTAATGCCTGGCGCAGTCGGTTGGCCAGTTCGATCAACAGGCGGTCGCCGACGTTGTGGCCGAGCGAATCGTTGATGCGCTTGAAACGGTCGAGGTCGAGGAACAGCAATGCGCCGGCCTGGCCGGTACGCCGGGCGCGCACCAGTGCGCGTTCGATGCGTTCGGTCAGCAGCGTGCGGTTCGGCAGGTTGGTCAGCGTGTCGTGGTATGCCATGTGCTGGATGCGCTGGTTGGCATCCTCGCGGTCGGAAATGTCGCGCGCGAGGCACAGCAGAAGTGGCTTCCCGTCGACATCGACACGTGACAGCGCGGCCTCGACCGGCACGGTCCTGCCCTGCAGGCTGCGCAGGTCGATCTTGACGACGCGACCGGCGTCGCTGTCCATGACGTCGTCGACCAGGCTTTGCGCGAGCCCGGAATCCGCGTCCTGCAGATCGTCGAACGAGACGGCGTTGCTGTCCGGGGTGTCGAGGTCGAGCATCGTCGCCGCGCGCCCGTTGAAGTCGTACACGCGGCCGTCTGCCGGGTCGAACAGCAGTGCCGCGTCCGGCGAGTGGGCGCACAGTGACTGCACCGCGAGGCTCGATGTACGGTATTTCTCGGCGTTCGACGGTGGGTGGGGCTGTTCGCGTTCCATCGGCTCGTCTGCGGCGGTCATGCGGGCTTTTCGGCCCGAAGCCGGGATGCTTTACCGCGATTCCCTTGTTGAATTCCGTGCGGACCTCGCCCGATTGTGGCAGGTTCGGCCCCGGGTCCGCGAGAACCCGTCCACAGTTGGTCCGGTCAATGTCAGAAAAACAGATCCAGCTCGAGCCGGTGGCCGTGATGAGGTCGCCATTCGATGAAAAATTCGGCATCCCCCGGCAGTCGGGGCTCAGCGACCATGCAACTGGCGAGGTGGTGTTCCTGCCCCCGTACGACGACCCTGCAATGCTCGACCAGCTCGACGGATTTTCGCACGTGTGGCTGACATTCCGGTTCAATGCCAACGTCGAGGCCGGCTGGCGCCCCAGGGTCAGGCCGCCGCGCCTGGGTGGCAACCGCGAGGTCGGCGTCTGGGCCAGCCGTTCGCCGTTCCGGCCGAATGCGCTGGGCCTGTCTGTCGTCCGCCTGTGCGAGGTCGTAACGGCGCCACGGCCACTGTTGCGGGTGGCTGGCGTGGACCTGCTCGACGGCACGCCGATTCTGGACGTCAAGCCCTACCTGCCTTACTCCGATGCGATACCGGGCGCACAAGCGGGTTACGCCACCGACGCGCCACAACCGATGCTGCCGGTGCGTTTCGCCACGCAGCCAGCAGAGTGGTTCACCGCGCATGGCGACGAAAAACTGCGCGCTCTCGTTGTCGACGTGCTGGCGCTCGATCCGCGACCGGCCTACCGCGACGCGGTCGAACCGGAACGACGCTATGGCATGCGGCTGGCCGGCCACGAGATCCGTTGGCGGGTCGATGGCGATGGTGTCGAGGTCGTCTCGGTCTGCCTGGCGACGGATGCCGTTGAGGTCAATGCAAAAGGTTGAACATCCGCGCACGGTAGCGCGTGATTCCGGGCTGGTCGGCGAACATGTCGAATAGCTTCAAAAGCGCCTTGCGTGCGGCATCGTCGCCGAACTTGCGGTCTTTCTGCATGATTTGCAGCAGGTTCTCGATTGCGCCGACGATGTCGTTCTGCATGACCTGGTGTGCGGCCATCTGGTAACGGGCGGCGCTGTCATCCGCCGAGGCTGCCAGTGTCCGTGCCAGCGCATCCGGCGGCGGTGCATCCAGCGTGATGCGGTCGAAGAACAGCTGCCCGCGCAGACCGCGGACGTCCGGCTTGTCCTGTTCTCCCTCCGGCAGCTGGTCGAGTGTTGCCTCGGCCGCGTCGATGTCGCCGGCGCTGGCCTGGGCCTGGGCCAGGGCCAGCGTGAGCCGGCCGTTGGCGGGGTCGGAGGCGAGGGCGTCGGTCAGCACGCGAACGGCCCCCACGGCGTCACCCTGTAGCAGGAGTTGGTGGGCCTGCTCGACGCTGCCATCCGATTCGCGTGGCAGGTGCTTGTCGAGGAACGCGCGAATCTGCGCCTCGGGCAGCGCGCCCATGAACTCGTCGACCGGCGCGCCGTCGCGGAACAGCTTGACCGTCGGGATGCTGCGAATGCCGAACTGTGCGGCGATCTCCTGCTGTTCCTCGGTGTTGACCTTGGCCAGGACGAAAGCGCCCTGGTACTCGTCGGCCAGTCGTGCCAGCAGTGGCATCAGCATCTGGCAGGGCTGACACCAGCTGGCCCAGAAATCGACCAGGACGGGTACCTGGCGTGAGCCCAGGATTACGACCTGCTCGTAGTTTTCTGCCGTGATGTCAATGATGTACGGTGAGTCTGACATGTTGTTCCACGTGCCTTGTAACGGGTTCGACGTGCCCCAGATGGTGCCGGTGGCGGCCGATTTCAAGCCGTTCCCGGTCCTTGAAAAGCACCGTCTTAGCCCACAATTTTACTGCAGTCGGCCGACGGGTTGTCGGTCGGTGCAACGTTTAGTTTCGGCGGGGAGTGCAAGGTGAGCGAATCGAAACACGTGGTCTGTCCCCACTGTGCCGGCGTCAATCGGGTTCCGGTCGATCGTCTCGGGGCAGGGGGCAAATGCGGCCGCTGCAAGCAGCCATTGTTCGAGGGGCGGCCTCTCGAGGTCGGCGGGCAGGCCTTCCAGGCCCAGTTGACGCGCAGTGATCTGCCGTTACTGGTCGATTTCTGGGCGCCGTGGTGTGGTCCCTGTCGCATGATGGCGCCCGCGTTTGCGCAGGCGGCCGCGCAGCTCGAACCGCGGGTGCGGCTGCTGAAAGTCAACACCGAGGCCGAGCAGTCGCTGGGTGCGCGTTTCAACATTCGCAGCATCCCGACGATGGCGCTGTTCGCCGGGGGACGGGAGCTGGACCGGGTGTCCGGCGCCATGGACGCGCGTGGTATCGTCGCCTGGGTGACACAGCACCTGTAACCCGGCTCAACAGTCCCGCCCGGCGCCGCCGCTTGCGCTCGCCGGCCGTTCGCGGAGCAACAGCACGATGACCGACCTGGTCGAACGGGCCCGGCTTTACGCCACCGAGGCCCATGCGCGCATCAACCAGCGACGCAAGTACTCCAACCAGCCCTACGACGTGCACCTGCGCAGCGTTGCCGCGCTGGTGGCCGAGGTATCCGACGACGACGAGATGATCGCCGCGGCGTGGCTCCACGACACCGTCGAGGATACGCCGGCGACGTTCCGCGACGTCGAGCTGGCGTTCGGGCGCCCCGTCGCCGCGCTGGTGGCGGAACTGACCGATGTCAGCAAGCCCAGCGACGGCAACCGCGCCGCACGCAAGGCGATCGACCGTGCCCACCTCGCGCGGGCCTCCGACCGGGCCAAGACGGTCAAGCTGGCCGACCTGATCGACAACTGTCGCGACATCTGCCGACACGACCCGCGCTTTGCCAGGGTGTTCCTGGCCGAGATGGAAGCCCTGCTCAGGGTCCTCGACGGCGGCGACACGACGCTGATGCGGCGCGCGCACAAGGCCTGGAACCAGTGCCGGGAGCGGCTCGAGTCACAGGCGCACGACGCCGACGAGCCGGTGTCGGACGAGCCCGCGTGGCTCGGCGGCGACACGTCGAACGGCTCGCATGCCCACGCGCTGCGCCAGTTCATGCGCGCGTTTACGGCCCGTGACATCGCCGAGCCGATCGCGTCGTTCGACACCGATACCGCGGCCCTGAAGGCGCGCGAGATCATGGCGTCGAACGGCTGGATCGTCGCCGGCCTGCGCCGGGCAGGTCGTATCGACGGCTACGTTCGCCGCGAGGACCTTTCCGACGGCGTCTGCGGCGATCATCACCGGGCCTTCTCACGTGGCCAGATCGTGACCGCCGATGCCTCGCTGTCCGAGGTCATCTTCGTGCTGACGCGCTACACCGGTTGCTACGTCGACATCATCGGTGATGTCGCCGGCGTGATCCTGCGCGACCATGTGCAGAAGCCAATCGTGCGCATGTGGCTGTTCGGCATGATCACGATCATCGAAATGAGCGTGACGCGACGCCTCGCCGAGGTCTACCCGGACGACCGGTGGCGCGACCAGCTCTCGCCGGGACGGTTGGAAAAGGCCGAGGCGCTGTTCGCGGAGCGTGGCCGGCGCGGCACGCCGCAGAAGCTGGTGGACTGCCTGCAGCTGTCGGACAAGATCCAGATCCTGATCAAGGACGATGCGCAGCTCGCGTGGATGGGGTTTGACTCGCGCCGGGTGGCCAAGGCCGTGGCCAAGGAGTTCGAATCGCTGCGCAATAACCTCGCGCATGCCCAGGATATCGTCGCCACCGACTGGCCCCAGATCGCGCGCATGACCCAGCGAATCGAGGCGCTGCTCGGCGGCGCCGACGAATAATCGGCCGATACGCACGCTGTTCGCGCCACATTTCCGCAGCAGACATGGACAGCGGTGCCCGGCCTGACGTAGTATCCCGCACTGCAGCAAGGCGCTGCGGCTCCATGAGAATCTACTGACCGACCCACCGGAAGAGACGTCCACCCAGGTGCTCTCCCGGCCTTTTTGTGCGCCCAGATAATGACGAAACCGGCAATACTCGCTTTAGCAGACGGCAGCGTTTTCCACGGCCTTTCCATTGGCTCTGATGGCGCGGCGGTCGGTGAGGTGGTGTTCAACACCGCCATGACGGGCTACCAGGAGATCCTGACCGATCCCTCGTACAGCCGGCAGATCGTCACGCTCACCTATCCGCACATCGGCAACACCGGCGTCAACGCCGAGGACGAGGAGTCGTCGGCCGTCCACGTGGCAGGGCTGGTCATCCGCGACCTGCCGTTGCTGGTCAGCAACTTTCGCAGCGAGCAGTCGCTCGACGGTTACCTGCGCGAACACGGGGTCGTCGCCATCGCCGATATCGACACCCGGCGACTGACCCGGATCCTGCGCGAGAAAGGCGCGCAGAACGGCTGCATCATGGCCGGTGATATCGACCAACAGCGCGCGCTCGAACTGGCGCGCGGGTTCCCCGGTTTGAAGGGTATGGATCTCGCCCGCGAGGTCACCACGGCCGAGCGCTACAGCTGGTCCGAGGGCACTTGGGCCCTGGGCCGGGGGCATGCCACGCCCGAGGCCGAGGCGCGTTTTCATGTCGTCGCCTACGATTACGGCGTCAAGCGCAACATCCTGCGCATGCTCGTCGATCGCGGCTGCCGCGTGACCGTGGTGCCGGCAGAGACGCCGGCCGACGAGGTGCTGGCGCTGCAGCCCGATGGCGTGTTCCTGTCGAACGGTCCCGGTGACCCGGAGCCGTGCACCTACGCCATCGACGCGATCCGCCGGATCGTCGACACCGGGCTGCCGACGTTCGGCATCTGCCTGGGGCACCAGTTGCTCGGCCTGGCCTCCGGCGCCACGACGGTCAAGATGAAGTTCGGCCATCACGGCGCCAACCACCCGGTCCAGGACCTCGAGCGCGGCACGGTCATGATCTCGAGCCAGAACCACGGTTTTGCCGTGGACGAGGCGAGCCTGCCGGACAATCTGCGCGCCACGCACAAGTCCCTGTTCGACGGCTCCCTGCAGGGGATACACCGGACAGATCGCCCCGCGTTCAGTTTCCAGGGTCACCCGGAGGCCAGCCCTGGACCGCACGACGTGGCACCGGTGTTCGACCACTTTATCGAGCTGATGGAGCAACGTTGAGCCGCGAGGCCATCGAGGACCTGAATATCCCGGCGCCACCGGCGCCCAATTCGACCTGATCGACATGCCTAAACGAAGTGATATCAAGAGCATCCTGATCATTGGCGCCGGACCGATCGTCATCGGCCAGGCCTGCG
>JAGRGW010000207.1:0-3481 GCA_020445315.1 Gammaproteobacteria bacterium
GAGAAGTACGGGCTTCGGGAGCTTTGGGATCGATACGATCCGGATGTTTACGGGGGGATGGATCCGTTTGCGGGTGGGCTTCAGGAGTGGGTTTTTGATAAGCAGACAGATACTTTCTTGATGCTTGTTGATGGCGGTGGGAGAGATGATCCGGGTCGATTGACTTACGTGTTGCATTGGAACGATCAGGATTATGCTGCAGTGCTCAGGCTCGGCAGCGGGAGCAGCAAGACGTTCAAGGACGTGCCTTACGTCAAGTACTGGGAATTGAAGAATATTTCCGGTCCGGGCGACATCGAGAAAGCGAAACAGGTTTTGAAGAGCGCCCTTACCACCTACGGTGCCATGGGCTTGTTCCGCAAGTTCGACGATGTGGTTCTGCATTTCGACTTCTGATTTCTTGATTGCTGCCACCAGGGAAGGTGCACATGGCATTGACTGCTGCAGAGGCCACGGGACGGCTCGACGAAATAACCAGTATCGACCAGTTGATCGCGCTGATCGACCAGATCGATATCTCCGCCGATGGACAGGAGACGCTCTTGTTCAGTGGCTCGAGCACGCTGGGAAGGAGCTACGGCGGGATCGCTGAGGCCGTCGAGGAAAGCTCTGGCCGCGTTCGCAGTATGCGCGAGACAGAGATCGTCAAGTTTCTCGACATTTTCGCGAACAGGAAACTCAGAGACGTTATCGCAGCGCTTCTCGACTCCGATCCCAGTACCGCGGGCAGCCCCGCCCACCAGTTCCTCAACGGCTCCATCGACCACAACGGCGATCGCGTGCCTGACGGCATCTGGGACCACGTATCCCGGCGTTTCGCCAGGGAGACCCGCGGCGCCGTGCACGTGATGCTGTCGCCGGCCAAGGCGCGCGGTGTCTTCGAGCTGACTGAACTGCCGGAGCTGCTGGCAAACCCCAACGTGACGACGATCGAGGGCATCGATCGCGAGGTCCTGCAGCGCATGCTCGCCAACGCTGACCTGCGCAAGGTCAAGAATGCGATCGCCGCCGCGTCGCATGTCCGCATTGAGCTCAGTGGCGTGCTGCGTGGCGATGCGGCCGCGTATCTCGATTTCTCCATCGACGAGGTCGAGCGCTTCTACGCCAACCCGGCAACGCACCCCTCGCTGACCAACGGGATGAATTTCATCGACGGTGTTGCACGCGACAACCTGCAACAGGGCCTCGCGGCGCTGAAAGAGGCCGGCGTGTTCAGGCTCAACATCGGCTTGAACGGCACGGTCGAGTTCCTGGCAAAGTCAGCGGGTATCCTCGATTTCCTGGTCACCGCCCACGAGGCGGCCGCGGCGCCGACGTTGGATGACTCGCTGAGGGTCATGCAGAAATGGGCGCTGGCGACTATCGGCGGCGAGGTCGGTGCGGCGGCCGCACAGAACACGGCCCGCATCGCCGTGGCGTCGATGCTGACCGTGTCGGGCCCGTTGTCGATCGGCATGGTCGCGGCCGCGGCCATCACCGGTGGTTTCCTGTCCGGCAAGGGTATCGAGAACCTCTACGACCTGTGGTGGGAGACGTCGCAGCGCGACCGCCTGCGCCTGATGGACAGGCTGAAGAAACTCTATTTCGGCGAGCATGCCGATATCCGCCCGGAAACCCTGTCGGCGCTGGAGAGCAGCTTCATCCCGATCGACGACAGCTGGTCAGTGGATTCGATCGTCGCCGCGGCGAAGGCGCACATTGGCTGGCGCTACGCGCTGGTCGAATTGAATCCCTTCGTCGTTGCCACGGCGCGGTACGACTACCTGCACAACGGTCAGGGGCAGCTCGATCTTTACGACAGGGATGCCGGGTACGGTCTCACCGACCGCTACCTGCAGGCCCGTGCCGAGGCCGTGAAAGTGCAGGGCGAGATGGAGCAGGAGGGCGATTTTGTCTATCCCGGCAACGTGTTCCCGGGTGGCTACGATGTGCATTTTCTCGATGCCGCACTGCACGGCGGTGGCGCCGACGCGGGTGTCAGCCTGCAGCTGCACTACACGTCTGACAATTGGCGCCAGCTGCTGTTCGGGGGCGACGGGTACGACCGGCTGACCGGTGGCCCGTTGGACGATGCGTTGTTCGGTGGCGTGGGCAACGACGAACTCGACGGCGGTGGCGGCGCCGACTACCTCGAAGGTGGCGCCGGCGACGACCGCTACTACGCTGGCGCCGGCGACGTCGTTTTCGATATCGACGGTGTCGGCTACCTGTTCTTCGACGACGACCTGCTGTTCGGCGGGACGGACGATGCGGGCAGCGGGCGGTTCCTGTCCGCGGACCAGGCATTCGCTTTCTCGCTGCAGGGCGACGACCTGCGCGTCGACCGGCTGGTCGACGGCGGCAGCCTGCTCGTGCTCGATTTCGTCAATGGCGACCTGCGCATCGACCTGGTTTCGTCCGATAGTCCCCCGCCGGTTGCACCCGTCATCACGCTCGGTACGACGGAACATGAGATCCTGCTTGGTACGGTCGACGACAGCGTAACCGACCTCGACGCGCCGAACGCATTCAACCGGCCCGACCATATCATCGGCCTTGCCGGCAACGACTGGATCTACGCCTGGGACAACAGGCACCAGGCCTTGCAGGGAGAGGCTGTCGTCAACAGCGCTCCGGACACGGACATCGTCGAGGGCGGCGAAGGCAAGGACTTCGTGCACGGTGGCGCCGGCGACGACCGCCTGTACGCGACCGCCATCGACGACGCGGCCAGCGTGCGTGCCGGCCAGGGATCGGCCGACTATTTCACGGCCGGGCAGCCCGACGGCGACTTCCTCAGCGGCCAGGGCGGGGACGATTTACTGTTTGGCAGCGCGGGTGTCGACGGCCTGTTCGGTGGTGATGGTGACGATGAAATCTTCGGTGGCGCGGGCAATGACGTCATCGATGGCGACCGCGAGGCCAGTATCGGCGAAGAGCAGATGGACCGCTTCGTGTTCGACTACCTCTGGCAGCACGTCGATGCGCACGGCGAGAGGCAGCTGCGCCTCGGCGACTATGTCAGCGGCAGCGGCAATGACTGGATAGACGCCGGTGACGGCGACGACCTGGTCTGGGGCGGTGCGGCCGACGACGTCGTGTTCGGTGGTGCGGGCGATGACGCGCTGAACGGCGACCAGAGCGGCAGGCGCTCCGACGGTCTGCCGAACCTGCCCGGCCATGCGCACGGTAACGACTATCTCGCGGGTGGTGCGGGCAACGACGCCATCAACGGTAACGGCGGCGATGACATCCTTTCCGGCGGTGACGGCGATGACTATCTCGATGGCGATTTCCGTGTGATCGTGGACGGCGACGACGCCTTTCATGGCGCGGACCGCCTGGATGGCGGTGCCGGCAACGATGTATTGATCGGCAATGGCGGTGACGACGTGCTGCACGGTGGCGCAGGGGCCGATGCCCTGTTCGGCGATATCGACGGGATCGACATTGCCCGCCATGGCCGGGATTTTCTCGACGGCGGCGAGGGCAACGACCAGCT
>JAGRGW010000207.1:3555-4356 GCA_020445315.1 Gammaproteobacteria bacterium
GCCGGCCGGCAACGACGTCCTCTACGGTGGAGACGGTGCCGACCGGTTGTCGGGTGGCACTGGCGACGACATGCTCGTCGGCGGTGATGGCAATGACAGCTTATGGGGCAACGCCGACGACGACCTCCTTGTCGGCGGGCTGGGTGTCGATCTGCTTGTCGGTGGTGCGGGTGCAGACCGCTACGTATTCGCGGTTGGCGACAGCGCGGAAAGCGATGATGGCCCGGAATCCATCATCGACACCGCGGGCGAGGGGAATGCCCTGGTGTTCAACGGTGACATCGGGCCGGGCGACCTGCGCCTCAGTTCGGACTACTACGCCGACGTGTTGTACCTGAGCTATGCCTATCGCAACACCCTGGTCATCGATGGTGGACTGACCGGCGTCATCGATAGCTTCACCTTTGGTGGCGGCGAAACGCTGACTTACCAGGAACTGTTGACAGAACGTCTGGACAACGCCTATTTCCTTTCCGGTTCCGATGGTGACGACCTGGTGTTCGGCACGCATGACAATGACGTGTTGACAGCAGGCGGTGGCAACAACCGCCTGTATGCCGGCGACGGCAACGACGAGCTGCACGGTGGCGGTGGGCGTGACGCGCTTGTCGGTGGCGCCGGCGAAGATCTTTACCTGTTGACGCCGGGTAACGGCTCGGATTACGCGCTCGACGCACGGTACACCATCGTCGATGACTCGGATCGCAGCACGACGGTCCGGTTCGAGGGCGAAGTCGATCCACGCGATTTCGCCTTCAGTGCAACGAGCAGCGGCAGCAGTCTGAACCGGGTCTGGGAGGT
>JAGRGW010000208.1:0-7837 GCA_020445315.1 Gammaproteobacteria bacterium
TGATGATCTTCCGCGACAAGATCATCATTTACAGCGAGGCCGGCGCTCTGCCCGAATCCGCTTTCCGTGAACTGCTTGCCAAGGCCGGAGAACTGGATATGGACGACGTCCGTCGCCAGGTCGCCGAGCAGGATTCCACCAGCCAGGCCTGATCGCGCATCCCTGTCGCCTGCCACGGTCGGAAGCTCAAGTCCCGGTCCCACTCGGCCGTCTATACTGTCACCTGTTTTTGTCGCCTCGACAGGACCATGAATCAGCGTACAGGTGTCAATCTGGCAAAGTGGCTCGACAGCCGGCCGTCGCTTGGCGACCTGGGCACGCTGTGCGAGGAGAACTACGGCTACCTGTTGAGCCTGATGCCGCAGCTGAAGCGTTTGCGGGGAGAGCACTGCTCGAGCAGTGATCAGCACCAGGACCTGTTGCTGACGATTATCGAGCAGACGCCCTATACGACGCTGTTGCGGCTGACTTACCGGTTTCCGGACGAACACGGCGGCCGCGACCCCGACGCGCTGCTGCGTGCCTACCACGATGCGCGCCAGGTCGAGGTTGAAGACCTGCGCCAGCAGGCATTGCCTGTCGATCGCCTGTACGAAGCCCCGGGCCTGCTGAACAAGTGGCGGGTCAATCTCTTCGTGTCCAAATGGCTGACTTTCTGCCTGCAACAGGGCCACCTGTTCATCGACGATGTCGGTGCCCTGTCGCCACCTGTCTGCGATATTGGTTGATTTAAAACCGTAGATATCGTTTTCAACCTTCTGTTTTAAAACAGAAATTAATTATTTTTCTGTTTTCCGAGTGGTTGCCTATGCCCGGCTGCCCGGGTCACCCCCGAGCCGTTTTTGAATTCCCGGACACGGACTGTGCAAAAAAACTTGATCATTTTGGTTGGTTAATGCTAGCTTTTGTCCTACTAAATTACTCAGTAATTGCACCCTGGTGCCGAACACGAGGAACTACGCATGAGACTCTCCACGAAAGGCCGCTACGCTGTGACCGCAATGCTGGACCTGGCCCTGAACGGGACCGACGGACCGGTTACCCTTGCCGATATCTCCGAGAACCAGGGCATTTCCCTGTCCTACCTCGAGCAACTCTTCGCCGCCCTGCGCAGCAAGGGCCTGGTACGTGGTGTACGCGGCCCCGGTGGCGGCTACTACCTGGGACGCGAGTCGGACGAAATCTCGATCGCCGATATCATCTGTGCGGTCGACGAGTGGGTCGAGTTCACGCGCTGCAAGGGCAAGCAGAATTGCCACGACGGCCAGCGTTGTCTCACCCACAGCCTGTGGGACGACCTGAGCCAGCAGATCTTCATCTTCCTGACCGACATCACGCTGGACGACCTGGTGCAGCGCGGCGCGGAACGCGAGGAAGAGCGTCGCAAGAAGCGCGCCGCGGCGACCCAGGTGCTCGGCCTGAAAGAGCAGGCGGCCTGACCGTTGCGCCAGGGTTGCGTGTTTCCCCACCCGGCGACAGGGACGTCGCCCGGTTCGGCGCGTTCAGGTGACCAGTGCGCTGACCGGGTTGTTGGCCGGCAGGCGTAGCGTGGCGACCGTTCCGGTCGTGTCGGACTCGATCGAAATTTCGCCGCCATGGGCATTGACGATCCGCCGTACGATCGACAGGCCCAATCCCGTGCCCGACGACTTGGTGGTGAAAAACGGCTCGAAGAGTCGCTCCAGCGCCTTTGGCTCGATCGGTTCGCCACTGTTGTGGATCTCGACCGTTGCCCAGTTCGCATCCCTCCCGCAGACGATTTTTATCGGCTGATCCGTCCGAGAGCCTTCGCGAGCGTTCGCGATCAGGTTCAGCAGCACCTGTCGAACACGGTCCCTGTCCAGCGGCACGTCGTTGCAGGCAGCGAGTTCCATCACGGCCGCGGTGTGCTCCGTGCCACCGAGGCCGGCTACTTCCCGCACCAGCGCGGCCAGGTCGGTCGGCTGACGGTCCAGTGTCAGCGGTTTGGCGTAGAGCAGGATATCGGCCAGCAGGCGTTCGAGACGCCCGATCTCCCCGGTCGCCAGTTCGACGCGTTTTGCCGCGTTGGGCGGTAGGTCGTCCGCCTGTCGCAGGTAGTCCAGCGCCAGCCCGATGGTTGCCAGTGGGCTGCGGATCTCGTGCACGATACCGGATGCGAACTGGCCGATGCTGGCGAGGCGGGTATTCTCGACCAGTTGGATCGTCCGTGCCAGGCTGATGCCGACCAGCACGCCGAGGTTGCCCAGCAGGGCAAGATGCTCAGCGCGGTAACTGTTCGGGTAGCGGTTGGCGAACACGGCGACCCCCTGGATCGACGAACCGTAGCCGATCGGAAGGAAGATCGCGTCGCGACGGCCGAGTTCGGCCAGTTGGCGCAGGAACAGGTAGTTCTCCGACAGGCGACCCATTTCACGGACATCGGCGATGTGCAGCGGCTCGCGGCTGTTGATGCATTCCTCGAGCAGTGTCCTGTCGGGTTCGAAGCTGAGGCGCGGGATGGCCGCCTTTTTGCCGTCACTGAACGCCTGCTCCAGGTGAATCCGGCCGTCCACCCCGATCACCAGAACGCCGATCCAGTCGACCGGGATCAGCGCGGGCAGGGTCTCCGACAGCGTGCGCAGGGTATCCTCGAGGGTCGCGCCATGTTCCAGCCGGGTCAGCAGCCGGCGCAGCGCGTCGAGGCGCCCCGACAGGTGATTGAACGAACTCGCCAGCGAGCCGATCTCGTTGTCGTGGGTGACCGGTACCCGGTGCGCGAAATCGCCGTTGGCAACCTGTCGGAAGCCGCTCACCGCGATTGCGAGCGGGCTGACGACGCGTCGGTAGAACCAGATCGTGGTGGCCAGCGATACCACCAGGGCGGCAGCCAGCAGCAGCCGGTTGACCAGGTTGGCCTTGCGCGCCCGTGCACCGACTTCGCCGTCGAGAGATGCCATCAGCTCGCGTGCCGCCTGTTCCAGCGGGGCGTGGTGCTCGACGATCCACTCGGCGCCCCATTCGAGCCTGGGTTCCCCCTGGTCCGGGCCGATGCGCTCGTCGAGCCCGGCCAGGAAGGTGTGCCAGCGACGACCGAGTTCCTCGGCCACGGCCCGGGTCGGCGCCGGCAACTGCGGCTCCATCGCCATGTGCTCCCCGGTCACCGAGCGGTCAAAGCGGTCGCTGGCGAAGGCCTCGATGATGGCTGTCAGTTCGTCGCGCGTCTTTTGCAGATCGACGAAGTAAAGGTTCAGGTCGCGGTAATAGCTCGGGTAGTCGCGTGGTGCGTTCTCCTGGTAGCGCATCGCCTGCACCGTCAGGTGCTGTTCGTGCAGCTGCAGACGGCCCGCCAGCCTGACCAGCACGTCGTCGCTGTGTTGCAGGTCGATGACGTACAGCGAGTAGAGTGTCGAGGTCGCGAACAGCGCGGTGATCAGGATGATCCCGAGACCGATCTGAAACTTGAGTGAGCTGACGAATCTGCGCAATGGCCTGTTCCCTCGTTGTCCATTGATCAAGAAAGCGACCGGTTCTGCGGCGGAAACCTGCCCGGCGACCCAATCCGGGCAAGCCGACGGTTACAGGGGAAATGCCGCACCTGCCCGGGCACGTTATCATTGATTATTGTTTCAATTGTGCCGGAGCGACAGGCATGACGGCGGTCCCTCAACAACTGCGCTCGCTGCGTGACTGGGTGCGCTGGTGCGCCAGCCGGTTCAACGAGGCTGGCCTGTTCTTCGGACACGGCACCGACAACGCGCTCGACGAGGCGCTGGCATTGGTGCTCCACGCTGTTCACCTCGATCACTCGCTGCCGGGGGAGTACCTTGATGCCCGTGTCAGCGCCGAGGAGGCAGGACGTATCCACGCGTTGTCCCGACGCCGGATCGATGAGCGCGTACCGCTGGCCTACCTGATCGGCGAGGCGCGATTCGCCGGACTGACCTTCCATGTCGACGACAACGTGCTGATCCCGCGTTCGCCGATAGCCGAACTGATCGGCGAGGGCTTCGAACCCTGGTTGCAGGCCGACCACGTCGGCAACGTGCTCGACCTGTGCTGCGGCAGCGGGTGCATCGGCATTGCCTGTGCATTCGCGTTTCCCGACGCGCTGGTCGACCTCAGCGACCTGTCGCCGGCGGCGCTCGAGGTCGCCCAGCAGAACATCGAGCGGCACGCCCTCGAAGACCGGGTCAGGGCGCTGCGGGCCGATGTCTATGAAGGGCTGGATGACGAGACCTACGACCTGATCGTCAGCAACCCGCCGTACGTCAGCGAAGCCGAAATGCGCCAACTGCCGGACGAGTATCGCCACGAGCCGCGCATGGCGCTCGAGGCCGGCGAAGACGGCATGGACGTCGTCGCCCGTATCCTGGCCGGCGGCGCGGACTACCTGAAACCGGGTGGTATCATGGTCTGCGAGGTCGGCGCCAGCGCCGACCTGCTGTTGAGGCGCTGGCCGGATGTGCCGTTCCTGTGGCTAGACTTCGAACGTGGTGGCGACGGGGTGTTCCTGTTGACCGCCGAACAGCTGGCTGAGTACCGCGAGGTATTCGAGGGCACTCCCGAGTAGTCGGGCGGTCCTACAATCAACGATTCAACCAGACAGGACATTCGACGCCATGCAACAGACGCTCGTCCTCGACCCGGCGCTGATCGGTCGCTACGACCAGACCGGACCCCGCTACACGTCGTACCCGACAGCGGTGCAGTTCCACGACGGATTCGGGGCGGCGGAGTACCGCGCGGCGGCTGCCGCCAGCAATGCCAGTGGCCGGCCACTGTCGCTGTACTTCCATATCCCTTTCTGCGATACGGTCTGTTTCTACTGCGCCTGCAACAAGGTCGTGACCAAGGACCGGACGAAGGCGCAGCCCTACCTCGACCGGGTATACCGCGAGATCGCGATGCAGGCGGAGCTGTTCGATGACTCGCGCGCGGTCGAGCAGTTGCATTGGGGTGGCGGCACGCCGACGTTCATCAGCGCCGAGCAGATGCGCGAACTGATGGCGGTCACCGGGCGTCACTTCCGCCTGCTCGACGACGACCGCGGGGAATACTCGATCGAGATCGACCCGCGCGAGGTCACCGGGGAGACCATCGGTGTGCTGCGTGACATCGGTTTCAACCGCATGAGCCTCGGCCTGCAGGACCTCGACCCGAACGTGCAGAAGGCAGTCAACCGTATCCAGTCGGCCGAACAGACGTTCGGTGCCCTGCGCGCGGCGCGCGCGGCCGGTTTCCGCTCGGTCAGCGTGGACCTGATCTACGGCCTGCCGCTGCAGACCGTCGATTCGTTCATCGCCACGCTGGACCGGGTCATCGATGCCGCGCCGGACCGCCTGTCGGTGTTCAACTATGCGCACCTGCCGCAGCGCTTCAAGCCACAGCGCCGGATCAACGAGGTCGACCTGCCGAGCCCGGACCAGAAGCTCGACATGCTGAGCCAGATCGGTGAGCACCTGGCGGCGGCAGGCTACGTATATATAGGTATGGACCACTTCGCCCGACCCGACGACGAGCTGGCGGAGGCGCAGCGACAGGGTCAGCTGTACCGCAATTTTCAGGGTTACTCGACCCATGCACATTGCGACCTGGTCGCCATCGGTGTCACGTCGATCGGCATGGTCGGCAACACCTACGCACAGAACGTGCGCACGCTCGACGAGTACTACGCCGCCATCGATGCCGGCGAACTGGCGGTTTTTCGCGGCATCGAACTGAGCCGCGACGACGAACTGCGGCGCGCCGTGATCACCCAGCTGATCTGTAATTTCCACCTCGACATGGCCGCCGTCGGCAGCGAATGGGGGATCGACTTCGGCGACTACTTCGCCGACGAGCTCGCCCGGCTGGCGCCGATGGCCGCAGACGGGCTGTTACGCATCGAAGGCAACATGATCGACGTGCTGCCGGCCGGTCGCCTGCTGATCCGCAACATCTGCATGGTGTTCGACCGCTACCTGCCGGCCGGCGGTGCCAGCGGCAGTTTTTCCAAGGTGATCTGAAACCCGCCCGTGTGGCGGGACACGCCGATCCATCGCCAAAACCTTGTTATGCCTATGACCGCAGCGACGCGGTTTTGTATAATGGCGGATTCGCACCGGCGAGGCGAAAGTGGCGGAACTGGTAGACGCGCTGGATTTAGGTTCCAGTGGGGCAACCCGTGAGAGTTCGAGTCTCTCCTTTCGCACCACTGATCACCCGATCATCTGGCCGGTAGAACAGTGCCCAGGTCATCGGCCGGGTTTCAACCATCGACGAGAGTAAGGCGGCGAAACCGCCGGAGTGAAGACGAATGCAAGTTTCTGTGGAATCGGGCGAGGGCCTTGAGAAGCGATTGCTGGTAGACCTGCCAGCCGAGCGTGTGAACGCCGAAATGGACAAGAAACTCAAGGACCTGGCGCGTCACGCGCGGCTCGATGGTTTCCGTCCGGGCAAGGTGCCGATGCGCACGATCAAGCAGCGTTTCGGCGAGCATGTCCGGCAGGAAACCTATGGCTCGCTGATCCAGGAGACCCTGTACGAAGCGGCCAGCCAGCAGAAACTGGTTCCGGCCGGGGAGCCGCAGGTCGAACTGCGGGAGGCAGCCGAGGAGGGTGGCCTGGGTTACACCGCCATCTTCGAAGTGGTTCCCGAGGTCACGCTGGCCGACATGTCGGGCCAGTCGGTGACGCGCCCGGTGGCCGAGGTGCAGGATACCGATATCGACGGCATGATCGATAAGCTGCGCAAGCAGCGCACCGTCTGGAACGACGTGGAGCGCGCGGCGCAGGACGGCGACACCGTTCATCTCGATTTCAAGGGCATGATCGACGGCGAGGTCTTCGAGGGCGGTACCGGCGAGAATGTGCCACTGGTGCTCGGATCCGGTTCGATGATCGACGGTTTCGAAGCCGGCTTGCTGGGTGCGAGCGCCGGTGACGAGCGCACGCTCGAGGTGACCTTCCCCGACGACTATCGTGCCGAGCACCTGGCCGGCAAGGCCGCCACGTTCGAGACCCGGGTGCTCCGCGTCGCCGAGCCGCAGCTGCCGGAGATCGACGAGGAATTCGTCAAGGCTTTCGGCGTGGAGGCCGGCACCGTCGAGGCATTGCGCGACAACGTCCGCCAGAACATGGCGCACGAACTGAGGCAGAAGGTGCAGGGCCTGGTCAAGGACAGGGTCATGGACGTGCTGATCGCCGCCAACCCGATGGACGTGCCAAAGGCGATGGTCAACCAGGAAGCCGAGCGCATGAAGCAGCAGATGCTGAACGACATGCAGCAGCGCGGCCAGCGCGCCGGGATCGACCTGCCGGCCAGCCTGTTCGAGGAGCAGGCGAGGCGCCGGGTACACCTGGGTATGCTGGTGTCCGAGATCATCTCGGCGCAGCAGATCCGGGCCGAGGAAGATGAACTGCGCACGACCATCAGCGAGTTCGCCGAGTCGTACGAAGATCCCCAGGAGGTCGTCGACTACTACATGCAGGACCAGAACGCACGGGCGAGCATCGAGAACCTGGTGCTGGAAAACAAGGTTGTCGACTGGATTCTCGGCCAGGTCCAGGTTGCCGAGGAAAACAAGTCCTTCGACGAGCTGATGGAAAACAAGGCGTAGAGCAGGCTTGCCCGGGCCCATCTTTACGAGTAGGTTCAAGAGATCCGATTCACATCCGATAAGCAGGTCTATGAAGCATTTCGAACCGCAGAATCTTGGTCTGGTCCCGATGGTCGTCGAGCAGAGCGCGCGCGGCGAGCGCGCCTACGACATCTACTCGAGGCTGCTGAAGGAACGCGTGATTTTCTGCGTCGGCCCGGTCGAAGACCACATGGCGAACCTGATCGTTGCGCAATTGCTGTTCCTGGAGTCCGAGAACCCGGACAAGGACGTGCATCT
>JAGRGW010000208.1:8006-8838 GCA_020445315.1 Gammaproteobacteria bacterium
GTCATGATCCATCAGCCGCTGGGTGGATTCCAGGGGCAGGCGACGGATATCGAGATCCACGCCAGGGAGATCCTGCTGATACGCGAGAAGTTGAACACGATCCTGGCGAATCACACCGGCCAGGACATGGATACGATCGGCCGTGACACCGATCGCGACAATTTCATGAGCGCCGAGCAGTCGGTGGAGTACGGACTGATCGACGAGGTCGTGCAACGCCGGCCGGACAACAAAACCTGATTCGGCGAGCCTTCCCCTGCGGACCGGGTGGCTTGTCTTATCAGGGGGTTGGGATATCATCAGAAGAAACCGGGCCTGCTCACGGGGCCTGTCAGGATTGGCGCCGCGACGCCGGGGATAAGGTGGTTGACAAATGAGCGACGACAAGAAGCACGGCAAGGGCGAGGACGGCAAGCTGCTGTACTGCTCCTTCTGTGGAAAGAGCCAGCACGAAGTACGCAAGCTGATTGCCGGCCCCTCCGTCTTCATCTGTGACGAATGCGTCGAGCTGTGTAACGACATCATCCGCGAGGAAATGCAGGAAAATGTGGGACAGACGTCCGACAAGTTGCCTGTCCCTCACGAGATCAACGCGACCCTCGACCAATACGTCATCGGCCAGAGCGGGGCCAAGAAGGTGCTGTCGGTTGCCGTCTACAACCACTACAAGCGCCTCGAGGCCAACGCGAACGCCGCCGAGGGCGACGTCGAGGTCCAGAAGAGCAACGTGCTGCTCATCGGGCCCACGGGCACGGGCAAGACGCTCATCGCCCAGACCCTCGCGCGCTTCCTCGACGTGCCCTTCGTCATCGCCGACGCCACCACCCTCACC
>JAGRGW010000002.1 GCA_020445315.1 Gammaproteobacteria bacterium
CGGCGCCGAGGCCAACGAGGCCGCGATCAAGCTGGCGCGCCTGTGGGGCCGAACCAAGTCGATCAAGACACCGGCAATCGTGGTCATGGACAACAGCTTCCACGGCCGCACGCTGGCCACGCTGAGTGCGACCGGCAACCGCAAGGTGCAGGCCGGTTTCGAACCGCTGGTCACCGGCTTCGTCCGCATCCCGTTCGGCGACCTCGACGCCCTGCGTGCCGTGGCCGAGAGCCAGACGGACGTCGTCGCCGTCATGGTCGAGCCGGTGCAGGGCGAAGGCGGCATCCGGATCCCGCCGGCGGATTTCCTGCCGGGTGTCCGCGCGATCTGCGACGACAAGGGCTGGCTGATGATCCTCGACGAGATCCAGACCGGCATGGGCCGTACCGGCAAGCCTTTTGCGTTCCAGCACTACGACTTCAAACCCGACGTCATGACCGTCGCCAAGGCACTTGGCAACGGCGTCCCGATCGGCGCGTGCCTCGCGCGCGGCAAGGCGGCCGACCTGTTCGCCCCCGGCCACCACGGTTCGACCTTCGGCGGTAACCCGCTGGCCTGCGCCGCGGCCAACGCGGTCTGCCAGACGCTGTCGGAACAGGACCTGTGGGACACGGCCGGCACGCTGGGCCATCGCATCATTCATGCCCTGCACCGGGCCATCGGCGACCTCGGCGGCGTTGTCGAGGTACGCGGCAGGGGCCTGATGATCGGCATCGAACTCGACCGGCCCTGCAGCGACCTGGTGGCACGCGCACTGGAACGCGGCCTGCTGATCAACGTCACCGCCGAGCGCGTCGTCCGCCTGCTGCCGCCCCTGGTCTTTACCGAGCAGCAGGCAGACCAGCTGGTCGACACGCTGGGCCAGCTGATTCGCGAATTCCTCGCCGAACAGTAATCTTCCCCCGCGTCAGCGCGAGGCCAGACTATGAAACCCGAATCGAATCCGCGCCATTTCCTTTCCCTGATGGACTTCAGCCCGGACGAGCTGCGCCAGCTCATCGACCGTGCCATCGAACTGAAGCGGAAGCACTATGCCGGCGAGCCGCATACCCCGCTGCAGGGCAAGGTGCTCGGCATGATCTTCGAAAAGAGCTCGACCCGGACACGGGTTTCGTTCGAGGCCGGCATGGCCCAGCTGGGCGGCGCCGCCATGTTCCTGTCGCCGCGCGACACCCAGCTCGGACGTGGCGAGCCGATCGAGGACACGGCGCGCGTGCTGTCGCGCATGGTCGACTGCATCATGATCCGCACGTTCGACCACGCCACCGTCGAGACCTTCGCCGCAAACTCGCGGGTACCGGTCATCAACGGCCTGACCGACAGGTGCCACCCGTGCCAGCTGCTGGCCGACATGCAGACCTACATCGAGCACCGCGGCGAGATTCGTGGCAAGACCGTGGCCTGGGTCGGTGACGGCAACAACATGTGCCATTCTTATATCGGGGCCGCCAAGCAGTTCGATTTCCGCCTGCGGATCGCGTGTCCGGAAGGTTACGACCCCGACCCGACGATCCTGGCAATGGGTCGCGACCGTTGCGAGATCGTGCGCGACCCCAATGCGGCCGTCGCCGGCAGTGACCTGGTCGTGACCGACACCTGGATCAGCATGGGCCAGGAAGAGGAAAAGGCGAAACGCGAACGCGCCTTTGCCGGCTATTGCGTCGACCGAGCGATGATGGACCTCGCCGCGGCCGATGCCCTTTTCCTGCACTGCCTGCCGGCGTATCGCGGCAAGGAAGTGTCCGCCGACGTACTCGACGCCGCCGACAGCGTGGTCTGGGACGAGGCGGAAAACCGCATGCACGCCCAGAAAGCCCTGCTCGAATTCCTGGTCAACTGATAACCTTGGCGCCTCCTGTCACAAGGTGAGCAGCCACGTCACGCCATGCCCCTGTTAACGGTCGAGGAGATCAGCGCCGGATACGGTAACCAGGTCGTCATCGACGCCCTGTCGTTCCATGTCAACCGCGGCGAGATCGTCAGCCTGCTCGGCGCCAGCGGCTGTGGCAAGACCACGGCACTGCGCACGGTGGCGGGCTTCGAGCCGGTCCGGCAGGGCCAGATCCGGATCGACCAGCGACTGGTGTCCAGCGCAACCTTGACCGTACCGCCGGAACAGCGCTCGATCGGCATGGTGTTCCAGGATTACGCCCTGTTCCCGCACCTGAATATCCGCGACAACATCGGCTTCGGCCTGCGCAAGAAACCGGCGGTCGACCGCCGCGTCCAGGTCGACCACCTGCTCGAGGCCACCGGCCTCGACGGCATGGCCGGGCGCTACCCGCACGAACTGTCGGGCGGCCAGCAACAGCGTGTTGCGCTGGCCAGGGCGCTGGCACCGCGGCCGACACTGTTGCTGATGGACGAGCCGTTCTCCAACCTCGACATCGAGTTGCGCGAGCGCCTCAGCACCGAAGTGCGCGACCTGCTCAAGGCCGAGGGCATCAGCGGCATCCTGGTCACCCACGATCAGCATGAGGCCTTCGCCGTGTCGGACAAGGTCGGTGTCATGCACAGCGGCCGCATCCTGCAGTGGGATTCGCCGTACAACCTGTACCACCAGCCCAAGCACCGCTTCGTCGCCGACTTCATCGGCCAGGGGCGCTTCATACCGGGCACGGTACGCTCACCGCAGACCTTCGAAACCGAACTCGGCATGCTGCATGGCAAACGCACCTGCACCCAGTCGGCGGGCGATGATGTCGAGATCCTGATTCGACCCGACGACGTCGTGCCCGACGACAGGGGCGACATCGCGGCCGTGGTCCGCGACAAGGCATTCAAGGGCGCCGAAATCCTCTACACGCTGGAACTGCCCACCGGAACACGCTTACTATCGCTGTTCCCGAGCCACGCCGACCACCACGTCGGCGACGAGGTCCGGGTCCGCCTGGATGCCGAACATTTGATCTGCTTCCCAAAACACAGCCGTACGGAATCGATTCAGTGAAGACAATCGCGACGCTTCTCCTGGTCCTGCTCAGCGCCTCGGCCCTGGCACGGACCGCCTACGTCACCGACGAACTCAAGATCACGTTGCGCTCGGGTGAGAGTGCAACCCATCGAATCCTGCGCATGCTGTCGACCGGCACCGAGTTGACGGTGGTCAGCGACAATCCGCAGACCGGCTACAGCAAGGTCCGACTCGGTTCCGGCACCGAGGGCTACGTACTGACCCGGCAACTGCTTGACCAGCCCGTCGCCCGCGACCGTCTTGCCGCCGCCGAGGCCGAAGTGGCGTCGCTCAAGGCCGCACCGGGCGAGCTCAGCAGCCGCCTGGCAAACCTCACCGACCAGCACAAGGCGCTACAGAGCGAACACAACGACCTCAAGGCGGCAAAGAGCCAGGTCGACCAGGAATACGCCGCGTTGCAGCGTACCGCGAGCAACTCGGTCCGGATCGCCAACGAGCGCAACGAACTGCGCAAACAGGTGGCCTCGCTGACCCGGGAGATCGAAGACGTCAAACAACAGAACCGGGAACTCGAGAACAAGACCGCGCAGAACTGGTTCCTGATCGGCGCCGGCGTGGTCGTCGGCGGCATCATCCTCGGCCTGATCCTGCCGCACCTGCGCGTGCGCCGCCGCAAGAGTTCCTGGGGCTCGTTGTAAGACCCGGCCGGCGGATTCACTTCGCCGCGCTCGCGCCGGCGACTCGTGGCGGCATGCCGAAAGCGCGGCAGGCTGCCGGCGCCGTCATGACGACAACTGTCGTGACGACACCACCTCCAGAACGGGTGATTCCACTCAGCTGTCACCCCTGCCGGCCAGGCGCCGCACCTGCCACTCGGTCATGCCGACCATCGGTGAACCGTCGGGGACGGTGATCCCACCGCGCCCGTAGATGCTGCGCGTGCCCGCCGCCCAGTTGTAGACGACGCGCGGCGACCGGACACCGCTTTCGACACAGTAGGGGCACGATGGCAACGACGTGACCGGCAGGTTCGCGACATCGACCGCATGACCCGGGCCGCTGGCCAGCAGGCCGATATAGAGTGCCTCGATGAGTGGATGGGCCATGACGTTGCCTCCTCGCGCTGGTGCGGCGATTCAGCCATCTTCCTGTTCGCCAGAGCCGCGGGTTGTCGTTCCTTTCACCTCAACCATAGGCAGTGCCGCGTATACCTGCCGGCCTCAACGACGGAGTCGTGACGACACGCGCCCGTACTTTGCGGCCATATTCACAAAGGCCGCCGCAACAGGACAGGCGTTCATGGAGAAGGGTCGACTGCGCCCGCAAGCGCCGCGACCGTCCCGCTGCCAGCGACCGGCAGCGGGCTTCGGACAAGGCGTACTACCGATCCAACTGGGAAAGATCCCTGACGGCACCGCGCGCGGCCGATGTCGTCATCGCGGCGTAGGCACGCAGGGCCTGGGACACGACGCGCTCACGCTGCTGCGGCTGCCAGGCCTGCGCACCACGCGCCTGCATGGCGACCCGGCGCTCGGCCAGCACCTCGTCGTCGAGTACGACGCGAATCGAACGGTTGGGGATGTCGATCTCGATGGTATCGCCCTCCTCGACCAGGCCGATCGCACCACCCTCGGCGGCCTCGGGTGAGCAGTGACCGATCGACAGGCCGGATGTGCCGCCGGAGAAGCGGCCATCGGTGACCAGCGCGCAGGCCTTGCCGAGGCCTTTCGACTTGAGGTAGCTGGTGGGGTACAGCATCTCCTGCATGCCCGGACCACCCTTGGGGCCCTCGTAGCGGATGATGACGACATCGCCCGCCTCGATCCGGTCACCCAGGATGGCCTCGACGGCGGCGTCCTGGCTCTCGAAGATCCGTGCCGGCCCGGAGAATTTGAGGATCGACGCATCGACACCGGCCGTCTTCACGATGCAACCGTCCTCGGCGATATTGCCAAACAGAACGGCCAGGCCACCGTCCCTGGAGTAGGCGTGGTCGATGTCGCGGATGCAGCCACCCGCCCGATCGAGGTCGAGATCCGGCCATTGGCTGTCCTGGCTGAACGCGACCTGGGTGGGTATACCCCCCGGACCGGCCAGGTAGCGCACGCGGGCCTGTTCCTCTTCACCGCGGATCACGTCCCAGCGCTCGATGGCCTGCGCCATGGTCCCGCTGTGCACGGTGCGGCAGTCGCGATGAATCAATCCACCGCGGTCGAGTTCGGCGAGGATACCGATGACGCCGCCAGCGCGGTGCACGTCCTCCATGTGG
>JAGRGW010000209.1 GCA_020445315.1 Gammaproteobacteria bacterium
TGCAGGCGATCCATCTCCTCGTCGACGTCGAGCCGCTGGGCGAGGATCGCCATTTCCTGCTCCAGCCGGTCGGGGTCGAGGTTGTCGACCACCTCGGCAAGACGGTTGCGCAACCGCTCGCGGACGGCCTCGATCACCTGCGGCATGCGTTGCCGCGCGATATCGATCTGCGCACGCATCGACACGACGCGCTGCTGGATCAACTCGGCCAGGCGGGCACCCTCGCGCGCACGGGTCTCGACCAGCACGTCGAGCGCCGCGTCGAACTGCTCCAGTGCGGCCTGCTGCACCGGCGCGAAGTCCTGGCTGCCGCTCTCCAGGACACCCGGCCAGCGCAGGATGTCCATGATGCTCGGGTGATGCGAGCTGTGCAGCCGGTGCGCCATCGCATCCGCCGCCTTGAGAACCTGGTCGACCAAGCGCTCGTTGACCTGCAGTTCGGCGTTGCCGGCCGCCGCTGCCTTGAAACGGAGATTGCATTCCACCTTGCCGCGCCCGAGCCGCTGCGTGACACGCTCGCGGACCGCCGGCTCGATCGCACGCAGTTCTTCGGGCAGGCGCACCGTCGCCTCCAGGTAGCGATGGTTCACCGAACGCACTTCCCAGGTGAGCTCGCCGTACTCGCCGTGGCCCTGCTCGCGGGCGAATGCCGTCATACTGCAAATCATCTTGACCTCAACTTGGTGATACCCGGCGCGCCCGGTACCCCGGCCCGCCAAAACCCATTACTTGCGCCCGGGACCGACGACACAACCGGTCGGCATGGCTCGCGCCAGCAGGAAATCCGCCGGCGCGATCCTGGAAACCCCGTTCTCAAGCCGCTACAGCACGCGCCGATGGGGTCTACTATTGCGTGTATCATAGAGAGGATTGACCCATAACGCACCGGGACCCGCAGCACAGCATGACAGCGCGCCCTCGCGACAGTCTGCCGATCGGCACCGTGCTGGATTGCTACCGGATCACCAAGCTGATTGGCAGCGGTGGTTTCAGCCTGATCTATCTCGCCGAAGACGAAGACACCCACGACGAGGTCGCGATCAAGGAATACCTGCCGAAACGCTTCGGCATGCGCGACCGCAACCAGGCGGTGACGTTCTCCGAGGACGCCAAGTACGAGAGCTTTCAGCGCGGACGTCGCCTGTTCTACCAGGAGGCCGGCCTGCTGGCACTGCTGCGTCACCCGAACATCGTGCACGTCCGCAACTGCTTCCTGGCCAACAACACGGCCTACCTGGTCATGAA
>JAGRGW010000210.1 GCA_020445315.1 Gammaproteobacteria bacterium
TGCAACGGTGAACAGTTTCATGTGCTTTTCTCCTCGCCTCAGCGAACCTTGACCGTGGTGAGTTCCTCACCGTCTTCCGACATCACGTGGGTCGAGCAGGCCAGGCACGGGTCGAAGCTGTGCAGGCTGCGCAGGATCTCGACCGGCTCGTCCGGGCGCTCCATCGGCGTGTTCATCAGGCAGGCCTCGAACGCCCCGATATTGCCCTTCGGGTCGCGCGGAGAGCCATTCCAGGTCGTCGGCACGACACACTGGTAATTCTCGATGCGACCGTTCTTGATCTTGATCCAGTGGCCGAGCCCGCCTCGCGGTGCGGCTACGGTACCGACACCCTTGGCCTCTTTCGGCCAGGTCGACGGATCCCACTTGTCCATGTTGGCCGTGGCCGTGTCACCGGCCTTGATGTTGGCGATCAGGTCATTCCAGTCGTCGATCATCATGTCGGCGCAGTACTGGGCCTCGAGCGCACGCGCCAGCGTGCGGCCGATGGTCGACTGCAGCACGGTCTTGGCATCCGCGTTGGTACCGGCCAGCTGGTTGAACGCGGCAACGCTGCGATGCACCTGCTCCTGCACGTACTCGACGTTCTGGGCATAGGCCAGCGTATAACGCGACAGCGGCCCGACCTCCACGGCGTGACCGCGCCAGCGCGGCGCCTTTATCCACGAGTACTTGGCGCTCTCGTCGAGCGCCTCGATGTTGGTGCGGCTGCCCTTGGTACCGGCACCGAGTTCGAAGTTCGCCTCGGTGATGCCGTCCCAGGGATGCAGGCCCTGCTTCTCGTCCGGGTAGCTGTACCACGAGTGAGCGACAAACTCCTGCACCTGCTCGGGATCGCGCGGGTCGATCGGGAACACCTCGTTCCAGTTGTCGTTGAGGATGACACCGCCGGGCAGCTGGTCGGTCGACTTGTCGTAGTTGACCTTCGGGTAGGCACCGTAGTCCATGACGTTCTTGGCGCCATGTCCACCGCCGTATAGCCAGGTCTTGTAGAAGCTCGCGATACCAAGGACGTCGGGGATATAGACGTTGTCGCAGAAGGTCTTCATCTCGTCGATGCGTGCCTTGACGAAATTCAGGCGCTCCATGTTCAGTGGCGCACCGGCCGACAGCGCACCGTCCATGTTGATCGCGCACGGCACGCCACCAACCAGGTAGTTCGGGTGGGGGTTCTTGCCGCCAAACACGGTGTGGACCTTGACGAACTCCTTCTGCATGTCGAGCGCTTCGAGGTAGTGCGCGACGGCCATCAGGTCGACTTCGGGCGGCAGCTTGTAGGCCGGGTTGTCCCAGTAGCCGTTCTTGAACGGCCCCAGTTGGCCCGACTCGATGAACTTCCGGATACGGGTCTGGATGTCACGAAAGTAGCCGGGGCTCGACAACGGGTGGTGCGGCGAAACCAGGTGCTGGATCTTCGACGTCTCCTTCGGATCGGCCTTCAGCGCGTTGACCGGGTTGACCCAGTCGAGCGCATGCAGGTGGTAGAAGTGCACGA
>JAGRGW010000024.1 GCA_020445315.1 Gammaproteobacteria bacterium
CGTTGGCTTCCACCAGATCGACGAATCCCGCGTAATCGACCACCTCGATACCATCGATCAGGCGATCGTTCTTGATGGCTCGCGCCATCAGGTCGGACTTGAGCGCGTAGACCTTCTTGTCGGCCATCGCGCCCTTGACCATGTCTTCGGCCGCAGAGCCCTTCATGGCGCCGTAGACGCCATCCTCGATTAGCAGGATCGCGGAACCCGCCAACGAAAACTTGATTGCCGTCTCCAACGAGTTCTTCTCGAACGGAGACTTGTTAACTGTGTGCAGATCAGCCATCGGAATGCCTCAGAAACTGAATACGACTTCGGACGCCGCCACCAGCTGTGCAGCCTGGTCCGTGTCCACGACTTCGACGATGTTGTCGACTTCCTCTTCGGTCTCGAAGTCTTCCCACTCGACCTGGATAAGGTCGTCCTGGGTCAGACCGCGGGCCTCGAGCGACGCCTTGTCGACGTACATATGGCGCACGCCGTAGTCACCGAGCGTCCGGTAGGTCGGCATGAAATTCTTCATGTCGGACTCGGAGGTATCACTGCCCTTGACCAGCTGGAACACGCCGTCGTCAACGAAAAACAGGCTGACTTCCTGGTCGAACGCCGCGCCGATCAGCACGACTTCGAGCGACTCCCAGGCATAGATGGTGCCGTAGGGAGCGCGACGGTTCACATACATGAACTTCTTGATATCAGACATCGAATCAGTCTCCCTCAGTCACCAAACACAACCAGGCGCTCGGACTGGATCGCGGCCTCGATCAGCTGGCCCAGCCCGGAGATCCGGAACCTGGGTGCGATGTTGGTCGCGTCCTTGCCGTTACGCTCTGCTTCACCCTCGTCCACGAGGCCGCGGCGCTGGGCCGCGGCCACGCACAGGACCAGGTCGAGGTCATACTTTTCGGCCAGTTCCACCCAGCGGTTGACGATGTGACGATCGTCCTGCGGCGGCGTCGTCAGGCGCGTGCCGTTGAGCACGCCGTCATGGTAGAAGAACACGCGGAACACCTCGTGCCCCTTTTCCAGCGCCGCCTTGGTGAAATGGTATGCCGAGTCGGTCGCCTGGTGCTGGTAGGGACCCTCGTTCACCTGTACTG
>JAGRGW010000211.1 GCA_020445315.1 Gammaproteobacteria bacterium
CTACTTCATCGAAATGAACACCCGCGTGCAGGTAGAGCACCCGGTGACCGAGATGATCACCGGTGTCGATATCGTCAAGGAACAGCTGCTGGTCGCCAGCGGCGAACCACTGAGCTACACACAGGACGACATCACGATACGCGGCCATTCGGTCGAGTGCCGCATCAACGCCGAAGACCCGGACAACTTCATGCCGAGTCCCGGCGAGGTCAGCCAGCTTCACCTGCCCGGCGGCCCCGGCGTGCGCGTCGACACCCACCTCTACAACGGCTACCGCGTACCGCCCTATTACGACTCGATGATCGGCAAGCTGATCACCCACGGCGAGACGCGCGACGTCGCCATCGCGCGGATGCGCAACGCCCTGTCCGAGATGGTCATCGACGGCATCAAGAGCAATATTCCGCTGCAGATGCGAATCATGTCCGACCCCAATTTCATCAAGGGGGGCATGAACATCCATTACCTCGAGAAAAAGCTGGGTCTCTGACGACCGGGCCATTCCCGGGAACTGCGGCCAGGGGGCCTCCGACTTGCCGAAACAGCGGGGAAATCGACCGGTATGTGGCTGCAAATCTCTCTGACTGTCGACAAGTCGCGCGCCCCACTGATCGAACTCCTGTTCGAGAACCTGGGCGCGCAGGCCGTGACCCTGGGCGACGCCGGCGACGAGCCGATGCTCGAACCCGGTCCCGGCGAGATGCCACTTTGGCAGGCGACCCGCGTGACTGGCCTGTTCGCCGGCACGACCGATCCCGATGAACTGCGCAGCGCCGTCAACCAGGCACTGTCGACCGATGCCGGCCGCAGCCTGGCGCTCGAACGCCTCGAGGACCGCGACTGGGAGCGCAGCTGGCTGGACCTGTTCAAACCGATGCGCTTCGGCCGGCGACTGTGGATCCGGCCCGGCGGGACGGCGATCGACCAGGCCGACGCCGTCATCGTCGATCTCGACCCGGGCCTGGCCTTTGGAACCGGGACGCACCCGACCACCGCGCTGTGCCTGGCATGGCTCGACGGCCACGATCTGGCCGGCCGGCGCGTCGTCGACTTCGGTTGCGGATCCGGCATTCTCGGTATCGCCGCGCTGAAGCTCGGCGCACGCTCGGTGGTCGCCGTAGACCACGACCCGCAGGCACTGATCGCCACGCGCGACAATGCCGAACGCAACGCCGTCGGCGACAGGCTCCAGACCGTGGCCGGCAGCGAACTGGAATCCGTGCAGGCCGACGTCGTGCTGGCCAATATCCTGGCCAACGTACTTGTCGACCTGGGCCCACGCATTGCTCCGCTGGCCGGGCGCGGCGGGCAGCTGGTGCTGTCGGGACTGCTCGAAGACCAGGCCACCGGCGTGGCCAATGCTTACCGGCCGGCGTTCACCTTTGCGCCGCCGCAGACCCGCGAGGGCTGGGCGCTGCTGCACGGAGTGCGGGCGTGAACGCGTTCAAATGCCCCGGCTGCGGGACCCGCTACGACATTCCCGACGCACTGCAACAGCGCGCCAACGGCCTGGCGTCGTGCCATCGCTGTGGCTCAGGGTTCTCGCTCGACGACGGCTCGGCCGTCGACCTCGACGCGCGCGACCCGGCTACGCTGGCCAGGGTGCTGCGACTGCGCAACGACATGGAGATTGCGACCGATGCGCACCCAGCCGCTGTGCCGTTCGACGTCCCCGACAACCTGCCGCCGCTGCAGGCGGATCCCGACGCGGCGCTGGATGCCGATGCGCTGCTGAAAACGGGATCGCGACGCGGTATCTGGCTGTCCGGCCTGGTCGCGCTGACCCTGGCCGTCGGCCTTGGCCTGCAACTGGCGTGGCAGTACCGCGATACGCTGTTCGCCCGCTACCCGCAGCTGACGGCTGTCTGCCAGCACGTGAAATGCCAACCGGATACCGTGCACGAACCGGAGCTGTTCCGTGTACTGCAACGCGCCGTCAGGGCCAGCGACAATCAGCCTGGCTCGTTGACGCTGTCCGTGACATTCCGAAACGACGCAAAGATTGGCCAGCACTACCCCGACCTGCATTTGTCGCTGCTCGACAACAACGGTGGCGTGCTGATCCGCCGGCGGCTTGCACCGGCGAATTACCTGTTCCCGACTCCTGCGGACGCTGCCGTTATCGAACCGGGCGAAGTGGTTACTTTCTCGCTCGACTTCGAGGATCCGGGATACCAGGCCACCGGGTTCGTCATCGATTTTCTCTAGCGCCAAAAATCGGCTGCGTAACGTCGTGCAGGCAGTGGATATGACACTTGCTTCGATGTCATTTCGGCGTAACATCCCTATCCCCCCGATGGCCATGCCCCCCTCTTGCAGGGCTGCGGCGACATAGATACGGTCGGTCCGCGGGAACGGAAAGACGCTTTTACCTGAACTGACGGCAACAGATCGAGGCACGTCTTGCGCATTGGCTCCCTGCATCTGCGAAACAACCTGATTGTTGCGCCAATGGCCGGAGTTACCGATCGTCCGTTCCGCGCTTTGTGTCGACGACTCGGCGCGGGGCTCGCCGTGTCGGAGATGGTTACCGCCGATGCCAGCCTCTACGGTACGCGCAAAACGATCCGGCGCCTCGACCACGACGGCGAAGCCGAACCGGTCTCGGTACAGATCGTCGGCACCGATCCGGTCAAGCTGGCCGAGGCCGCGCAGATCAATGTCCGACACGGCGCCCAGATCATCGACATCAACATGG
>JAGRGW010000212.1 GCA_020445315.1 Gammaproteobacteria bacterium
CGTCGCCTTCCAGTTGCTGCCGTCGGGAATCAGCGGGGTGTAGGCATCCAGTTCCTCCTGGATCCCGGCGGACTCGAAGATCCGTTCGGCACGCAGCATCTCCTGGATCTGGTAATGCATGGTCAGGGCATCTTCGAAATACAGGGTCGCGTTGGGCCCGACCGGCAGCTGGCGGTTCTTCTTGTGCGCCATGACGCGGGCACGGAACTCCGGCCGCATCTCGGCGTACTTTTCCAGGCTGAACAGGTCGTCTCGGGTCAGTTTGGTCATCATGCTCTACCTCGCTTGCCGTTTGCTCAGATGCCGTAGGCGATACGCATCAGCGATATCGGGTGTTTGGGTTCGCTGCCGTCGCCAAGGCCGTTCGAGATCTGGTGCCCGGCCATGGCACAGTCGCTGCTGTAGTAGTCCGGCGCCTTCTGCTTGACCTTGTTGACCACCGGACGCGCGATCTTCATCGACAACTCGTGCGACTCCTTTTTGACCGCATAGGTGCCGTCGTGACCGGAACAGCGCTCGATGATTTCGACATCGATGCCCGGAATCAGCTCCAGCGCCTCGCGCGTCTTCGGCCCGATGCGCTGCACGCGCTGGTGACAGGCCGCGTGGTAGGAGACCTTACCCAGGGGAGCCTTGAAGTCGGTCTTCAGCTTGCCGTACTTGTGGCGCAGCATCAGGTACTCGAACGGGTCGTACATGGCGTCACGCACCTTGGCCACGTCGGCATCGTCGGGAAACATCAGCGGCAGTTCCTGCTTGAACATCAGCACGCACGAGGGCACCGGGGCAACGATGTCCCAGCCCTCGTCGACGAGCCTGGCCAGCATCGGGATGTTGACGTCTTTCGCCGCAGCGACCGACTCGAGGTCACCCAGTTCGAGCTTGGGCATGCCACAGCACTTTTCCTTGTCGGCCATGGTCACGGCGATACCGTTGTGCCGGAACACGGCGACGAGGTCCTCGCCGCTCTGCGGGTCGTTGCGATTGCCGTAGCAGGTCGCGAACAGGGCGACCTTGCCCGAGGTCGGACCTGCCGGCTCGGCACCCGCCCCGTCGTCGCGGGTCACGCGCGAGCGCAGCGGCTTGCTGTGGAACTCGGGCAGTTTCGCATCGCGGTGGACGCCGAAACGGCTCTCGAGGACGCCGCGGAAGGCACTGTTCCGATTCAGCGTATTGACGATACCGCTGACCACGGGAATGCCGGCGAGTGAACCGAGTGCGTCGGTGCTCGTCAGCGTCTTGTCTCGCAATGATGCACCCTGCTGTTTGTACTTGACGGCCTTGGCCTGCAGCATCAGGTGCGGGAAATCGAGATCCCATTCGTGCGGCGGCACGTAGGGACACTTGGTCAGAAAACACAGGTCGCACAGGTAGCATTGGTCGACCACCTTCCAGTAATCGGCCTTGGCGACACCGTCGACCTCCATCGTCTCCGACTCGTCGACCAGGTCGAACAGGACCGGGAAACTCTGGCACAGGCTGATGCAGCGACGACACCCGTGACAGATGTCGAACACCCGCTCCATTTCGGCAAAGACCTTGCCCTCGTCGTAGAAATCGGGGTTTTTCCAGTCCAGGGGGTGCCGCGTGGGGGCCTCCAGACTACCTTCTCGTGCGCCTGCCATGACGTTTTCTCTCGGTTGCGTTGCGCTTGCTGGAACGAACCGGAGGGAAACAGATCTCCCTCCGGTTTCAGCCTGGATCAGTCGTCCAGCTGGTCCAGCGCCTTCTGGAAGCGGTTGGCGTGCGAACGCTCGGCCTTGGCCAGCGTCTCGAACCAGTCCGCGATCTCGTCGTGACCTTCGTCACGCGCGGTCTTGGCCATGCCCGGGTACA
>JAGRGW010000213.1 GCA_020445315.1 Gammaproteobacteria bacterium
GCTGTCCGGCACGATGCCGAACGTCACCACCTTGCTCGCCGCCGCGTGCGGTATACCAGCGGCGACAGCCCGGGCGAACGATGCCGCGTCCTTGACCACGTGGTCAGCCGGCATGACGATCAGCAGCGGGTCGTCATCGATGACATCGAGCGCGGCCAGGGTCAGTGCCGGCGCGGTGTTGCGCCCAACCGGTTCCAGCAGGATGTTGCCGGCGGCATGACCACTCTCGCGCAGTTGCTCGGCAACCAGGAAACGGTGTTTATCGTTGCAGACGATCAGTGGCGCCTGCACCGCGGCGGCGTCACCCAGCGCATCGAGGCGGGCCGCGGTGGCCTGCAGCAGTGTCGTGTCATCGACCAGGTCGAGGAATTGCTTGGGATAGGCGCGACGCGAAAGCGGCCACAGGCGCGTGCCCGAGCCGCCTGACAGGATGACGGGCTTGAGAGATACCACGGGAAACTCCGGGACAGCAAAGACGATGACGGGATTTCAACAGGCTGGTGTCGGGTGGGTCAAGCCTCGCCCGGCGAACCGGACAAGACTTGCCACACGACATGGCTCAGGCCACCTTGAACAGCTTGTCGAAATTGGCGATGCGCAGGATTTCGCGTACGCCATCATTGCCGTTCAACAGTTCCATGGGATGGTCCTTGACGCCGTAATCGCGCAACTGCAGCAGCATCCCCATTGCCGAACTGTCCATGTACTCGGCGTTCTTGAGATCGACGACGAAGGCCTTTTCCCCCCGCGGGTAGGCCTTGTACGCACGCAGGAACTCCTGGTGGGTCGCGAAATCGAATCGCCCGTTGATATGAATGGTGACGATTCGCTCGTCACCGGACACAGAGGTCGTAATCGACATCTCCCGTTCCTCCCGGTTTATTACCGTAGCGAGCCAGTCGCCCGCTGCGTTTCAGCACTGCAATGAAACGCAACGAACGCCTGGACCACCACACTAGAAAAGCTCGACATCGCCTTCCCCCATCGACGCCTGGTCGACCGGCTTTCTGTCGAGGCTGAACTCCTGCTCGACGAAGCGGTCGAGATCGGCTTGCAGGTGCTGCACGGCAATCAGGAAGTCCCGCGGCTGCCGCTCCTCGGACGAGCGCAACTCGCCCAACCCCACCTGAATTCGATTGACCAGTTCCTGGATGCGATCGAGGTGTCGTTCCGAGTAACTGGCCAGCTGGGTCACGATGTCCTCGAACTGTAGTGAGCGCACGGCGTTGCCGACCAGTTCGTTGACCTCGCTACTGATACCGGACACCGAACCGAGTGCCCCTTCGACCGACTGGTTCAGTTGCGTGAGGTGCTCGAGCATCGTGTTGACACGGGTCTTGGCCTGGATCGCGAAGTTCATGTCCTGCGACGCCAGCTGCGAAATGGCCTGGCGCGCGCCATCGATCGAGTGAATCGACTGGCCGATGACCTTTCGGATCTCGTCGTTGAACCGGTCGGAGCGCTTCGACAGCTTGCGTACCTCGTCGGCGACAACCGCGAAACCGCGCCCGGCATCGCCCGCACGGGCGGCCTCGATTGCCGCATTGAGCGCCAGCAGATTGGTCTGGTCGGCGATGACCTTGACGTCGTTGAGCAACTGGTCCGCGTGCGACATGTGTTCGACCATGTCGTCGATCCGCTCGACCATCGCCATGCTGTTCGCGCTGGTGTTGACGACGTAATCGACGAAGTAGCGCAGTACCTCGTCGGTCTCCTCGGCGAAGCCCGACATGGCCATGTCTTCGCCCTTCTGGTCGCGCATCATCGTGATCATGTCGCCGACCAGTTGCGACTGCCGCCCGGTTCGATCGTTCAGACCATGAAACGCATCCTGCAGCGTTCCGGTGGCATCGCTGACGAGTCCCTGGATCTGCTGCAGGTCGAACCGCATCTTGCCGACGATGGTCTCGAGGTGGCCGTCGACCTTCTGTACCAGGTCGGTGACCGCATGCTCGACATCGCGTGTATCCGACTCCGGCACAAGGCCCTGTGCTTTCTCGGTATCTTCGCGTGCATCCATACGCCACGCCACCAGCCACGGCAATGCCGACCCAAGAACCCATAGCCACGGCGGCACCGACGTTGAAAACAGCAGCGCAGCCAGCAGCAAGGCGAGGCATCCGCCCAACCCCAGCGACCAGGGCACCGCGTGTTCGCGCAACTGCTCAACAATCCGTTGCATGCGCTTTCAGTTTCCAGGATGGGAAGTCATGCCATGGATATCGGCCCCTGCACAGCGATCTTGAACCCGTCAAGGGCAGAATCAGACCAATTCGATCAGGCGCTGGGCGATCTTTCCAAGTGGCAGTATCTCGTCGGCAAAGCCCCGCTTGGCGACCTCGCCCGGCATGCCCCAGACGACGCTGGTCTTCTCGTCCTGGACCAGGATCGGGGCACCGGCCTGCTTCAACTCGCCCATGCCCGCCGCGCCATCGTCGCCCATGCCGGTCAGCATCAGGCCGATCGCGTTCGGGCCGGCATTCTGCGCCAGCGAGCGGATCATGACATCGACCGACGGACGGTGACGGTTGACCGGCGGGCCGTCGTTGAGACGACAGACGTAGCGTGCACCGTCACGCTCGACCAGCAGGTGGCGGTCGCCCGGCGCGATGTAGACGTGACCGGGCAGTATCTGTTGCCCATCGGCCGCCTCGCAGACAGACAGCGCGGTTATGCTGTCGACGCGCTTGGCGAAAGGGGCGCTGAATGCCGCGGGTATGTGCTGCGAAACGACAATGCCGGCCTGGATGTCGATCGGCAACCCGGCAAGCACGTCCTTGATCGCCTCCGTTCCGCCGGTCGAGGATCCGATACCGATGATGCGATCGGTGGTTCGGAAATGTCCCCGTGCCGCGGCCGGCTTGATCACGGCGTCCGCCGAGTGCTTTTCCGCGACGCCGGCGGGCGCCGTTCGGGGCGTGGCTCGCCGTTCCAGCACGCTGACCCGCGAGGACGCCGCCACCCTGACCTTTTCGACGATCTCGGCCGCGTAGTCCTTGAGCTTCTCGGCCACATCGAGCTTCGGCTTGGCAACGAAATCGACCGCACCGTACTCGAGCGCCCGCAGGGTAACGTCCGCCCCCTGCTCCGTCAGCGTCGAGACCATGACCACCGGCATCGGCCGCAGGCGCATCAGGTTGCCGAGGAAGGTCACACCATCCATGCGCGGCATCTCGACGTCGAGCGTCAACACGTCGGGGTTGAGCTGCTTGATCTTCTCGCGCGCGACATAGGGATCGCTGGCGGTGCCGACGACCTCGATATCGCGCGTCTCCGCAAAGATCTGCGTCAGCACCTGGCGCACCAGGGCCGAGTCATCGACGATCAGTAAGCGAATGCGTGCCATACAACCTCTAACCCAAAAGATTTAGAACAATTCGACACTGCCGGCAACGGGTTTCGCCGCGATCTCGTTCTGGTAATCGTGCTCGCGCTTGACAATCGTATCGTTGTGCAGATGCTTCAAGCGCTTGACCAGGACCTTGCCGGTCGACGGAATGTAGATGATCTTGCGCGGGTAGATGTCGCCCACGCTCTCGCTCAGCAAGGGTATACCTTCGGTGTTCAGGTAGTCGCGCACGAATTCGATGTTGCGGGCGCCCACGTCGCTGAGGGTGTCCATCATGCGTCCACCGCCGAAGATCTTGGCCTCGAGATGCTTCTTGTGCCCACCGTGCTTTAGGATGTCGTTGATCATGTGCTCCATCGCGAAGTTGCCGTAGCGGGTCGCTGTGCTCAACACATCCTTGGCGCCGTTCCAGCCCTTGCCATCGGCGGAGATCGGCAACATGAAATGATTCATGCCACCGACACCGAACACCTTGTCCCTGACACAGGCCGACACGCAGGAACCCAGCACGGTCGTGACCAGTTCCGGCTTGTCGGTGACGTAATATTCACCTGGCAGGATCTTGGCCGCCGGCATTTCGTGCGCCGTGTCCCAGTACCGGTTGATCCTTTCGAATCCCGGCAGGGTCTGCGGGAGCAGGTGTCGGTGGCGCGCCCCGATGGTCATCGCTTCTTCCTGTAGACGGTCTGCCCGATCAACTCGAAGCGATCGGTCACCTGGTACAGCGACTCGGAATGGCCGATGATGAGATAACCATCGTCGGCCAGGACATCGGCGAAACGGTTCATCAGCATCGTCTTGGTCGGCTTGTCGAAGTAGATGATGACGTTGCGACAGAAAACGATGTCCTGGCGCTCGATATCGAGCGGCTGCATCAGGTTCAGCTGATCGAACTGGATCTTGCGACGAAGTTCCTCCCTGACCCTCGCCTTGCCCTGCTGGGTACCCTTGCCCTTCTGGAAGAACTGCTTGAGCCGCGAAGCCGGCAGGCCGTCGAGGCGCGAAACCGGGTAGACGCCGGCTGCCGCCTGCGCGAGCACGTTGGAATCGATATCGGTAGCGAGCAACTGTACGTCCCAGCCGCGCAGCATCGCCTCCTGCTCGGCCAGCACCATGGCGACCGAATAGGGCTCCTCCCCGGTCGAACAGCCAGCAGACCAGATTCGCAATTTTCGGGTCGCGCGGTTGCGGGCCACCGCCTCGGGCAGCGCCTTCTTGGCAAGAAATTCGAAATGATGATTCTCGCGAAAGAACGACGTCAGGTTGGTCGTTACCGCGTTTACCAGTTCGGTTATCTCGCCGGCGTTGGTCGGCGCTTCGAGGTAGTCACAGTAATCGGCAAAGCTCTTCAGGCCAAGTGCGCGTACGCGGCGGGCGAGCCTGGAGTAGAACATGTCGAACTTGTCGTCGGTAACGACGATGCCGGTATGCTGGTTGGAAACGCGCCGCAGATAATCGAAGTCGCGACGCGTGAACTGGTACTCTCTGGCGGTTGACATGCGTCCCTCTTATGCTCAGCTGCACTATCCGTCGTGGCGCGCTTGGATACCGCGAACCCGTACCCGTTTCGCCCGGCCTGTGATCAGAACAACTCGATATCGTCGATGTCGCCCTGGTTGAGTCGGCTGCGGACGATTTCGAGCGCCTCGTCGACATCGGCCCCTTCCAGCAGGGCCTCGAACATCTCCTGCTCTTCGCGCATGGTGTAGCGACTGCGAATCGTCTGCTGCAGCTGGTTCCACTGGTCGGGATTGAACAGACGCGACTTGTCCGACACCAGGCTGGACAGTGAATCGAGGGCAAAACGCACGTGATCCAGTCGCTGTGACAGGCGGTCGTAAAACTGGAACGCGATAATGCTCTGCTGGATACCGCCCTGCACCTCCGCGCAGCGTGCAAGAATGTTGGACTTCACCAGGTCGTGGCTGCCATCGTCGATCCCGACTGCCGCCTGGGCGATTTCGTCGACATTGCCGACCATGCCGGTGAACGACTTTGTCAGGGATCCCACCGAGTCTTCGCCTTCGTGCATCGCCATGGCGATCTGCGCCACGGCCAGGTTCAGCATGCGGACGGTTTCGGCCACCTGGCTCCAGTCGAGATCCGGCGAAGCCGAACTGGAGACACTGATTTCCTTGCTACCCTGCATTTTTACCTCCCGTTCCCGATGTAACCGGGTCCTCTTTCAGGCGACCTCGAGCAGGTCGCCCAGCCCCAGCTCCGCGATTGCACGCAGCAGCACATCGGTGGCGCCGTGCCAGTGGATCGTGACCTGCCGCTCGACGGCAGACTTGTTCAGTGCCGCCAGCAGTTGCAGGCCGGCGCCGTCGACCACATCGACGTCCGAGCAGTCGATCGACAGGTCACCGCCCTGCTGCAGGCGCTCCGACAGCACCGGGTAGAGTTCGCCAATCTCCGCGATGGTCAGACTCGAAGGCAGCACGACAACGGCAGGGACCTGCATCCCGTCCGTGCTTTCGGCCGCAGTCGTTTCGTCAGCGGTGGCCGTTTGCGCAGAGTCATTCGCCTCAGCAGCCGGCGACTCATTGGCACCCTCGGCCAGGCCGGCCAACGGATCATGCGACATGACTGGTTTTTTCTTGCTCATCGCTCGATACCTTTGCAAAAACGAGTTCTTCGGCGAGTCGCTCGAACTCGGCGGCGGCTTTACACGCCGGACGATAATCAAACACGGACTGACCAGCGCCGGCGCACTCGGCCAGCGCGGCCGACTCGCTGACCACCGACTCGATCAGGTACTCCGGAAAATGCTGCTTCAGTTTCGTGCGGACTTCCTGTGCCAGGCGCCGGCGCGCAACGAAGCGGCTCATGAAAACCCGCTTGCGCAACGGCTTTCGACGCAGGGGATCGAGACGCTTCAATGTCAGGATCAGGCGCGCCAGGCCGGTGAGCGAGAGGTAGTCGCCGGCCACGGGAATCCAGACCTCGTCGGCGGCTACGATGGCGTTGACCGAGATCAGGTTCGACGACGGTGGACAATCCAGCAACAAGCGATCCACCTTTGGCGGGGCAGCCAGCAGGGCGTCCTCGAGCGCATAGGCCTTCGCCTTGCCGACATCGAAGCGCCCGAATTCATCGAGCGACTCGCCGCTGGGCACGAGCCGCATGCCGTGTTTCAGTGGCACGGCGTAGTCACCCGGGCCGCCCTGTCCCTCGAGCACCCTGTCCATGCCGCTGGCTGGCGGCCGGTGAACACCGAGACAGGCCGACAGGTGTCCCTGCGGATCGAGATCGGCGAGCATGACGCGTTCACCGCCACGCGACAGTGCATGCGCGAGGTTGACGACAGTTGTCGTCTTGCCGACCCCACCCTTCTGGTTGACCACGGCCACGGTACGCATCATTCGCCCCTTCAGTCGCAACCCAGGTCGCGCAGCCGGGCCATTTCCCTGGGGTTGAACAGCTTGTCGAGGTTGAGCAGGATTACCATGCCCCGAGGCAGGCTCACCATGCCTTCGAGATACCTGCGGCTGACCGTGCCACCAATATCCGGCGGCGGCTTCAGGTCACTGCGATTGATGTCCAGCACATCTGAAACCCCGTCGACGACGGCGCCAACGAGTTGCTGATGGGACTCGCCGAGGTCGATCGCCATAACGATGACCACTGTCGTCGCCGAGTACTCCGGGTTGCTCTCACCGAACCGCACACGCAGGTCGATGATCGGCACGATCGTGCCGCGCAGGTCGAGCACGCCTTTTACGTAGTCCTCCGAATCCGGCAAGGTGCGTACTTTTTCCCACCCCCGTATCTCCTGCACCCGAAGAATGTCGACGGCATAGTCTTCGGCGCCGAGGTGAAAACTCAGGTACTGGCCCTTGTTGCCCGAGGGGTTTTTTGACACTTGTTCTTGCATGACGGCTCCGTCGAATTCGGATTAGTGACTGACCTTGCGCTCAACAGACTTCAGCAGCGAGACGATCTTGCCGGACAGCCGCTCGATCTCGAGGTAGCGTTCCTCGGCGTTTTGCTTGTCGCCACGTGACTTGAGGTCGATGATCTCGCGGATCACGGCATGCATGACCTCGTGATCCTTTTCCATGACCTGCATGTCCTCGATATGGCCATAGCTGTCGAGGCCGACACTGTAGAGCCACTTGCCCAACGCACAGTCACGATGAGACACCGCCTCGTCGTGGGTCAGTGACTTGTCGCCGTCCAGGAACTCCCGAATGCGCTGACGCCATGCGAGGTGAGCCGTGCGGGCGGCGAAGAAATCGAACTCCGAATCGGCCGCGCCGTAGCGGTTTACGCCGAGTTCCTGCATTTGACTGATCATCGCCTCGGGGTCATCGGCGACGGTGAAGAACGCAATCGTCTGCCCCATCTCCTGCGCCTTTTCGTAAAGCGATACCGATGCGGCGGACGTCTGTTCAGCCAGCGCGGCATTCTGCTGCGTCATCTCGTCCATACTGGTGATGGCCTGGTTGACCTGGTCGATACCGGCGGCCTGCTCCGAGCTCGCAGCGGCGATCTCGGCAACGATGTCGCCAACCTTCTTCACACCGGTGACGATCTCGGCGAGCGTCTCGCCGGACTCGTTGACCAGCTCCGCGCCAGCGTGGACCTTGTTGACACTGTCGGATATCAGGTCCTTAATCTCTTTCGCCGCGTTGGCCGAGCGCGAGGCGAGGTTGCGGACCTCGGTCGCGACGACGGCAAAACCACGGCCCTGTTCACCGGCGCGCGCTGCCTCGACCGAGGCGTTCAACGCGAGCAGGTTGGTCTGGAACGCGATTTCGTCGATGACGCCGATGATCTCGGCAATCTTGTTCGACGAAGCATTGATCTGGTCCATCGCGGTCACCGCGCGACTGACGACTTCGCCGCCCTTCTCTGCCTGCTGACGCGCGCTGGCGGCAACCTGATTGGCCTGCTGCGCGTTGTCGGCGTTATTGCGTACGGTGGAAGTCAGTTCTTCCATGCTCGCCGCCGTCTCCTCGAGGCTCGATGCCTGCTGCTCGGTACGGGCCGACAGATTGCTGTTGCCGGAGGAGATCTCGTTGGATGCAACGTTGACGGACTCGGTCGCCTCGTTGAGCTGCGACACCGTGTTCGAGATATGGACCAGCGTGTTGTTGAGGTTGTCCTTGATGCGGCCGAACTCACCCTTGTAATCGTGCAGGATCGGCTTGGTCAGGTCGCCGTCCGACATCGCGCTCAACGTCTTCGACAGGTCGTTGAACACGCTGCTGAGATCGTCGAGCAGCGAGTTGATACCGAGCGCCAGGTGCTTGAAGAACCCGTCTTTGCCACTCATCGACACGCGCTCGGACAACTCGCCGGAGCGTGCCGCGGCGACGATCGACTCAAGCTCGTCTTCCATCGCCAGTTCATTGGTCCGATCGACCCATTCGACGACGGTACCGAGGCGTTCACCGTCGCCATTGACGACCGGGTTGGCGGTAAAGGCGAAGGTCAGGCTGCCAAGCGTTATCTCGCTCTTGACCGGCCCCTTCAGCGCCGCGATCAAGCGCTGCTGGTGCGACGGGTCCTTGTGGAAACCGTCGATGTTCGCGCCCATCATTTTTTCCGCCGAGAAGCCCGGCAGCACGGTGGCAATTTCCGACTCGCTGCGCTGGAACAGGTCGGCGACCTTGTTGTTCATGTAGATGATGTTGTTCTCGGAATCGGCCATCATGACGCAGCTCGACACGTTATCGAGCGCGGTGCGAACGCGCAGATTCTCGGCCGCGTGGCGTTTCTCCATGGCCTCCTGTTCTGCCTGGGCCTTTTCCGCGGCGCGCTGCGCCGTCAGGTCGGCCCATTCAACCACGGTACCGAGATGCGCCCCGTCGACATTGATGACCGGATTGGCAATGATACGGAACGTGCGGGCCCCGACATTCATCTCGTTTTCGTATCCGTCCGCCAGTTCGGACAACAGGTGGCGCTGGTGCGCCGGGTTTGCGTGGAAGACATCGATGTTGTTGCCGAGGATGTCTTCGGCATCGAAATGCGGCAGCTGTTCGCGCAGGTCGCTTTCGGCCTCGCGGAACATCTTCTTCACGGCGTCGTTCATGTAGATGACGTTGAACTCGGCATCGGCCATCATCACGTTGGTCGACGCACAGTTCAGCGCAGTCTGGATGCGTGCGGTTTCATCGGCGCGGCGCTGGGCATCGGTGACTTCGAAGCCGAGCTTGATCTGGGTCGAGCGGATCGACTGCAGGATGTTGCCGACAGCACCGCGCTCGGTGGCCTGGGCCCAGTCGAAGTACTCACCGGCGACGAACTGGCCGAGCTTGCCGGAGGCATAGTGCAGCGGACGAACAACGTGCTGTTGCACGAGGTAACCGAGGCCCAGGGCAACGGCAGCAGTAATCATCAGCAGGCCGGACGTGACACCCGTACCGGCGCCGCTCAGCAATACGATCATCGTCAGCAACGCCAGGGCGGCAATGCCGGCCGACGCAAACAGGTTCAGACGCTCGGCCGTCCAGGGTGAACCGGCCTCGAGTGATTGCGGCACCTTGGCCTGGCCGGCACGGATCTGACGATACAGGCCTTCCGCAAACGTTTTCTCCTCGGCCGACGGCTCGGTTCTTACCGACATGTACTCGACTTCGCCGTTCGCCATGGGGATCGGTGTTACATTTGCCCGCACCCAGTAGTAATCCCCGTTCTTGGCCCGGTTCTTCACGATGCCGGTCCACGTCTGTCCGGCGTGTACGGTATCCCACAGGTCCTTGAAGGCTTCCGGCGGCATGTCCGGATGACGGACGAGGTTGTGGTTCCTGCCCAGCAGTTCTGCCTCGCTGTACCCACTGATAGCAACAAAGGCCGGGTTCGCGTAGGTAATGATGCCTTTACGGTCGGTCTTCGATACCAGGATCGTGTCTTTGGGAAACGGAACTTCGTTGTCGGTTACGGGTTCATTGATCTTCATAGACTTCCCCGGCAATTCGGTAAGTGGGAGCGAGCAACCATGTATCCTTGGACCGTCACGGCGCATGGCCGCCTCGTGCCCTCTGCCGCTTAATCGGCGCAGGCAGGCAATTCTTGAGGCGAATATCGAACGATTTGGCAGCAGGCCTGCCAATTGGAGAGGCCGGTTCGGCGCACGCCGGTGTGCTCGCGCACGCGTAGAAATGCCGGCATCACGAAGGGATGGTGAACGCACCGGCAGTTAACTTGCCGGCGCAGGATCCTGTTGGCGGCAGGGTTCGCCTCAGGACTCGTCGATGGCGAAGTCCATGAGGCTGCAGATGTCGAGCAGCATCACCATCTCGCCTTTTTCGCTGACCAGGCCAGAGATGTTCTCAGTGGGTACGTTGGCGCCGAATTCCGGTGTACCGATAATGTCCTCGTCGCGTGCGACGATGACGTCGGAGACAGCGTCGACAACCAGGCCAATGGAACGTTCATCGCCCTCCCGGTCCGATGAACGCACGACGATGACGACGGTCTCCTTGCCATAGGGCTCGGTCGGCAAACCGAAACGAAGGCGCAGGTCGAGGATCGGAACGATCGTGCCGCGCAGGTTGATCACACCCTTGACGTACGCGGGCGAGTTGGGGATACGGGTTACCTGTTCCCAACCGCGTATCTCCCGTACCTGCAGGATACCGACACCGTACTGCTCTCTGGCGAGCGTACAGGTCAGGTACTGGGTACCGGAAACGTCACCCTGCTGGGCATCGTCGATCACGAGCGCGTTCTGGTTCATGCGTCTCAGCTCCGTCGTCAGGCCGTCATTGCCAGCGGTGAACCGGCACGACCGCCACTATGCTTGGCCAGTCGCATCAGGCCGGGTATATCGAGAATCAGGGCAACGGAACCGTCGCCGAGAATCGTCGCACCGGATATGCCTTCCACCTTGCGGTAGTTGGCCTCGAGCGACTTGATGACGACCTGTTGCTGACCGAGCAGGTCATCGACGAACAGGCCACACTTGCGCCCTTCGCCCTCTACGACGACCAGGATACCGTCTGTCAGCGCCTGGGCGTCGTGATCTTCGATGCCGAACAATTCGTGCATGCGCACGATCGGCAGGTACTCTTCACGCAGGGTGAAGGTCTCGCCGCGTCCGACCACGGTGTTCAGCATCGACTGCTGGAGTTGAATCGACTCGACGATAGACACAAGCGGCACGATGTAGGTCTCGCTGCCGATGCGTATGGTCTGGCCGTCGAGGATCGCCAGCGTCAGCGGCAGGCGAATGATGATGGCGCTGCCTTTTCCCTGCGTGGATTCGATTTCGATCGCGCCGCCGAGTTCGTTGATATTCCGGCGTACGACGTCCATACCCACACCACGCCCGGACACGTCGCTGACCTGCTCGGCGGTCGAGAACCCGGGCTGGAAGATCAAGTCGTAAACATCCTTGTCGCTGAGGTTGTCATCGGGGCGCACCAGGCCGCGGTCGATGGCCTTGGCCAGGATCTTGTCTCGCGGCAGTCCCCGACCGTCGTCACGAATCTCGATGACGATGTTGCCGCCACGATGCGACGCGGTGAGGTGCACGGTACCGGTCTCCGGTTTGCCCGCGGCAACGCGCTCCTCCGGTGTCTCGATACCGTGATCGAGGCTGTTGCGCACCAGGTGTACCAGCGGATCACCGATCTTCTCGATGACGGTCTTGTCGACCTCGGTACTCTCGCCGCTCATCTTCAGCTCGATTTTCTTGCCCAGCTTGGCACTGAGATCATGCACCAGGCGCGGGAACCGGCTGAACGAAAAACTGATCGGGACCATGCGAATCTGCATGACGCTTTCCTGCAGTTCGCGGGTGTGGCGCTCGAGTTGGGCCAGGCCTTCCTTGAGACGCTCGACGCGGCTCATGTCGAATTCTTCACCGAGCATGCCGAGCATCGACTGGGTGATAACAAGTTCACCCACCATGTTGATGAGTCCATCGATCTTGTGGATGTCGACCCGAATGGAACTCGACCCGGCGGCAGCGGCAGGCGCGGCCTTGCGGCGTTCCGGCACCTGTCGGCGCTCGCCCTCGGCGCGACGGTCGGCCGGCTTCTCGACCTCGCTGAGCACGGGGGCAACGGTATCGGCCTGGGGAGTAGGGTCCGCCACGGCCTCGTTCAGTGCACGGCTGGCATCGAAACCCTCCGGCATCATTGGGATGACGGCGAAGTCGCAGTCGTCTTCGACCCATTCAAAAATATCGTCGATCTGGGCCCTGTCGACCGGTTCCTGCAGTCGCAGTTCCCACGACAGGTAACAGTCTTCCGGCTCGAAGTCCTCGAAAGCGGGCAGCCCGGCGATATCGCATTCGGCTTGCATCTCGCCCAGCGAGGCGAGTTCACGGATGATACGCAACGGGTCGTTGCCGGTGCGCATCAGGTGCTGATGCGGTCTGAACACGATCTTCCAGCCGGTCGGCTCGACGTCGGGACCGGCCGCCTCGACGCTCGCGGGCGCGGTCGGCGCCGGCTCACTGGTGGCGTTCTTGTCGGCAAGGACCCGGTGCAGTTCGTCGTGCTGGCTCTTGACCCGCTGCTCATCGGCGGTGCCGCCGTCGCGGGCGGCGATCAACATCTCGCGCAGGACATCGACCGACTGCAGCAGGACGTCCACGGCATCGGCAGTCACCTCGCGGCGACCATCGCGCATTTCGTCCAGCAGGGTTTCCATGACATGGGTGAAATCGGAGACGTTCATGAAACCGAACGTCCCGCTCCCCCCCTTGATCGAATGGGCGGCGCGGAAGATCGAGTTGATCTCTTCTGCATCGGCCGCCCCTGGATCCATGTTCAGCAGCCCGGTTTCCATGATATCCAGGCCTTCGAAGCTCTCTTCGAAGAAGACCTGGTGGAATTGCGCCATATCGATACTCATGCCACCCTCCGGATTCGCAGACCGAGACAGCGCCTAGCTGAGGACTTTCTTGACCGTGTTGAGCAACTGCTCCGGATTGAAAGGCTTGACGATCCAGCCAGTGGCGCCGGCCGCCTTGCCCTGCTGCTTTTTGTCGGCGCTCGACTCCGTGGTCAGCATCAGCAGGGGCGTGAACTTGTAGGTCGGGAGTGCCCGCAGCTCGCGAATCAGCGAGATGCCATCCATGTTCGGCATGTTCACATCCGTGATGACCAGGTTCACCGACCGCGTCTTGGCGATATTGAGCGCCTCGACACCATCCGCCGCTTCGACCACATCGTAACCCGCTCCCTTGAGGGTGAATGACACCATTTGGCGCATCGATGCTGAATCATCTACAGCCAGAATACTTGCTGCCATGTTTTGAACTCCTAATGAAATCGGCAGGTAACGAACCAGTCGTCGGCCCACGCGCCGGCGATGGTTACACACGGGAACACGCAGGGTCTGGGCTGCACACCGGCAGCGTTCTCGTGCGACTCAAGGGCGGTATCGACGCCGGGCGGCGAATCTTTAGGTAGAAAAGGCATTCGGGTCGGCCAAGCCGCATGGCTCAACGTTTTTCGTTGTCGTGGCCAAGATGCAGGCAATCTGCGACGACGGCGCTGGAGCTGATGCCGGGTCGCAGCGACCACGGCGGGCACGCCCGGTCATCGCGATCATCGGTTACGGGAATTGGAAATCGGGGAGAAAATCTGGCCAGTGGGGGTTCCCGGCACGGCCGGAAAGACGCCGGCGCCGCGCCAGGAGGTGGCACGGCGTTGGCTCAGCATGCGGCCAGGGGTGGCCGCGACAAGTCAGACGCAGCCGGTCGGTTTCGGC
>JAGRGW010000214.1 GCA_020445315.1 Gammaproteobacteria bacterium
ACCTGGCTGGCCGATCGCGGGTACGATCCGCAGATGGGTGCGCGGCCGATGGCGCGCGTCATCCAGGAGCAGGTGAAGAAGCCGATGGCCGAGGAACTGCTGTTCGGCAGCCTGGCCCAGGGCGGAAAGGTCAGGATCCGCGTGGTCGACGATGCCCTGTCATTCGACTTCGAGGGCGCCGCGGTACACTGAGCGGGTGCTGCAGGCGCGCCCGCGCGCGGTGATCAGCGTTCGCGGTAGACGATGCGGCCCTTGCTCAGGTCGTAAGGCGTGAGCTCGACCTTGACCTTGTCGCCGGTCAGGATGCGGATGTAGTGCTTGCGCATCTTGCCCGAGATGTGTGCGGTCACCACGTGACCATTCTCGAGTTCCACCCGGAACATCGTATTCGGCAACGTGTCGACCACGGTGCCTTCCATTTCGATAACGTCTTCTTTAGCCATCTACCACTGTCCGAAAGCGCGCCCACCGATGTTGATGGTCGCTGCGAGGCGCGAAATTATACCAGACCAGATTTTTTGCGCGACCATATCGTCGTTTGCGCGGCATCGGCCGGGGGGTGGGGCTGTCTCAGCTGTCAGTGGGAAGGTCCGGGTTGGGCAGGGGGTCGGTCGCGCCGACGGCCTGCCAGCGACCGTCGAACCACAGTTGCAGCGGCCGGAACCCGGCCTTGTAGTGCATCTTGCGGCTGTCGCGGATCCAGTAGCCGAGGTACACGTAGTCGAGGCCACGGCGGCGCGCGGCCTCGATCTGCTGCAGGATGGCGAAGGTGCCCAGTGAGCGCGATGCCAGCGCCGGGTCGAAGAAGGTGTAAACCGCCGACAGCCCGTCATCGGGCAGGTCGGTCGCGGCGACGGCGACCAGCCTGTCTTCCAGGCGGAACTCGATGAACGCCGTGTCGCACCAGTCGGTGTGCAGGAACTCCATGTAGGTTTCGGGTGACGCATTGGCCATTTCGCCGTCGCCGTGGCGCGCGGCCGTGTAGTGCTTGTACAGGGCGAAGTGCTCGGGGTCGAAACGCGGTGGCCGCAGGTGCACGGTGACATCGTCGTTGGCGCGCAGCACACGGCGGTGGATGCGTTTTGGCTTGAAACCGCGTACCGGCACGCGCACCGAGATGCACTGCCGGCAGGCCTCGCAGCGCGGCGCGTAGACGATCCGCCCGCTGCGCCGGAAGCCCTGCTGCAGCAGCTGGCTGTAGGTGGCCATATCCATGTCGCCGCCCGGGTCCGCGAACAGCGTGTTGCTGACCCGGCCCGCGAGGTAGCTGCAGTCGTGTGGCGCCGACAGGTACAGCGGCAGCTGGCGCTCGTGGCGGGTCACTGACCGCCCGCCGGAACCGCTGTGACCAGGTCGCTGGCCGGGCGCATCGGCAGGATGCCCAGCGGGCGGGATTCGGCATCGATGCCGCGATACAGTGCGAGCAGGAAATCGTCGCGACTGATCTCGCGCGCGCCCAGGCTCGACAGGTGTTCGGTGTAGACCTGGCAGTCGATGAGGTCGAACGGCTGCGACAGCGCCAGTTCGGCCAGCTGCGCCATCGCCACCTTCGACGCGTCGGTCCGGCGGCTGAACATCGACTCGCCGAAAAACACGCGTCCCAGCGCGATGCCGTACAACCCGCCAACCAGGCGATGGTTCTCCCAGACCTCGATCGAGTGCGCGTAACCGGCCTCGTGCAGGCGGACGTACGAGGCGATCATCTCGGGCAGCAGCCAGCTGCCGCCCACCAGGTCACGCGGCGCTGCACACGCCTTGATGACCTCGGCGAAGGCCTGGTTGACGCTGATCCGCAACGCACCGCGGCGCAAGGTCCTGCGCAGGCTGCGTGACACGTGAAATTCCCCCGGGTAGAGCACCATGCGCGGTGCCGGGCTCCACCACAGGATCGGCTGGCCGGGGCTGTACCAAGGGAAGATGCCGTGGCGATAGGCGCTCAGCAGGCGCTCCTTCGACAGGTCGCCACCGATCGCCAGCAGGCCGTTGGGTTCCGTTTCGGCGAGGTAGGTGTCGGGAAACCCGATATCCGCCGGTGTGCCATCCAGATCGAAGATCACGACGTGCCTGGTTCCGTCTCTATTGAATTCGTTGTGTCTTGCTGAAATGGGTAGGAGAGATCGCAAGCGCTCGTAGGGCGCAACACCCGCAGGGCGTTGCGCCGGGAACGGCATTGGTGCAATGCGCTTCGCTTATTGCACCCTACACCCGGGGTGCGGCGCATTTGCCTTGTCTCACCTCACCATCTGAAACGACCCTGCCGAATGTAAGCCATTGAATCGCGACAAAACAGTGCCCGCAGTCCCGGACACGCCAGGGACCAGATCGTGTCCAGGTTCAATCGGCCCGGTAGGGGCTGCGTGCGTGCATCTCGTCCAGGTAGTCGCCCATGCCGACGCGCTCGAAGTCCAGGTGCTTGCCGATCGCGTCGCGGAACCGTGGATCGGCCAGCCAGTGCGCCGAGTAGGTCTCGGTCGGCAGGAAACCGCGCGCGATCTTGTGCTCGCCCTGGGCGCCGGGTTCGAAGCGCCCCAGGCCGCGGCGGATGCAGAAATCGAGTCCCTGGTAGTAGCAGGCCTCGAAGTGCAGGTTGTCGAAGTAGGCGTTGCAGCCCCAGTGGCGGCCGTACAGCGTGTCTTCGCCGACCAGGCAAAAGGCTGCCGCGACCGGCTTGCCGTCGTGCTCCGCCATGATCAGCAGCACGCCTTCGGGCATGCTGTCGGCGATGGCCTGGAAGAAGCCGAGCGACAGGGTCGGAATGCCGCCGCGGCGATGGAACGTGGACTCGTAGAAGTCGTGGAACACGGCCCAGTCGTGTTCGCTGGCGGCGTTGCCGTCGAGCAGACGAAACGTGACACCGGCGTCGACGACCTTGCGTCGTTCCTTGCGGATGTTCTTGCGCTTGCCCGAGGTCAGTGTCGCGAGAAAGGCGTCGAAATCGGCGTAGCCGCGGTTGGTCCAGTGGAACTGGCAGCCGATGCGGCGCAACAGGCCGGTCCGCTCCAGCCGCCCGGTTTCGTCGCCGGTCGTGAACAGCCAGTGCAGCGACGACACGCCGGTCTGCTCGGCCAGCGCGGCGCCGGCGGCGATCAGCAGGTCGCGCGTCGCATCGTCGTCGGGCCGGGCTGTCAGCAGCTTCGGTCCCGTCGCCGGCGTGTAGGGTGACGCGCTGACCAGCTTGGGGTAGTAGCGCAGGCCGTTGCGCTCGTAGGCGTCGGCCCAGGCCCAATCGAACACGAACTCGCCGTACGAGTTGAACTTGAGGTACATCGGCGCCGCGCCGACCAGGGTGTCGTCACCGTCCCACAGCGTGACGTGGCGCGGCAGCCAGCCGTAGCGCTCGCCGAGGCAGCCGTGCTGCTCCAGCGCCTGCAGGAACTCGTGGCGCAGGAACGGGTAGGGCATGACACCCAGCCCGTTCCACGCCGCGCGCGGCACGTCGGCGATCTGTTCGACGATACGAACCTGCAGCGTCGGTGATTCGGCTTGCGGCGAGTCCTGCATGCCCGCAACGTAGAGCAGGCAATGGCTTCGAATCAACAACGTGATGCTGCGGGTATAAAGAAAACGCCCCACGAAACGCTATAGCTGTCGTGAACGAATCAAACGACTTGATCAACCTGCCCGCGGGCACGATTCTGCAGATCCAGGCGACGGTGCCCGAAAAGGCGCCGCGCTACTCGGTGCGGCTGATCGGCTCGCTGCCCGGCAGCAGCCTGGTCATCACGACGCCGACGGTCGATGGCAAGGTGCAGATCGTGCGCGAGGGCCAGCGCTTTACCGTGCGCGTGCTCAAGGGCGAGCGCGTACTCGGCTTCGTCGCCCAGGTGCTGTACGCGTCGATGAAACCGTACCCGCACCTGCACCTCGAGTACCCGGATGAGTTCGAGCAGATCGTCGTGCGCAACGCCTCGCGCGTCAACGTCCAGGTCGATGCCGTTGCACGCAATACCGCGCAGTCCAGCGATGCCGACAGCTTCCGCCCGGCGATGGTCGTCGATCTCAGCGAGACCGGCGCCAAGCTGTCGAGCACCGAGACTTTCGGCCAGGTCGGCGAGATGCTGCACATCAAGTTCCAGTTGGCGATCAGCGGTCAGACCGAGGACCTCGGCCTGGTCGGCATCATCCGCAACATCACCGAACGCGACGAGGACGGCGCCCTGGGTGGTGGCCACATCTACCTGACCGGCGTGCAGTTCCAGTCGCTGAGTCGTTTCCAGCAGGTGCTGCTGCACGCCTGGGTGACCAACCGGGTTTTGCAGAACACGCTGCAGACGCGGCGGCGTTGA
>JAGRGW010000215.1:0-3418 GCA_020445315.1 Gammaproteobacteria bacterium
CTTGCCCATGCCGCGCGCGACCACCGCTGCATGCGACGTCTTGCCGCCGCGGCTGGTCAGGATGCCCTGCGAGGCGAAGAACCCGTGGATGTCCTCGGGCTTGGTCTCCTCGCGCACCAGGATCACCGGCCGGCCCATGTCCTTGCCCTGGACCTCGGCGCGGTCTGCATCGAACACCGCGTAGCCGGACGCCGCACCGGGGGATGCCGGCAGACCCTGCGCCAGCGGCTCACCCTTGAAATCCGGGCTGAGGCGCGGATACAGCATCTGCTCCAGGTGCTCGGGGTCGACCCGCAACAGCGCCCGCTCGCGGCTGATCAATTCGGACTTCATCATCTCGACCGAGGTCCGCACCATGGCGACGGCGTTCATCTTGCCGTTGCGCGTCTGCAGGCAGTACAGCACGCCGCGCTCGATCGTGAACTCGAAGTCCTGGACCTCCTTGTAATGCGACTCGAGCCGGTCGCGCAGCTCGTCGAGCTGACGTGCCATTTCGGGCATCTCGACCGCCAGCTGGCTGATCGGCTTGGGCGTGCGGATGCCGGCCACGACGTCCTCGCCCTGGGCGTTGACCAGGTACTCACCGAACAGCTTGTCCTCGCCGGTGCCGGGGTTGCGGGTGAACGCCACACCGGTCGCCGAATCGTTGCCACGGTTACCGAACACCATCGTGCAGATGTTGACCGCGGTGCCATTGGCCATGTCCGGCGTAATCTTGAACTCGCGCCGGTAGTCGACCGCGCGCTTGCCCATCCAAGAGCCGAACACCGCCTTGATCGCGATCTCCAGCTGCTCGTAGGGATCCTCGGGAAACGCCCGCCCGGTGTGCGTCTTGAACACATCGAGAAAACGCTCGCAGACCTGTTGCAGATCGTCGGCCGACAGGCCGACGTCCTCGGTCACGTGCACCGCCTGCTTGATCGCGGCCAGCTCGGCATCGAATACCTCGTCCGGCACGCCCATCGCGACCTTGCCGAACAGCTGGATGAAACGCCGATAGGCGTCGTAACCGAAGCGGGCGTCGCCGGTCTGGCGGATTTCGCCCTGCAGCGTTGCCGTGTTCAGACCGAGGTTGAGGATCGTGTCCATCATGCCGGGCATCGACAGCGCCGAGCCGCTGCGCACCGAGACCAGCAGCGGGTTTTCGGGATCGCCGAAGCCCTTGCCGGTCGCCTCCTCGACGCGGCGCATGTGCGCATGCACCTGTTCCATCATGTCCGCCGGCACCGCCTTGCTGCCCGAATCGAGGTAATGCAGGCAGGCCTCGGTGGTAATGACGAACCCGGGTGGTACGTTGAGACCGATCTGGGTCATCTCGCACAGGTTGGCGCCCTTGCCCCCGAGGAGTTTCTTGTTGCTACCGTCGCCTTCGGTGAAGGCGTAGACCCACTGACGTGTTACAGAACTGTCATTCACTACACAATGTCCCTTGGTGAAAAATCGATTGCAGAACCCGATTACTGTTTAGCACGCCGCACCCCCGGCAAAGCGCTCGCGGCCGGACTGATTGGCTTGTGCATGACGGACGTCAAAAAAAAACCGCCGGTACGCAAACGCGCCGGCGGCTTCAGGGCATTTTTGTGCGCTGCAGCGACGATCAGCCGTCGGGTCGCATGTGCGGGAACAGCAAGACGTCGCGTATCGACGGCGAGTCGGTGAACAGCATGACCAGGCGGTCAATGCCAATGCCCTCGCCCGCCGTCGGCGGCAGGCCGTGCTCGAGTGCCCGCACGTAGTCGGCATCGAAGTGCATGGCCTCGTCGTCGCCAGCCTCTTTCTCCTCGACCTGGCGGCGGAAGCGCTCGGCCTGGTCTTCCGGGTCGTTGAGCTCGGAGAAGCCGTTGGCGATTTCGCGCCCGCCGACGAAGAACTCGAAGCGGTCGGTGACGAACGGGTCGTCGTCGTTGCGCCGCGCCAGCGGTGAGACCTCGGTCGGGTACGCGGTGATGAAGGTCGGATCCTTCAGCTGGTGCTCGACGGTCTTTTCGAAGATCTCGATCTGGACCTTGCCGAGTCCGTAGGTCGGCTTGACCTGGATACCGAGTCGCTTTGCGATTGCCGACGCCGTCTGCAGGTCGTCGAGATCGGCGGCGGCGATGTCCGGGTTGAACTGCAGGATCGAGTCCTTGACCGTCAGGCGGGCGAACGGCTTGCCGAAATCGTAGGTCTCGCCCTGGTAGACGACCTCGGTCGAACCCAGCAGGTCGCTGGCGATGCCGCGCAGCAGCGTCTCCGTATGATCCATGCAGGCGTGGAAATCGACGTAGGCCTCGTAGAACTCGATCATCGTGAACTCGGGGTTGTGCCGCGTCGACAGCCCCTCGTTGCGAAAATTGCGGTTGATCTCGAAGACCTTCTCGAAACCGCCGACGACGAGACGCTTCAGGTACAGTTCCGGTGCGATGCGGAGGTAAAGCGCCATGTCGAGCGCGTTGTGGTGGGTCACGAAGGGTCGTGCCGACGCCCCGCCCGGGATCACCTGCATCATCGGCGTCTCGACCTCGAGGAAGCCGGCGTCGACAAAGTAACGCCGGATGTAGTCGATGATGCGCGAGCGCATGACGAAGGTGTCGCGCGCCTGCTGGTTGACGATCAGGTCGACGTAGCGCTGCCGGTAGCGCTGCTCCTGGTCGGCCAGGCCGTGCCACTTTTCCGGCAGCGGCCGCAGCGCCTTGGTCAACAGCGCGGCGTCGTCGAGGTAGACGTACAGATCGCCCTTGCCCGACTTGTGCACCGGTCCCTCGCCGCCGACGATGTCGCCGATATCCCAACCCTTGATCTGCGCGGCAAGGTCTTCGGACAGGTTCTTCTTGTCGACGTAGAACTGGATCCGGCCCGACATGTCCTGGATGACCAGGAACGGCCCGCGCCGCGCCATGATGCGGCCGGCGACACGCGCGCGCTGGTTGAGCTGCGCGAGTTCGTCCTTGTCCTTGTCACCGAGGCGGTCCTGCAACTCGGCGGCGAGCACGTCGCGGCGGAAATGGTTCGGGAAAGCAACGCCGTTGCCACGGATGGCGGCGAGCTTCTCGCGGCGCTGCGCGATCAGTTTGTTTTCGTCTTGCTGCTGGTCGGTCATGTCGGGCTTCTGTTGATGCGTCCGGCGCCGGTGGCGCCGGTGGTGGATTGCGGGTCAGAGCCCGCTCTTGAGGCTGGCCTCGATGAACGGGTCGAGACCACCGTCCAGCACGGCCTGGGTATTGCCGGTCTCGACCCCGGTGCGCAGGTCCTTGATCCGTGACTGGTCGAGTACATACGAGCGGATCTGGCTGCCCCAGCCGATGTCCGACTTGGTGTCTTCCAGCGCCTGGGCGCTCTCGTTGCGCTTCTGGATCTCGAGTTCGTACAGTTTCGCCTTCAGCTGTTTCCAGGCCTGGTCGCGGTTCTTGTGCTGCGAGCGGTCGTTCTGGCACTGCAC
>JAGRGW010000215.1:3467-8062 GCA_020445315.1 Gammaproteobacteria bacterium
TGACGTGCTGGCCACCGGCGCCGGAGGCGCGGTAGGTGTCGGTGCGCACGTCGGCCGGGTTGATCTCGATCTCGATCGAATCGTCGATCTCCGGCGAAACGAACACCGAGCTGAACGACGTGTGCCGGCGGTTGCCGGAGTCGAACGGCGACTTGCGCACCAAGCGGTGCACGCCAGTCTCGGTCCTGAGCCACCCGAACGCGTGCTCGCCCTCGAAACGGATCGTCGCCGACTTGACGCCGGCCACTTCGCCAGGCGACACCTCCATCAGTTCGGTCTTGAACTCGTGCCGCTCGCCCCAGCGCAGGTACATGCGCAACAGCATCTCGGCCCAGTCCTGTGCCTCGGTGCCGCCGGACCCGGCCTGGATGTCGAGAAACGCGTTGTTGGCATCGAGTTCGCCGGAGAACATGCGGCGGAACTCGAGTTCGCCGACCCTGCGCTCGAACGACTCGACATCGCCGGCCACCGAGGAGACGGTGTCTTCGTCACCTTCCTCGACCGCCAGTTCGAGCAGCTCAGCGCCGTCGTCGAGGCCGGACAGCAGTTCGTCCATGTTGACGACGACCGCCTCGAGCGTCGCACGCTCCTTGCCCAGCGCCTGGGCCCGGTCCTGGTCGTTCCAGACGTCCGGGTCCTCCAGCTCGCGCAGAACCTCGGTCAGGCGCTCCTGTTTGCCCTCGTAGTCAAAGATACCCCCTGAGGGACTCGAGACGCCCCCTCAGATCGGCAATGGCATTCTTGATGGGATTGATGTCCTGCACGCTGCTCTCCCGGTTTCAGTCGGCGCATTCAAACGGCGAATTCTAGCGCAGTCGGGGCAGCGCACCCAAGCTGGAAATCTGCCATCGCGGAGTGTGCCCGCGCCACCGGCCCCGTCAATCGGCAGCCGGGTACAGGCCCCTGTAGGGCACGCCGCGCCGTGCCTCGGCCATCATCGGCGCCACGGTTTCGCGCCAAGCCAGGTAGTGTGCCGTTTCCTTGTGCGCCCTGGCCGCGGCCTCGTCCACGTAGGCCTCGTAGAGGACGAAGCGACAGGGGTCCACGGCATCCTGCAACACGTCGAAACGGCGATTGCCCGGTTCCCGCGTCGATGCCTCGTGATTGAGCCGGCAGGCCTCGGCAAACGCGTCGACGCTGTCGGGCAAGACCTGTACGTACACCAGTGTCACATGCATCTCAAACACCCTCCCCGGTGGAACGGTCGGCGACCTCGCTCGCGTGGCTGCCGATCCACGACGACAATAACATGGTCAGGATAATGCTGGCGGCGAAGGCATAGATGCCGATTTCCACGTGCGCCTCGGCCAGCGATCCCAGCTTGACCGACACGACCAGCAGCGCGACGACGAAGACGTCCAGCATCGACCACTTGCTGTAGGTCACGAGCCAGTCCAGGTGACGACGGTGTGCGTCGCCCTGCGCCGTGTCGAAGTTCCAGATGAGCAACAGCAGCAGGTTCTTCAGGATCGGGAAGACGACGCTGAAAGCACCGATCAGCACGAACAGGCCCCACTCGGCCTCTTGCGCCAGTTGCTGCAGGCCCGACAACAGGCTGACGGTATTGCTGAACAGGTAGAACTTTTCCAGGGTCAGGATCGGTGCCTGGAGACCGTAGAACAGCAGCCCGAGAGCGGCCAGCAAAAGCACGTTGACAATCAGCCCCGGCAGCGGGTGCCTGGCCGCGTAACTGTTGTGAAAAGCCATGTCGCTGCGAGATCCGAAAACGTGGTGCGAAGGTACCGGCAGGGCTCAGCGCGCGTCGCGCTGGTAGATGACCCCGATGTCCCGGCTGTAGATGCCGAATGTAGCAACCGCCGACGGATTCCCCAAACCCAGGCCGCTCCAGTCGAACCTGGCCCATTCGACGACATCGGGCGTGATCCTGATGCTGCCGGTGTTGCCACTGCCGGGGGCGGCAAGATACAGGTCGAACAGGCCGGCTGCGGCCGTGCCGCTGAACTGGGTACCTGCCGTGCCCGGGACGCAGGCATCGGCACCGCTCGACGCGGCATCATCGACGATACAGGTCTCGCCGTCGGCAAGCCCGTCGCTGCCGTCGATATCGGTCAGGGTCACGCCATCGATCGACGTGCAGCTGTCATCGCCGTGCACGGCGAATCCGCGAGTGGCGCCGGCGTAGTAGTGCATGGCCAGCGGTACGCCGAGCCCCTGCAACTCGGAGCCGTGCGCATTGCCGACCGACAGCCTGCCCTGCACCAGTCTCGCGGCGCCCAGTTCGACGACATCGAAATCCCCGTCGCCGTCGATGTCGACGTCCAGGCCTTGCAGCGGCACGCCGTCGACATCGCTCAGCATCAGGCCGAGGCTGGCGGATTCGAAGGGACCGTCCGGTGTCGTTGCACGGTCGAGCGAGACCTCGAGATCCAACGTCGCGATACCGCCTGACCAGGGCACACCGAGCGACGTGGAGCGGACGTTGAGCCGGCTGCTCAGGTCGGTGCCGCCGTCACGCAGCGTCAGTGTCCTGCCGATCGTGCCAGCGTAGGCCGTTATGCCGCTGGCATCCAGCCGCGCAAAGGCCCCCTGGTAGTTGCGCGTGATCGCACCCGCCGCGTTCAACGCCACCAGTTGCACGCTGGCGCGCATCGGCTCGTCCATGTAGGTGAACGACGAGCCCGCACACCCGCTGGTGGCGCTCCGGTTGGTGAGGCTGCCGATCGCCTGGAATCCGGCCGGCACGAATCGCCCAACCGGCACCGGGGCGGCACTCAGCGAGTGCCCCATGTAGTCGCTGTCCGCCAGGTAGAGCCGCAGCAGGCCGACGTCCGAGTAGCTCACCGGCAGGTTCAGCAACTGCCCCCCACTGAACGTGGCCGGGTCGATCGCGGTTTGCGCATAGTCGCCGACCCCGGCTGGCGCACCAGCCCGGCTGATGATGTCGGTCGTTCCCGCCAGCGTCAGTACACCCTCGAATCCCGCTGCCGGCCCGGTACGCTGGACATAGAGTCGCAGGCGATCCGTGCCCTGCGGCGCGTAGCCACCGACCGCGTTGCCAACCGCGTTCAGGGCACGAACGGACAGCGCAAACGCGGCACCGGCAGGATGCACCGGCGACGCGCCCGCCGCGGCGGCCAATAACGGCGTACCGTCACCGTTGGCCAGCACGAGTTCCAGCTCTTCCGGGTAGAAGACCAGGTCGTCCGCACCCGCTATCGTCAGGCCATCGAGGTCACCGCTGCCGACGAAACGGATGCTCAACGCGATCTCGCCGACATCTGTGTAATCGACCGCCAGCGGTGCCGTGCAGCTGTCGTCGAAGACCAGCGTCACCGCGCCGGCGGAGCCATCGACCGGCATCGCCATGCCGTTGACGGTGACGGCGGGACCGGTCCAGGCCGGGTCGCTGTACTGCACGCGGGCCTCGACGTCGACCCCGGTCGACTGGAAATCGGACCAGCAGGTCGGCAGCGACAGCGTGCCCCGGGACGTCCTGGCCGCGACCTGGTCCGGCAGCGTGACCACGAAATCGGTGGTCGCGAATGTCATGTCACAGGTTTCGACCGACCCGACAAAGCAGCGCGTCGGGTTGTCCGGCGTGGGCGTCGATGTCAGGCCGATCGTGACCCGGCCTCCCGCGTTTCGATTCAGGACCACGTCGTCCTCGCCACCGCTGAACGTCAGCTGGTTGCCGAGGACACCGTCGCCACTCCAGTGCGTGCTGCTGTTACCCGGTTCGAACGTCACCGTGACGGTGTCGGTATAGCGTTCGCTGCAATCGGTGTTCCTGCAGGCCACCACGTTGACGTTCTCACCGAGGCCAGCCACGCCGAGCCCGTCGTGATACAGCCTGAAGTGGTCGAGTTGCCGTGCCTCCATGACGAAGTTGCCGGAAAACATCACCAGCCCGGCGCGCTCGCGTACGTCATGCCTGCGGTTGCGGTCGCCGATCTTGTTCGAACGGACCTCGTCGACCTGGAGTTCGGTATAGGTCGTGGTCGTGCCGCAGCGGCGCAACCAGCCGCCGTCGCCATCCCCGACGCCGCTGTCACCGTCGCGCGTGTTCTTGGTTGCCAGCACCACCGGTGCGCGGCTCCAGTCCCGGGCAAACCCGATCCGGTTGGACTTGCAGGTACCCCAGCCCTGCAACACCTCGTCCGACCGGATCACCTCCATGTCGACGACATTGCTGCGCGAGTCGGGAAACCGGATCCGGGTGACCGGTTCGATCGCGAAGTAGCCGACTGTCTCCGCGGTGTTGATGCTGCCACCCGCTGACTCCGATCGCTCCAGGGCCAGCTTCATGCCGCTGGCGGAAACGCCGGTGATCGCCGTGGTCAGCCACGGCCGCGAGGGCTTGGCCGGGATCCGCGTCTCGAGCTCGTTGTTCATCGTCTGGATCTGTCCCAGGACCGCCGGCACCGTGTTGAAGTTTCCACCGAAGCTGATGTCGTGCCAGCCGATACCGCCACCGGTGCCTGCGTAGGCCTGCGCGCGTGTCACGTCGATCGTGTCGACAACCAGCTTGCGCTTGCCCGGCAGGTCGTGCACACCCTTCTCGACCGCGAGGTAGTTCAGGGCCATGGCGATGTGCGGGCCATCCTCGCCATCCGGCTCCAGCGTCATGATGTCGA
>JAGRGW010000216.1:0-2897 GCA_020445315.1 Gammaproteobacteria bacterium
GTGCTCGACGCCATGGGCGCGGAGGTGTTCAGCGTCGAGATCATCGCCGAACTGGGGCAGCAGGCGCGCAAGACGCTGGACGCACACGGGTTCGGCGGGGTGCGCTCGAAAATCGGCGACGGTTACCTCGGTTGGGAGGCCCATGCGCCTTTTGACGCCATCATCGTCACCGCGGCCGGCGACCACGTGCCCCCGCCGTTGCTGCAGCAACTGAAGCCTGGCGGCCGCATGGTGATACCGGTCGGCAGCCGTTACGCGACCCAGCGCCTGGTGCTGGTCACGCGCGACGCCGATGGCGTGATCAGAACGCGTGACCTGACGCCGGTCACCTTCGTGCCGCTGACTGGCCGACGCTGAGCCGGTGACGACGGTGTTTGACCCCGTCGCGCCACGGCCCCCGTTGCTGGCAATCGGCGTGATCTCGGCCGCGGCGCTGGCGTACGAGATCCTGCTGATTCGCCTGTTCGCGATCGTGCATTGGCAGCATTCGATCGAGATCGTCATCAGTCTCGCGCTGCTGGGGTACGGCGTCAGCGGGACCGTGCTCAGCCTGCTCGGTGGTCGCGTGCGCCGACACGCGCTGACGATGTTTTTCGGCAACGCCGCGCTGTTCGCCCTGTCGGCGCCCGCTTGCGTGCTCGCTGCACGATTGCTGCCGTTCGACCCGATGGCGGTTGCATCGGATCGTGGGCAGGTGCTGCTGCTTGCCGGCATGTTCGTGCTGCTTGCGGTGCCGTTGTTCGCGGCGGCCAACAGTATCGGCAGCATGTTGTGGCGCTTCGAGTCCCAGATCCCGCGCATCTACGGGGCCGACCTGCTCGGTGCCGGTGCCGGCGCCCTGTTGGTGCTGCCCGGGCTGTGGTTGCTGCATCCGCAGTCCCTGCTGGTCACCGTCAGCCTGGCCGCCTTGGCGGGTGCCTGGCTGGCCTCCCGGGTGCTGGTCAATCGCACGGTGGGTTCGCTGGTGCTGGCTGCCGCCGCAGCCGTGTTGGCCGTGCCCGGCCTGTCAGTCTTGTCGCCACTGGCTATCGGGCCGGCGCCGTACAAGGACCTGGCGCAGGCGCTGGCGACCGACGGTGCCGTCATCGAGCACGCCTCGAGCGGACCGGTCGGAACGCTGACCGTGGTCAGCAACGACCTGGTGCCGTTTCGGCATGCGCCCGGTCTCAGCCTGCAGTCGCTGGCCGTGCCACCGCCGCAGGCCGCCGTGTTCGTTGACGGCGACCGGGTCGGTACGCGACCGCTGGCGCACCATGGGTCTGATGACGCAGGTTATCAACGCGATCGCCTGTCAGCGCTTCCCTACCTGTTGCTCGATGGTCCGCGTGCCGTGGTCGTGTTGCGGGCCGGCGGCGGCGACGCGGTGGTCCAGTCGCTTGCGTTGGGTGCCGGCGACGTCGTCGCGGTCGAGTCGAATCCGCAACTGGCGTCGCTGCACCGCGACGGGGCGGGGTCGCGCCCCTCGCCGCAGGTCACTTGGCAGACCCTGTCCGAACGGGCGTTCATGGCGACCGGCGGCCGCCGCTTCGACCTCGTCCGACTCGACGTTTCGCCGGACATCGTGGGGCTCGATGCGCTGAGCGTGGACTTCGACCTGACAGCCGAAGCCATGCTGGGCTATCTCGGGAGGCTGTCGCCCGGGGGGCTGCTGGCGATCAACGGGCCGCTACGCTATCCACCGGCGCTGACATCCCGCCTGCTGGCAACCGCGCGGGACACGTTGTGGCAACTCGGCCACGCAGCGCCGTCGGGGCACGTGGCCATGTTGCGCGGCTGGCGCGATTTCCTGCTGCTGGTCTCTCCGCGCCCGCTGAGCGACAGTCAGCGCGTGGCCATTCGTGCGTTTGCAGACCGTCTCGGCTTCGATCTCGCCTGGCTGTCGACAATGACGGTCGAGGACGCGAACCGGTTTCGGCAGTTGCCGGAACCGGCCTACTTCCGTGCCGCGCAGTCCGTGTTCGCCGCAGAGCAGGCACCCGGGGAGGCAGCGCCGCCCGTGCCAGCCAGCGACGATCGGCCGTATCCCTACCGATCCGGTGACTGGGCGACGGCGGTACGCCTGTCGGTCGATCTGTTGAGCGGTAACCTGGCGTCAGCGCAGGCAGGGGGCGATATCGGCATGGTCCTCGGTGTGCTGGGCGTCGCGGTCGCCGCGGCAGCGGCGCTGCTGCTGATCGTCCTGCCATTGCTGACTGGAGGAGCGACGCGGCGTGCGCTGGCCGGTACCGGGCTGCGCGTGCTGGCGTACTTCGCCGGGATCGGTGTCGCCTTCCTGTTCGTCGAGATCGCGTGGATCCAGCGGCTGCGGCTGTTCATCGGCGACCCCGTGTATGCGGCGACGACGGTGCTGGCGGCCTTCCTCGTGTTCGCCGGGCTGGGCAGCCTGTGGTCGCAGCGCTGCCGCGTCGAATCGGAGCGCCGCGTGTTGTGGTTGGCCGTATCGGTCATCGGCCTGTTGAGCCTGGTCTACCTGTGGGTGCTGCCAGGCTGGTTGGCCAACTGGGCGGCGCTGCCGACGGCCGCGCGTCTGTTCGTCGGGTTCGCACTGATGGCGCCCCTGGCGTTCGCGATGGGAATACCTTTCCCGCTGGGATTGCGCCGCTTTGGCCGCAGGGCGATCGGCGTTGTGCCCTGGGCCTGGGCGGTCAATGGCTCGGCCTCGGTGATCAGCGCCGCGGCTGCACCGCTGGTCGCCGCCAGCGGTGGATTCAGCAGCCTGGTGTGGTTCGCGGTGCTCGCTTACGTCGCCATTGCGGCGCTGCTGCCTGCACCCGATGGCGCCTAGGCCTTCTTGTCTTTGCGCCGCCGACGCACGGCCTCTGCCAGTGTCTCGAGCAGCGGCTCGCTGTCTTCCCAGGCCAGGCATGCATCGGTGATGCTCTGGCCGTAGATCAGGT
>JAGRGW010000216.1:2942-9215 GCA_020445315.1 Gammaproteobacteria bacterium
ACGCCGATGATGTCGCGGTTGCCGCGGCGGATCTGGCGGGCCACGTCTTCACCGACCTCGACCTGCTTGTCGTGCTGCTTGCGGCTGTTGGCGTGACTGAAGTCGATCATCAGGTTCGGCGTGAGGCCGGCGCCGGTCATCTCGTCGACAGCCTCGGCGACGGACTCGGTATCGTAGTTCGGTCGCTTGCCGCCACGCAGAATGATGTGCGTGTCGGCGTTGCCGGTCGTGTTGAAGATCGCGGAGCGGCCATCCTTGGTCAACGACAGGAACACGTGCGGACGCTCGGCGGCGCGCATGGCGTCGACCGCGATACGCATCGTCCCGTCGGTGCCGTTCTTGAACCCGACCGGGCAGGACAGGCCCGAGGCAAGCTCACGGTGTCCCTGGCTCTCGGTCGTGCGTGCACCAATCGCGCCCCAGCTGATCAGGTCGGCGACGTACTGCGGGCTGATCAGGTCGAGGAACTCGGTGCCGGCGGGCAGCCCCATGGTGTTGACCTCGAGCAGCAGCTCGCGCGCCATGTTCAGGCCCTTGTTGATCTGGAAGCTCTCATCGAGATCCGGGTCGTTGATCAGGCCCTTCCAGCCGACCGTCGTGCGCGGCTTTTCGAAATAGACCCGCATGACGATCATCAACTCGCCCTGCAGACGGTCGCGGACCGGCAGCAACCGGTTGGCGTAATCCATGGCCGCCTTCGGGTCGTGGACCGAGCAGGGGCCGACGACGACGAGCAGGCGGTCGTCTTCGCGGGTCAGGATGCGATGAATGGCTTCGCGGGCGCCAGCCACCGTGGCCGCGGCCTCGGGCGTGAGCGGGTGGTGCTTGTGCACCACGGCCGGGGGCTCGACTTCGTTGATGGAGCGAATGCGGAGGTCGTCGGTCTGTTGCATGGACTGGCCTGATACTAGGGAAATCCCGAAATTATAGCGGTAGCGCCGGTGACTGTGTGGGCGCGGTTGCCGGTGGTAATCAATCGCGCCGTTTGGCGCGGCGCACGAGCCACACACCCAGTCCCTGCGCATTGAGCTCGATGTCGTTGGCAAAGATCGCTTCGACGTCCGCCGCCGCCAAACCGGCGTGGGCGACGCCGGCGTCGACCAGCAGGTCGCGCACCGCCGCGCGCAGTCGGTCCGCGCGGCCTTCTTCGTCCCTGGTCTCCTCGGCCAGCGCGATCGTGACATGGGCGCGAATGCTCTCGCGCAGCATGTCGACATGGTTTTCGGGTTCGTCGATACGGCCGAAGTGGGTCAGGCAGCAGGCCTTCGGTTCGAGCGCCATCATGCGGTCGAGGCTGTCGAACCAGGCGTCCGGGTCGAAAGCGACCGGCGTGGTCGTTGCGACGATCAGCGGCTGCCTGTCGGCCCGGAACTCGGCATAGCCCAGACCGAAGGTGTCGCCGGTGTACAGGTAGCCGCTGTCCTGGTCGAACAGGCAGCCGTGGTGGTTGGCGTGTCCCGGCGTGTCGATGAAGCGGATGCTGCGTCCGCCGAGTTCGAAGGTCTCGCCATCGTTGGCCGCGCGCGAGCGGCCTTCGTCGACCGCCAGCAGTTCACCGAAATCACGGGCGAAAGCCTCCTCGCCATAGACCGCGGTGGCGCCCGCCTGCAGCTTGGATGGATCGATCATGTGCGGCAGGCCCTTGGGATGTGCGACCAGCGTCGCGTTCGGGCAGGCCCGCATCAGTTGCCCGGTGCCGCCGGCATGGTCGAGGTGGACATGGGTCGGCATGACGTAACGCACCTGCTCCGGTCGGGCGCCGATCGACTCGATCGCCTCCAGCACGTGTGGCAGCGAGTGCATCGTGCCGGTATCGATGATGGCCAGCTCGCCGGCATCGGCGACCAGGTAGCAGGCAGCGAGACCCGGCCGGTAGAGGCCGGTGTCGATCAGGTAGCTCTGTGCGCCGATGGCCTGTGCCATGATGTGATCCCTTTGTCGCTGTTGCCAACACCGGAAAGTACCACGATGCGCTGGCTGCGCCAGCATTGGTTAGCTGTAGTCTTTATATTGCTGACTATCCTCGCGAGCGCTGTATTCGTGGCGATGGCCGCCGGCTGGCTGCGTCTGGACAGCGAGTGGCCGGGCCTGGTCGTGGGCGCCGTGCTGGTGGCGCTGCTACTGCTGCTGCGGATCAGGTAGCGGGCTGCTCGATGCGTAACTTCAGCGTACGCAGGCCCTTGTCGTACGAAGCGCCGATCATGCTGTCGAGCATCAAGCCGACATAGCGGCTGAACAGGTCCCAGCCAAACTCTGTCTGGAACTCCCAGCGCAGCAGCGTCCCCTGTGCTGCAGGTTCGAGGAAGAAACTCGCCGTGCCGCTTCCCTTGCCGCCGAACTCGAGCGCGGTGGTGACCTGTCGGTCGGCCTGGCTGACGGTGATCTCCTGGCTGCCGGCCCCGACCTGTTGGTTTCCGCTCTGCCAGGCCATGCGCGAACCGACGCCGGTATCGGGACCCTCGAAGGTGTAGGTCGTTTCCGGGTCGATGTCGGTCCAGGGCGACCAGGCATGGAACGCGCGCATACCGTTGACGTGCGGGAAGACCTGCGCCGGCGGGGCATGGATAACGATGCTGCGCTCGACTGTCGTATGCGAGGGCAGGACGAGCCCGATCCCGATCAGCAGCACCAGCAGGATCAAAAGGACCTTGAAGGCCAGGCGTGCGAATGCCATCGGGGGTTCCTCTGTTCTCGAAATGCTCGGCCGATGCAGTCTACAGCGTCGGTCGCCAGTTGTGCGCGATCAGCGCGCTGCCGACATGGTCATGGGCGAAGCGTGAGATCGCGGCATTGTCGACGGCGGCCCGGTACCAGGTTGTCGCCGGCGACTGGGTCACGTGGCCGAGCGTCGCGCGGATCACGCCGGCATGAGCGACGACCAGCAGGTGCTGGCCGGCGTAGTCGCTGACCAGCTCGTCGAAAACCGCGGCGATGCGGGCGCCGAAATCACTCAAGGGTTCAGCGCCAGCGGGGCGGTTGTTGACCGGGTCGCGGTAGAAGGCCTCGTATTCGCTGGTTCGCGAGGTCTTCAGCTCGGCACGGTCGATGCCCTCCCACGCGCCGAATCCCACCTCGCGCAGGTCATCGACGACCGTCAACGGCAGCCCGCGCTCCTCGGCGATGGCCTCGGCGAACGCACGGCAGCGCCGCATCGGCGAGCTGATGACCTGCTGCCAGCCACTCAAGGCGGCGCAGGTGGTTTGCATCTGTTGCCAGCCCGTGTCGGATAGCGGGTCGTCGACGCCGTGGCCGCGAAAACGGGTACCGCCGACCGGCAGGCCATGACGCAGGTAATCGAGGGTGGTTGCCGGCATGCACGGGTTTCCTTCGGATGTTCGGGGGCCCATTTTGATAAAATCAGCTGAAACCTCAACCCTCGAATCGGACGGGCGAATGGCACAGAAGGTCTACCAGGGTATCGACAAGGATCCGAAGGGGGCAATGAACCCCACCGGCAACATCATCCGCGACGCGTGGCTGTTCGGCTTCATCCCCGAATCGGAGACCTGTGCCGGCTGGACCCAGCAGCGCATCGAGGCGCTGTACTGCCAGGTTTCGGATGAATGGCACAAGTACGGCCACCTGGCCTCGAACCTGCCGCCGGAGCTGGCGCAGAAGCATCGCGCCATCTACGCCGCCGCGATCGAGCGGGCGCGCGAACTGGGCTGGGACCCGGAAGAGTCGCTGAACGACTACTGATTGCGCCGCTGGCGCCCATCTTGCCAGGGGCGCCGGTTTCGGAGCTACGGGAGCCGCTCTGCGGAGCGGTGCGTGCCGCGTGGCACTGCACCCGCGCCGCCGACCGGTCAGCGGCGAGGGCAAGAGGGCAGTTTGCGTTACTGGCTGGTGTTACCGGACTTCGCCTTACCCGACGGCGACGTCAACTCGTCCGTTCCCATCAGGGTACCCGACGAGTTGTCGGTCATCGCCCGCAGCAGCGTGTCGGGCGAATGTGCGTTGTCGACTGTCAGGTTGAGACCCGACGGCTGCGGTAGCCCGGCCAGCGTCAGTTCGGTATCGGGCTGGTTGGTCGCCGCCAGTGCGGCATTCTGCCGGTCTGCCGCCACGTCGTTCCGCGCGCCGTTGAACGCGCTCAGGTAACCCGATTGCTGCAGGACGCGGTTTTCCTGTTCCTCGGCGGGCTCGGGCAGGATACTGCCGGAGCCACCCGTCGTCGTCAGGAAGGTCGGTCCGCTGTTGTAAGGATCGGGCAGTTTCTGTTTCTTCAGTGCCGTCGCTCCCGGTGCCGGCGGGGCGTCCGGTCCCTGCTTGATCCCACCCAGCAGCAGTACTGCGGCGAGCATGCCGATCGCGGCAACGGCGACAAAGCCGACGACCGCGCGCGACGAGGTCTTGCCCGACTTGTTGCCCTGGCGCTTGTGACTCGATGAGCGTTTGCGCGACGACTCGCGCAGGCCCATCGGTGGTGTCTGTACGTGCGGCATCGGGATCGGTTTCGGCGGTACCTTGGCCTGTGGCGGTGGTGGAGCCGTCTGCTCGATATCGCTGTCGTCGGTGGTTTTTTCTGCTGCCATCTTCGACTCGATGATCGATGCCCGCTCCTTGCGCGTCGGGATCGGTGGCGGCGCCTGTGTTGCCGCGGCACCGGGCCGGTCGGGACCGAGCTTTTCGAAGCGCAGGTCATGCACGACGACCTTGACGTCGTTCTCGTCGAGTGCGTTCTTTTCCTCGCTGGCGGCATGCAGCAGCAGGCGGCTGCAGATTTTGTTGACGTGACGCGGCAGGCCACCGCTGAAGTGGTGGATGGCCATGACCGCCTGCCCGTTGAACGACGGGTTGCCCTTCCAGTTGGCTGCCGACAGGCGGTAGCGCAGGTAAGCCTTGGTCTCCTGCGCCGTCATCGGCTCCAACTGGCAGCGGGCGATGACGCGGTGCTGGAACTGCTCCATGCTGGGCGACGTCAACGCGGTTTCGAGTTGTTCCTGGCCGAACAGGAACAACTGGAACATCGAGGTTGCGTCGGACTGCAGGTCGGACAGCCGGCGTGCAGTCTCGAGTGCCTGGTGCGACAGGCTCTGCGCCTCGTCGATGACCAGCAGAACGCGTCGCTCCGAGTCCTTCATCTCGACCAGGTGCTGCTCGATCATCAGCGTCATCATCGCGCGGTCCTTGCCCTCGACCGGCAGGCCCATGGTGTAGCCGATCTTGAGCAGCAGGTCGGTCGGCGACAGGTCGTCCGCGACCAGGCTGACGGCGAAGACCTTGTCCTTGTCGACTTCCTGCAGCAGCTTGTGCGCCAGCGTCGTCTTGCCGGACCCGGGTGCACCCGTGACGACGACGATACCTTCGCCGCGCTTCAGCGCGTAGCGAATGTAGGCCCAGGCAGCGGCATTGCTGCGATGCGGATAGCACACTCCCGCATCCGGCAGCAGGCGGAACGGGTCGTGGCTGAGGCCGTAATATTTCTCGTACATGTTTGCCTCTGTAACTGGCTCTCGTCGATGGGTGCTTTCTTTACTACACCAGGTCAAATCGGCCTGTGGGAACCAACCTTAAACCCGGGGGCGGGGGTTTCGGCAGGTTTTCTCGGCATGGCGGCGATTGACCCGTCATCGGCTGGGTTCAACTGTCGTCGGCACTGACGTTTCACTCAACAATTTAGCACATCGTGTGCCAGGGAAATTGTCTCAGTGAAAACAGTAGGTTACCCGTCCTAAATTGGGTGTTGGCAAGAAACTGTAAAAAAACCGGCGCATGTTTCGGCATGCCGTTCCCGTCGTTGGGAACGCCCGTCTTTTCGGTGTTGCCCGACAGCGCCGGCGATCATCCCCTTCAGACCGGTAACCGATCGCCCGGTTCCGCATCGATCTCGCCGAGGGCGTCGAAGTCATCGAGGATGCAGTACAGCGCCGGCACCAACAGCAGGGCGATCAGTGTCGACGACATCAGGCCGAACGCGAGGCTGGCTGCCAGCGGGATCAGGATCTGCGCCTGCAGGCTGGTTTCGAGCAACAACGGCATCAGCCCGGCGATGGTCGTGATCGAGGTCAGCACGATCGGTCGAAAGCGGGCTATCGCGGCGTCGTGCGTGGCCTGGGGCACGGCTACACCGGCGGCGCGCGCATCGCGGATGAAGACGACCAGCAGGATCGAGTCGTTGACGACGACGCCGAACAGCGAAGCCATGCCCACGATACTCGGCAGGGTCAGGTCCAGGCCGAGCGCCATGTGGCCGAACACGACGCCGATCAACGCGGTCGGTATGACCGACATGACGGTGACCGGTGCGAGGTAACCGCGAAACTGCAGCGC
>JAGRGW010000217.1 GCA_020445315.1 Gammaproteobacteria bacterium
AAGGCGCTGCTGGCAGCCATCAGCGGGGCGTCCCCGGTGATCATGGAGCCAGTGGTCAATCTCGAGGTACAGGTGCCGCAGGATGCGATGGGCAGCATCACCGGCGACCTGTCGGGGCGGCGTGGCCGCGTACTCGGCACGCGCGCACTGCCGCTCGGCAAGATCGTCGTCATGGGGCAGGCGCCCCTGGCCGAGCTCGACGATTACCCCGAGCGGCTGAAGGCGATGACCGGTGGTGCGGCGACCTTTACGCTCGAACTCGCTGACTACGAGGTCGTACCCGACAATATCCAGCGCGACCTGTGTCACGCCTACAAGCGCAAGGACGATGACGATTGAGCGCCGACCGTCGGCCTGGCGCGCCGGCTGAAGCGATGTCATCGACGGGGCAGCAACCGGTCCGCCGGCGCCTCGTCGTCCGGCTGGTCTGGCACCCGTTGAAGGCACTGCTGTACTCGGTCGGCGGTGCCGTGCTGGTATTGCTGGCCGGTGGTATCGTCTATCTCGATTCACGCGCCGACCTCGAGCCCTGGCACGAAACTGTCCTGCAACAGGAGTTCACCGCGTCGTCGGGCGACCGGTCGTTTGCCGACTACCTGGCCCGCGAGCAGCGGTTGTTCGATGAACTCGAGCGCAGGATACGGCAGGAATCGGACACCGGCCGCGCGGCCAATCTGAATCGATACGTCCGTGGCAGCGTGGTCGATCCCGGTCGCTGGCCGGTCGACTGGAACCGCACGTTCGAGCTGCCTTCGCCGGAGCCCGTGGCCGGCGTGCTGCTGTTGCATGGCATGTCCGATTCCCCCTACAGCCTGCGCCAGCTGGGGCAGCGCCTGCAGGCCGCGGGCGCGTGGGTGGTCGGTCTGCGACTGCCTGGGCACGGGACCGCGCCTTCCGGCCTGATCGAGGTGACCTGGCAGGACATGGCCGCCGCGGTCCGGCTGGCGATGCAGCACCTGTCGCAGCAGGTCGGCGATGCGCCCCTGTACATCGTTGGTTATTCCAATGGCGCGGCATTGGCGGTCAACTACTCGTTGTCGGCACTGACGGATACCGGCGTGCCGGAGGTGGCCGGGCTCGCTCTGGTATCGCCGGCTATCGGCGTTACCCCGGTGGCGGCGCTGGCGGTCTGGCAGGCACGGATCGGCTATCTTCTCGGCCTCGACAAGCTCGCCTGGAACGCGATATTGCCGGAGTACGATCCGTTCAAGTACAACTCTTTCGCGGTCAATGCCGGCGACCAGGTACACCGACTCACCGGGGAGATTCAACGGCAGCTGCGCAATGCGAAGGAGGCGGGCCTGCTCGGTCGCGTGCCGCCGATCCTGGCGCTGCAATCGGTCGTTGACGCCACGGTGTCGACACCGGCACTGGTCGGCGGGTTGTTCGCCCGCCTGGATGAAGGTGGACATGAACTGGTGCTGTTCGATCTCAACCGCGAGTCGGTGATCGAGCCTCTGCTCAGGAGCAATCCGGCGGCCGGGGTTGCGGCCCTGCTGTCCGTTCCTGATCGCAAGTACCGGCTGTCGGTCGTGAGCAATATCGACTCGACAAGCCTCGACGTGCAGCAGCGTAGCTGGGTGCCCGGCGGATCGGCACCGGTCGAGGTGGCACTCGACATGCGTTGGCCGGACGACGTCTACTCGCTGTCGCACGTTGCACTCCCGTTCAGCCCGACCGACCCGCTCTACGGTAGTCGGCCGGAGGAAGGAGGCAGTGGCATCCGCCTGGGCACGATCGACCTGCGCGGGGAGCGTGGCGTGTTGCGCCTGTCGGCGGCCGACATGCTGCGTCTGCGCAGCAACCCGTTCTATGACTACCTGGAGGATCGCATCGTGACGTTCCTGGGCCTGGATCACAGCGCGGCCTTGCCACTTCAGGGCGGAGCAGCACCTTGAGCCTGTCTGGAACCGCGCGTTGCGTGATCGGCCTGCTGCTGATCTGCTTGGCTGCGACTGTCCGCGCCGGGACTCCGCCTGGGCAAAGCTGCGTCGTGCTGCTGCATGGCATGGCGCGCACAGCGCGGTCGATGCACGACATGGCTGAGGCCGCATCGGCGCGAGGCTACCTGGTCGTCAACATCGACTATCCGTCACGCGAGCGACCGATCGAGGAACTGGCACCCATGGCCGTGGGTGGCGCGCTCGAGCGTTGTCGGCGGGCCGGGACACGCCAGGTCCACTTCGTCACCCATTCGCTCGGCGGCATCCTCGTGCGCTATTACCTCCGGCACTATCCGCTGCCCGTGCTGGGGAGGGTGGTCATGCTGAGCCCACCGAACGGAGGTAGCGAGGCAGCTGACGAGCTGGCGGACTGGGCACCCTACCGATGGCTGAACGGCCCAGCCGGTCAGCAGCTGATCACCGGCCCGGGCGGTGTGCCGCAACACCTGGGGCCGGTTGATTTTCCGCTTGGTGTTATCACCGGCAACCGGCATGCCTTCTTCGATGCATGGCTGGCGGAGATGTTTCCCGGCCCGAATGATGGCAAGGTCTCGGTCGAACGCGCCAAGGTGGCGGGTATGCATGATTTCCTCGTTTTGCCATACGCACATCCGTACATCATGGATGCACCCGAGGTCATCGAGCAGACACTGTATTTCCTTCGCCATGGCCGCTTTCGACGGCACCCGGACTGATCAGGGCTCGGTATGGATGTACTTGTCCTGCAGTTCGGAAAGGATGCCGTCCACGCGTTGGCCGTAGTCGGCGGGGAAGTGCCACAACCGCGTGTCGCCGTGCTCGACTGATTCCAGGCCACGTTCCGCCGGCCGTACATTGAACAGCAGTTGCAGCAGCACGTCGGTGCTGACCCAGGGATGGTCGTACCAGAATGCGTGTGATCCCCCGGCCAGCCCGGGTATCGAGTCGGGATCGATCCACAACAGGTCAAAGGCCATTTCGCGGGTTGCACGGGTGACCAGTTCGCGCTCTTCGGCGCTCAGCTCGTCGGGGTCCGGTCTGCCCGCGCGCGACACTCCGTGTTTCGACTCAGCCATGCCGAGCACGACGTCACCGGGGTTGACTGTCAGCGTCACGTGGCGCGGCAGGTCGATGTACTGCCGAAGATCATCGACGAACTGGCCGAAGTCGAGATCGGGCGCCGCGAAATAGATCTCGCCGAGGCGCAGGCGTCGCCGCAGGTTTGCGGTTCCTTCCGTTTTGCCGGCGAGGGCAAGCCGTGCGAGTGCCGGGCTCAGGATCTGCGCACCCGCGCTATACGCCAGTATGTCTATCTGCTGTGCATCGGTGTGTCGCGCCAGCAGTTCGAGCAGCCTGCTGAATATCGGAAACGAAGCGCGCGCGTTGTTGACGTCGACAGCATAGCGCAACAGGCTCGCCGCTGAAGGCCACGAGTAAACCAGGACGACGGCGTTGCGCCCGGTGAAGTGATGGAACTGGGCGCCCTGCGACACGGAGCGGTAGAAGTTGTTGTTGGCGCCGTGAACGTAGACGATCAGATCTTTCGACGCACTGCGCTCGAGCGCATCGTTGATCCGGTTGAAAAAAGCATGCGCGTCAGCCGGCAGGGCATCGACAGCGTCACCTTGGCTGACCCGGCCGATCTCCGTCGCGGCTTCGAGTGTCAGGGGAATGCCGAATTCGCGTGCCGACGTCGTCGACTGGCGATGCAGTTCCTCGGCCGAGAACTGCTGTGTGCCAATGCGGACCTGCGCCTTGCCGAGTCGCAGCGTGTCGTCGAACAGGGTGACATAGCTGCGGTCGTCGCGCAGACCGACCGGCAACCGGTTGGTCGCGTAGGCGACTGTTACCTCGTTCTGTGTTTGTTTATCGGACTTGCCGGCGAACGGGTCGTGCGTACCGGACCGCAGGGCTTCGGGGGTTGGCATCAGGTACACCGTAGGCTGGCAGCCGGTCAACAGCAGCAGGCCGGCGACGAGGGCCGACAGTATTGACCCACGATGGTTACCGGCTGGCGTTGTCGGCGGCTCGGGGGCAATGCTTGCCATTTGCGTGTTCACAGCTGTGCACGTTACCCAATCTTCCGGCGCTGGCGCAAACCTGTCATTCATCCAGGATCAGGTCGAGTATCGGCGGCAACAGCAGGCGGGCGCTGAAACCGCTGACCTCGAATGCCACACTGTTGCCGGTACCCGTCAGGAAGTACTCGAACACGGTGCTTTGCCGCAGTTCGCCCTGACACTCGGCGTAGGCGCGTAGCTTCAGCGTGACACCGAAGATTTCACCGGGTGCCAGGCCGTCGGTTTTCTGTCCATACCAGTCGACCTCGCCGGCGGATGATGACGTTGCCGGCGGCTCGGTCGCCACCAGGCTCAGGCAGGTTGCCGGGTACCGCGCACTGAGCTGGATCGCGCCGGGGATCGCCACGCCACCTTCGTTCGCCGCTTCGAGCCTGAACGTCAGCCACTCACCGACGGCGACGCTGTTACCGGGCACCGGATCCGTGAGGACCGGGCCTTGTCGCCAGTCGACGTAGTACAGACCGCCATTGCTCAGGATGCTGACCGCGTAGGTCGCCGTCGGTCCGGCGCCGGACGTCGCGCGCACGCAGTAGCCGTAGACGCCATCGCCCGGAAGGCTCGCGAACTCGAGGTATTCACTGCCACCGGGGCCGCTATGGTCTACCGATGCCAGTAAGGTCCCGGTGCTGTCGACCAGTTCAAGCGCGTAGTCGACCGCGCTGCCGTCACCTTCGGGATCGCCGTTGAGGGCAAACAGCATGGTGCGCCCGTCGCGACCGTCAAAGGCGTAGCAATCGATGTCCCCGGGCGCGCTCAAGGTCCCGCTCATTGTGAATGCCGAAGGCGTCGCACTGGCGATGTCCGCATTCGGTTCGACTTCGGGCTGCGGGGCGACCACCGTCGTGAAATATCGAAGCTGGTAGTCGCTGATCGCCGCGTCATCGCCGTCCTCGGCGACACGGAGATAATGATTCGCGCGACCGTCGACGAAGGACTGCGGGCCAATGCCCGAGCCGCGGATCCACGAGCCGGCGTCTTCGGTCAGCATGGTGACAGCGTCGCTGGCCAGTGCCGCCAGGCGGCCCGCGGTACTCGATGACGAACTGCTGGTGTCGAGCAGCGCAATGAAGCCCCAGGTGGGATTGATGCCGTTGACCAGGAAATAATCGGTGTCGCCCGGTGTCGCGATGGAGCCGGCGACGAACTCCCCCGGCGCAATCGGCGAGGCCGTGCCCGCGTCGTCGTTGGGTTCCATTTCCGTGGCGGCGAGGCCCTGGCCGACCAGGAAAAGGACGGCCAGGCATCGCCCGGTCAGGGCCGTGCTGTTCATCGCGGTGTTTCCCGGCAATTGCTGCCCACACACCGAATAGTCTCGCCCGGTCGCGCGTCGCACACACTGACACCGGTCAACTGCAGCAGGCTTCGCGTGACGACAGGGGAGATGCCCGGCGGCCGGCATGCACGCTCCCGACACATGGGTTATCGTCGCGCAGATGACGACTGCAACCGATGGAAAGCCACGCTGCTTCGGCAATGGCCCGGGTCAGCAGCGCTATGCCGAGTACCACGACACCGAGTGGGGCGTGCCGCAGCATGATGACCGCCACCTGTTCGAGATGCTCGTACTGGAGGGGGCGCAGGCGGGGCTCAGCTGGGAGACGGTACTTAACAAGCGCGAAGGCTATCGCCGCGCGTTCCACGGTTTCGATCCGGTACGCGTGGCGGCGATGGGCGACAGCGAACTGGAGGTCCTGCGCGACGACGCATCGATCATCCGCAACCGCTTGAAGATACTTTCCGCCCGGCGCAATGCCCGGGTCTTCCTTGAGATCCAGAAGGCGTTCGGCTCGTTCGATGCGTACCTGTGGAAATTTGTCGACGGCAGGCCAGTCATCAACCACTGGGATACCCTGGAACAGGTGCCGGTGACGACCGCGCAGAGTGATGCGCTGTCCAGGGACCTGAAGCGACGGGGCATGAATTTCGTCGGCTCGACGATCATGTATGCCTATATGCAGGCCGTCGGCATGGTCAACGATCATCTGACGCGGTGCTGGCGTTACGGGCGCTGATGCACGCGGGTGGAAGTCGATGGGTTCGGTGGAAGTCGTGCGCCCGGAGAACGTTGGGGGTAGCGTTATGCAAGCACTCGGCAATTGTCATCGGCTCATCGGAACCTGCTGCGTGGTCATCGCGAGCGTTGTTGGAGCTGATCCGATCACCTGGACAGGCGAAGACGAACCAACGGCGTTTTTCGACTTGGGCGGAAACTGGGAGCCATCCGGGGCCCCCGGTAGCGACGATACCGCAATTGTCCCCGAAGACGCGGTAGTCAGTCCGATTCTCCGGAACAGCCAGACGATCGGTATTCTCCAGGCGCCGGGCGGCCTGCGTTTGAATGCAATCTTGACCGTGGTGCAGCCCTCGTCGGTCTCTGGCCTGATCCCGTGGGGGGCGGGAACCAAGCGGGTACGGACCACACAGGCGTTCACCTTCGGCGGTGACAACAACCTGAAGCCAATCGTCCTCGAAGGCGAAGGAACCCTGGGCCTGGGAAAGTTCATTCACGACGGTGGGACAACCATCGGTAGCGCGAGCATGACCGCGCCGTTCGTCAATCGTGGCGGCATCCTGAAACTCGATGGTGCGCCTTCTTTCACTGAACTCACCAATGAGGACCGACTGGAGCTGACCAGGACCAGAGTCACACAGGGGCTGATCGAAAACACCGCGACCGTAACCTATGCGCACGATCCCGGTTTGAACGGTGGCGGCTCGCTCGACGATTTCAAACAGACGGCAGGTGTCCTGAAAGGGTCATCCGGCGAACTGGAGATCACCGGTGACGTCCAGCACTACGACGGCGGTGAGATCGAGGTCGCAGACGGCGCAGACCTGCGCATCGTGGGAAGTGCGCTGAATGGGCCATCGAGTTCCGACCAGCGCTTCGGCGGACTGCGAGTCGCCCGCGGTGACGGCACGCTCGAGGTCAGCGGCCTGTTCCAGGTCACCCAGGATGTCGAGATGAGCCTGTCTGGCGATGGGGTCGACTCGGTTGGCCTGATCGTCGGCGGCTTGGATTTCCTGAACGGGAGCAGGGTGACGAATCTTGGCCTGGCACATTTCGACCCCGGCACGCGGCTGCGCGGCACCGGGGAATTCAAGAACGATTCGGGTGGGAGGGTCGCGATCACCGGTGGTGATCTGGATGCCGTTGTGATCAATGCCAACGGCGGTTTGATCGAGGCAAAAGGGGATTTCTATATTGGCGATCCAGGCGTCCACAACGAGTCGGGAGCCGATTGGAAGTTTCTTGAATCGGTCACTTTAGGTGCGGTTCCCGGTGCAACGACCATGGCGCTGCGCAATACCGGTAGCGTCATCGTGGATATCCCTTCGATGGGCAATTCTTCAGTCGAAGAAGTACGGCTTCAAGTGCCGCTGACGCAAACCGCGGGATACACGTGGGTCAGGCAAGGCAAGCTGCGATTACAGGCCGGGGGAGGCCTGGCCGGACTGGTACAGGTCGGGAGCGACCAGACGGAAGCGCGATTCAGTCTCGAAGGCTCGGATTATGACATTCGACCCGGTTTTACTTCTGAGTGCTTTTATTTCTCAACTTTCGCAATCGGGGGAAGTGAGACGGACAATCCCGTTGTTCGCGTGTTGAGCGACTGGACCATGACCGGGCCCGGATACCATGAAATGCTTGGCGGTGAGCTGCTCCTGGTCGATGGCAGCGTCATCGGTAACAGCGGGAGGTTGGCGCTTTACTCGGGGCGCATCGATAACAACAATGGAGAAGGCGGAATAATCAATGATGGCCGACTGATCTTTACTTCGCCTATCATCGATGTCGCAGTGTTAAACGAAGGCGGGTTGGAATTTCACGGAATGACAACTGCTCTTGAGGACGGTGTTTTCATCAATTCGAAAGGTGCGGAAGCTTCGTTTTATGACGGCGCTGATCTGACGATGATCGGTGATGCAAACTCACCGGAGGGTATCGGATTCGAGAATCGTGGGGTAATCAATATACATGCGGATAGCGATATCACTGATTTGTCAATCCGATTGTCCAATAAAGGCGTGATCGAAGTCATGGACCACGGTACATTGAGACTCAGCGACCTTGCCGAGTTGGATAATGACGGTCTCCTGCGCGACGGCGGACAGTTTTTCGTGGGACCCCAGGCTTACCTGGTTTTTCCCAGAAATGTCGTTTACATCGATGGCAGCACCGTTATTTCTGCCGACCAGTCTGATCAGCTGATTAGTCTCACCGGTCTGCAGGGCAAGAGCGACGCGGAGCGTGCAAAACTTTTGACGAACGGTGTACAGCAGTTTTCCGGCGAACTCCGTGTCGGCGAGTTCGGTACGTTAGGCGGCTCAGGAACGGTGCAGGGCCCCGGTTTCCGTGCGCTGGGTGGCACTGTTTCCGGCACCCTGACACTGGACACTGACCAGGTCGACACGGACGGTGCGACGATAGCACCCGGGAACTCGACCGGCACGCTGGTCGTGACGGGTAATCTGAGTTCGGTGAACACCGTTTTCGACATGGAACTCGTCGATGCCACGACCGAAGATTACGACCGCATCGACATTGGCGGCGATATGTCACTGAACGGCGACACGATCCAACTGTCGGTCTTGGACGATGCAGAAATCGACGAGGGCGATGCGTTCGACCTCTTTCGCGCCCAGTCGATTACCGGTGCCGAAACGGTCAACCTGGCGGTACCTCCGGGACTGGTCGTCAGTCGAGAGGTGGTCGCGCAGGGCGGGCGAGAAGTGCTGCGCCTGACGATCGCTGACATCGGACCCGAATTCGAGCCCAGGCGTCGTCAGAATGCGAGCACCCTGAGCATCATCAATCTGCTGCTGGACGACGAGTGACGGCTCGTTGGTGGCACCCGTTCGCAGCGGTGCCACCATCATGTTGGCCGCAGGCTGAGCAGGTCCTGCGGTTGGTCGATATCGCGATAGATCCCCGGGTCGTGGACGTTCATCCAGTGCACCCGGTCATGCTCGCGATCGAGTAACCGGCGTGCCCCGGCGTCGCCGTCGAGTCCCAGCAACTGCGGACCGAAGTACGCGGACAGCGCCACCGGATGGCCGCGTCGTCCGTGGCATACGGGCACCACGGCACGTCCCGGTCGCAGGACCGATCTGGCGCGGGCGATCGTTTCGACGCGCAGGAACGGCAGGTCGACGGGCAGTACTAGCCAGCCGTCGGCGTCCGCCGACGCGGCGATCCCCTGGCGCAGGCTGTAACCCATGCCGCGTTGCGGCTGCGAATTCATGCATACTTGCAGCGACCTTGTAGGCAGGGACGCTGCCAGTGCCGAATCGGTCGACCGCAGCACGACGACGACATCGTCGACCACTTCCAGCAGCCTGGCCACGCTGTGCTGCAGCAGGGTCTCACCCGTGTCCAGCCGAAGCGTCCGCTTGTCGCAGCCGAGCCGGCGGCTGCTGCCTGCCGCCAGTACGACGCCGGTTACGTGCATCGGCGAGCGTCGATCCCGTGTCGTGCCGCGGTAATATCAGCCGCGATGGAAACGGCGATCTCTGCCGGTGTCCGGCTTCCGATATCGATGCCGACCGGCGCACGCAGCCGTTGGAGTTCGGTTTCACGGATGTCGAGTGTCGACAGCCGCTCGCGTCGCGTGGCCGAGGTGCGCCTGGATCCCAGCGCACCGACGTAGAAGAATTTGCCTTTCAGTGCCTCCATCAGTGCCATGTCGTCGATTCTCGGGTCGTGCGCGAGCGTTACGATAGCGGTGCGGTGGTGTTTGCGCAGCGCCCTGATCGCGTCATCGGGCATGGCGAGCGTCCGGTGCGTACCTTCGATGTTGCTGGTGAATTCGGTGCGCGGATCACAGACCGTGACGCGGAAACCCAGTGTCAGCGCGATCCGGGCCAGGTAGTCCGCGATCTGGCCGGCGCCAACCAGTAACAGGTGCCAGCCAGGACCAAAGCGCTTGTACACGGTCGCTTCGGCGAAGCGGAAATCCGCCTCGTTGTCGCCGCGATGCAGGCTGGCCTCGCCGGTCCGCAGACACACCCGGCGTTCGACCAGTCGTCCCTGCCTTATCGCGTCTATGACCGGCAGCAGTGCCGCAGCGTTGGGTTCTTCGATCAGCAACTCGAGTTGGCCGCCGCAGGGCAGGCCGAAGCGCGCCGCACCGGCCGGGTCGACCCCGTAGTCGAGCGTCGTCGGGCACTCGGCGAGATGTCCGTCGAGGAAGCGCTGTACGAGGTCGGCTTCGACGCAGCCTCCCGAGACGGAGCCCACCATCAAGCCGTCACGTCGCCGGATCGCCAGCAGCGAGCCGGGCGGTCGTGGCGATGAGCCCCAGGTCCGCAGCACCGTGACCAGGGCGCCCTCATCCCCGCGCTCGGCCCATTCGGTCAGCGCGGTCAGAACCTCGAGATCGCCGCCCAATCTTGCGGGCTCATCGTTCACGCGGCGCGGAGCGGCAGTGTCTGGCAAAGCCTGCCGGTCACTGTTGACATTGAATTGGCCAATGCCGGGCCGATTATGGGCGCGGCCGGTTCACTGGCCCCGGTCGGAGGGATGGTCGACAGTATGGCACCGAGTCCACAGCCAGCGTCCTCCTGCATTAGCGAATGGACGACATCGCGGATGACGAAAAGCAGGGGTATGTCCTTCGTGACATCGACGAGGTACCCCTTACCGAAAATTTTCAGGCTCAGCATGTCTGTCTCCAGTCACCCGCGGGTGGTTCGGCCCATGGCGAGTCGCGCTCATTGCCCGGCGCGGGGCGGCGCGCGCCGATGTCATCGCACTGCCCGAAGTTTCCGAAGTTCATGGCGTTCCGATGCCCAACAACCCCGCATTGGTTATGAGACCGCTTCTTCCAGGCGCTGTCGGATGCCGGGAATCGTGCAGGAAACGAGACACGTCCCCGGCGGCCGCTCACCTATAATTAATACACCATGACGCGAAACCGGGGGAGGGTTTTGAAATGGTCACCGAAACTGCGAACCTGATGGTCAGTCCGAACACCATCCGCGAGTCGCCACTCGGGCTCGACCTGGACGACGCCCAGTGTCTGCGGTTGGCGGAACTCGCCAGCCTTGTCTGTCTCGACAAGGGTGCGATGCTGCTCGAAGAGTCGCACAGCGACGAGGTCCTCTATGTCGTGGCCGACGGAAGTCTCGAAGTCGTCAAGCCGACCGGCGGCGGTGATACCGTGACGCTGCAGGTCCTGCATGCGGGCGACATGGCCGGAATCATGGGGTTCGTCGATGGCGTGCCTCACAGTGCAGGCATCCGTGCGCTGACGCAGGCCGAACTGATTGTGCTGAACAGGCGCGAGCTCGAAGCCCTGTTGCCGACGGATCCTGTACTCGTCTTCCAGGTGATGCGCTCGGTCGTACGTACCGCACACCGCATCCTTGGGAGGATGAATGCGCAGTACGTCGAGATGTCAAATTACATCAGCGGCCAGCACGGCCGCTACTGACGCCGGCGGTGCCGCCCACCTGGCGGTGGCACCGCGTCAGTGCTGAGTCAGTTTCTGCCAGTCGGATACCAGCGACGTCAAACGCATCCAGCCGGCAAGGTCATTCTGGCGGTACCAGGGTGCGATCGAGATGATGCCGTCGAGGAGGTTCTGGCCATCCCATTTTGGCTCGATCAGCGCTGTGAGTACTTCGATGGTCGCGGCACTGTTGCCGACGAACTGTACGCCAGCGCCGTTTGCGTTGACGCGCGCAACCCGGCCGGTCAGGTGCAGCGTTCCCGGGCCGGGTGGTCCCAGTTCCACCTGGACTTCGTCTTCTCTTTGCAGGCACTGCCCGCCAACGGCAAACAGTCCCCCCAGTCCGATATCTTGCGTATGGCACTGCCGCCGGGTGGTTTCGTTTCCACAAAACACATCCACCGCCAAACGGTAGCCAATACGCGGATGCCTGCGAGCTTCCCGCATATCTCCCCCCCTTCCTTTGTCTCCTGGCCAGACTGCCGGGATCATTATTCTGTTAACGGTTTATGACAAAATCCGACAAGTGGAAGAGGGGTTTACCCTTGGTTGGCCTGTGAGTTTTGGCGTGGGCCAAATCGGCTTCCCGGTAGATGGGGTGAAACAGTCTCGACGCGACAAATCTCTTGTCTCGCTTTCCCGGTCGCGTGGTGAGGGCCTCGATGACCAACCCGTTGCGCTGAGTCAAGCTGGATACGGGCGAGGCGGCGTAAATTTGAAGAGTTGAGGCCTCGTGGGCCGGCGTGACCGGAGCCTGTATTGAACCCAGGCCGTCTGGGGCATCACCTTCGTGAGGAACAGTGTCTGATTCATCAAATCCATCGCCCGAACAGGCGTCGGCCTCGCTGCGAGAGGCCTTGGCCGAGTCGAAAGAGGCCAACCGCGCTTTGCGTCGACAACTCGACGACTATCGGCTCCTCGTGGCCCACAGCCACGATCTGGTCGTCAAAGTCGATTCCAGCGGGCGTTTGCTGTTCGTCAGTCCCAGCTACTGTCGGTTGTTCGGGCGCACCGAAGACGACCTGCTTGGGCAGCGTTTCATGCCGATGGTGCACGAAGACGACCGGGAGCTGACCGCACTGGCGATGACCCGGCTGTATTCGCCACCGCATCACTGCTATGTGGAACAGCGTGCGATGACGGCCAGCGGGTGGCGGTGGTTGGCATGGTCGGACCAGGCGCTGCTCGATCACAATGGCGAGGTCACCGCCATCGTCGGCGTCGGTCGCGACATTACCGATCAAAAGGATGCGGAATCGGCGTTGCGCGAGAGCGAGTTACGTTACCGGCAGCTGTTCGAGAACATGGGCGACGGCGTCGCGCTTTGCCGGGTGGTCGACGGTGGTGAGGATTTCGTGTTCGTTGAGATCAATCGGGCGGCTGAGCGAATCCTGCGCACCGACCGGGCGATGCTGATCGGCCGTTCGGTGGGCGAGGTATTTCCGCAGAGTGGGGAGCAGGGTTTGCTGGAGGTGTTTCGCGAGGTCTGGCGCACGAACAGTTCCCGCTACCATCCTGCCAGGCACTATGTTGATGACCGGCTCGACCTCTGGGCCGATAACTATGTCCTGAAGCTGCCGAATGGCGAGATCGTCGCCATATTCGAGGACCTGACCACGCAAAAGCGGGCAGAGCAGCGGCTGTTGGAGAGCGAGCGGCGCCTGCTGGATTCGCAGGCCTATGCTCACGTCGGTTTCTGGGAGCTCAATGCCGACAGCCAGAGTGCACAGTGGTCTGACGAGGTCTACCGCATCGCCGGGATCGAACCCGACGGGAACCCAGCCGGGCCGGTCACGCTTGAGCGACTGGTGCACCCGGATGATTTCGCCGGCGTTCTGGCCTCGTTGAGGAGGAGTCTGAAGACCGGGAAAGAGCACTGCATCGAGTATCGGATAGTGCGTCCGGACGGCGAGACCCGCTGGGTCGATTGCCGCGCCCGGGCGAAGCGCGACCACCGGGGACGGACCGAGAAACTGGTCGGTTTCCTGCAGGACATCACCGACAGGAAACAGGCCGAGGTCGCCCTGCAGCAAAGCGAGGAGCGATTCGAACTGGCGATGCTGGGAGCGAACGATGGCCTTTTCGACTGGGACTTGGTCAGTGGAGACATTTACCTGTCCCCGCGTTGGAAATCGATGCTCGGGTACGCCAATGACGAGCTCCCCAACCACCTCGACAGTTGGCGCGAGCTGGCCCGGTTGGCGGGGCGTGAGGATGTCGTCCAGATCCTGCAGAGTCGCCGTGTCGGTCAACGCGACAAGTTCGAGATCGAGTACCAACTGCCACATCGCTCTGGCCATGCCATCGACCTGTTGGCGCGCGCCTACGTAAAAAAGGATGACGACGGTGTACCCGTGAGGGTCGTCGGCACCCACGTTGACATTTCGGCACGCAAACAGGCCGAAAAAGAGATCCAGCACCTGGCTTTTCACGACAGCCTGACCGGACTGCCAAACCGGCTGCTGTTCAACGAGTCGCTGGCGCAGAATCTCACGAACTTTGCCCGTGACGGACAGGTATTCGCTGTGCACCTGCTGGACCTGGACCATTTCAAGGAGATCAACGACAGCCTCGGGCACCCGGTGGGCGATGAGTTACTGGTCGCCGTGGCGCGGCGCATCAGCGGTGTGGTGCGCTCCAACGATATGCTTGCCAGGTTGGGCGGTGACGAATTTGCACTGATTCAGCGGGGTGTGTCTGATACTGCAGAGGCATCCATCCTGGCTCGAAAGATCGTTGGCGCGATGAACGATGCGTTTCAGTTGCAGGAAGACGCGGTACGCACGAGCGTCAGTATCGGTATCGCTATGCCGAGCGCCAACGACCTCGACGCCGCCCGCCTGATGAGCTTCGCCGATGTCGCCATGTACAAGGCCAAGGAAAACGGTGGCGCGGGCTTCGCCTTTTTCGAAGATGCCATGACGGAAAACCTGCGTACCGAAATGGTGTTGTGCGACCGGTTGCGTGACGCACTCGACGCGGATGCTCTGTTCCTTGAGTACCAGCCGCAAATCGAGCTGGGCACCGGCCGCCTGGAAGGCATCGAAGCCCTTCTGCGCTGGCGTCAGCCCGATGGCCAGGTAATGGCGCCGGGCGCGTTCCTGCCGATTGCCGAGAGGCGCGGTCTGATCAAGCAGTTGTCTGCGTTTTCGCTGGAGCAGAGCTGCCGACAGGCGCGTGACTGGATCGATCGTGGGATCGATTTCGGCCATGTCGCCGTCAACCTGTGTGCGACCCAGGTCCATGCGACGGATTTCGTCGAGTTCGTCGTGGCCACCGTGAGCGAGCATGGCCTGGAACCGGGCGCGATAGCATTCGAGTTCACCGAGACCATGCTAATGGAATCCTCCCCGGCGGTACGCGATTCGATCAACAGCCTGGCCGATCTCGGTTTTCAGTTTGCGATTGACGATTTTGGTACCGGTTTCGCGTCGTTCCGGTATCTGCGTGAGTTTCATGCCGACAAACTCAAGATCGGACCGGAGTTCGTGCAGTACATCGCCGAAGACGAGGATGACATGGCCATTGTTGAATCGATCATCAGGCTGGGACGTGCGCTTGGGCTGAAAACGATCGCCGAGGGTGTTGAAACCGAGGCCCAGGAAGCCGTGTTGGCGGAGCTGGGTTGCGAATTCGTGCAGGGTTTTCTCTACGGTGCGCCGATGTCGGCAGGGCAGGTCGAGAAGCTGTTCCGGGAAGTGGAGCAGCCAGGGGGCCGGTAAGGTGCAAAGGCATCGCGGTGGGGAGCAGGGCTTTCGGCACGTCGGAATGACAACGAAACACATTATCTTGACGGCCTGCCTGCTTGCGGTCTCCCCGCTGCCACTATTGGCGGCCGATGGCGGCCTGTTTTCTGCCGAGGGTGTCGACCGCCTGCACGCAGAGATTACCGACCGGGTAACGCGCAGCGCGGCGTGGCTGGATGCGTTCTTCGTGGACCCGGTCTACGACGAGGAGCAGAACGATACGCGCGTGCGCCTGCGGCTGGATTTCTTTGCCGAGCGTGGAGAGTCACCGGAGACCGATCTGCGAGTGGACCTGCGTCTGCAGTTGCCGGGTACACGCGAACGGTGGAGCCTGTTCGTCAGTGGGGACGGGGCCGAGGAACTCGACACCGAACACGGTACACCCGAACGCCGCATGGACGAGGCATCGAGTATCGGTCTGAGCTACTTCCTGGCCAACGATGCGTTCCGCAGTTTCAGCGTCAGTGGCAGCATAAAGCGTCGGGACGGCGAATACGGCCTGTTCGTGCAACCGCGATACCGGCGCCTTTGGGAGATGGGCGACTGGAACACCCGGTTCACGCAGAAGATCGGCTATCACACCGAGACCCGGTTCGAGACCGAGAGCCGGCTGGACGTCGAACGCCTGCTTGGAGATGACCTGTTCTTTCGCGTCACCGGTGAGGTGGACTGGGAGGAGGAACAGCCGGGTATCGAGTACGCCAGCGAAATGATGTTACGTCAGCTGCTGGACGCGGACAGTGTCCTTTCCTACCGGTGGTACAACCAGTTCGAGACCCAGCCGGAGCACGCGCTGGTCGTGGCCGTCGTCGGCGCGACCCTACGCAAGCGATTCTGGCGGCGCTGGATGTTCTACGAGATCGCACCTTACGTGGCGTTTCCGGACGATCGGGACTACCGGGCCACACCGGGCATGCAACTGCGGTTCGAAATGTTGTTCGGGCGCGGGGAGTTCGGGCTTTGAATGGCTCGCCATTTGCTGTTGCAGCGTGCCGCGACATGCCGGCTGCGGTCGCGGAAATGTCGATGCACATGCGGTTGCGGTACCGTGCGTAACCTGGCGGCATGGACCTTGACTGCGTGTTCACTCGGCGCCGGGTTCGCGGCCGGCTATGTTAGCGGCGACTGGAGCTGGTTCTCGCGCTCTGGCGCTGCGGTCGTCGCCGTGGGTATCGTGCTGACGTCGCAGCAGATACTGGATCACAACAGGCGTCTGCTCGACAATCAGCGGCGGGAAAACGCGCGGTCCCCGACAAGCGCGCATCACGGCGTGCGCACGCAGGACTGGGCCGGCGAGAACAGCATGCGGCGGCTGATCCGTGCGCGTTCAGAAGAGGAAGACCTGTGGCGCAGCGAGTTCAGTGGATTTCACATGCTGGTCGGTGGAACCCTGATCTGGGGTTTCGGTGATCTGGTCGGTCTGCTGTTGAGTCATTGCTGCGGCAACTGACACGAAACAACGACAGGTCTTGACTATCAGGATGCGGCATGCCGCCCGGCAAGCCGACTGTCGTCGTCAGGCCGCGAGCCGCACTCGTAATCGAAACAGGAGGAAAATCATGGTCGCTCAGACATACGCAAACCGTTCAGCGAGGCACGGGTTGCTGCTTCTCTTCGCCTTGTTGCTTTGTTCGCTTGCTGCCCAGCCCCTTGGGGCCGATTCGGGTAAGGTTGTCGGCGGCAAGTCCTCGGAGCATCCGGCCTGGTTCAAGGAGAGTTTCCTCGACATTGCGGAGGATGTTGGCGAGGCGGCGGCCGAGGGACGTCATGTCATGCTGTTCATGCACCTGAATGGCTGTCCCTATTGCTACAAGATGGTCGAGGAGAACATCAAGCACGCGCCGTACACGGATTTCATCCGCGAGCGTTTCGACGTCATCGCGCTGAACATCCGCGGTGACCGCGAGGTCGCTTTCAACAAACAGGTCACGTTGACCGAGAAGGAACTCGCTGCCAGGCTCAAGGTCGTCTACACGCCGACCGTGGTGTTTCTCGACCACGACAATCGCGTTGTCGCCAGGGTGAACGGCTACCGGTCGGTCGAGGATTTTCGCCACGTGCTGGAATACGTCGACGACAAGGCCTATCTCCGCACGACGCTGGCCGGCTACCTCAACGAACGCAAACAGAAGCGCTACGTGTTTCGAGACCATGACCAGTTCGCCGAAGTGGCCGATCTCAGCGACACCGGTGGCAGGCCACTCGCCGTCCTGTTCGAGGACGAAGACTGCCGTGACTGCGACAGTCTGCATGACGGCCACCTGCAGGACCCTGCGGTGCGCGAGATCCTCGACGGTTTCCTGTTCGTGCGGCTGGACGCACTCTCCGAGGCCCCGCTGCGGGACCCGACCGGCCTGGTAACGACGCCGAAGGCCTTTGCCGAGTCGTTGGCGCTGACCTATCGGCCGGGCCTCGTGCTGTTCGACGACGGGCGCGAAATCATGCGGGTCGAGAGCATGTTGTATCGCTATCATTTCACCGAAATCCTGCGTTACGTCGGCGAACGGCTGTACCAACAGTACCCGGACAGTTTCTACGACTACCTCGACGTGCGTACGGCCGAACTGCTGGCGAGCGGCCAGGACGTCAATCTCGGCCCGTCCGGGGCCGGACAGTGAAGAAGTCCCACGCAGGATCGCGGTGGCCGTTGACCGTCAGCATGCTCGGCATCGTCGTGTTCGCGGCGTTGTTGTGGGGTGGCGTTGCCACCGCGGCGGAACAGAACGTCAATCCGCGCATCAACAGGAACTACCAGAATCCGGATGTCGGGCAATGGGTCGGCGTCTTCGAACGCGATGGGCGCGAGGTGTGGGACCGGCGTTTCGATATCCTCGACAGGCTGCGCCTGGCGCCCGGCCAGTCGGTGGCCGATGTCGGTGCCGGCACGGGTTTCTTCACGGCGTTGATGGCGTCCGCGGTGGGGTCGACCGGAACGGTCTATGCGGTGGATATCGCCCGGAATTTCGTCGAAGCCAGTGTTCGTCGGGCCGCCGAGCAGGGTTTCGACAACGTGGTCGGTATTGTCAACAGCCAGCAGGGCGTGGGTCTGGATGACGCCAGTGTCGACCTGGTGTTCATCAGCGACACGTACCACCATTTCGAATACCCGTTGACCACCCTCGCCAGCATCCGCGCTGCCCTGCGCCCGGACGGGGAGATGGTCATTATCGATTTCAAGCGCGAACCCGGGATCAGCTCACCCTGGGTGCTGGGTCACGTGAGGGCAGGAGAGGCGCGGGTCAGGGCCGAGATCGAGTCGGCGGGATTCGAACTTGTCGAACGGTTGGACTTCATGCAGACACAGTACTACCTGCGTTTCCGCCGGCGCTGACGGGTGTCGTCGGCTGCTTCACTCCCAGCCGATGACGTCGTACCCCCGATCCTGCAGGCACCGTTCCACGAAGCGCTGGTAGGTCAGGTTGAGTTTTGCCGACTCGAATCCGCCCGCGGCAGCCCCGGTGGCCGCGCCGGCGGCCGCGCCGGCCAGGGCCCGCTCGCCGGCGTCACCCCTGACGAGCCCCCAGGCCGCTGACCCGATTCCCCCCAGGACCGCGCCCTTGGCGGCCTTCTCGCCGACCTGTCCATCCTTGTTTTTTGCGACCCCGTGCGCGCTTGCCCTGGCCATGCAGTCGTCGATGTCACGTTGCCCCGCCGCAATTCCCACGTACTCGAGGTGCGAGTTGGGGTAGAAAACGGGGCGTTTTTCGCTGCCTGCGCAGCCGGCCAGCATGACGACCGCAACGACGGCGACGGCTGTCCGGACAGTGGCCGGGAAACGCGTCGTGTGGGACGGAGTATCGAGGATTGTCGGCATCGGGTCCCTGCCCCTGATGGTCGATGGAAGCGTCGAGTGGCGGACGCTGTCAATGTCCGCAGTCGCACAAGGATAACCCTCCGGGGCTGCCAGTGGCGCTGGTCCCGGCCCGGGTTGCACTCGATGGACACCGAAATATTCGGATCGTTCCCATTTCTGGCTAAATTTCCCCGGCTGCTGGCCGATGTTAGCGATAGTCCGCGGGAGTCCGCGCCGCAGTATCAAGGGAAGCCGAATGAGCCTCGAATCCACCCTGTCATCACATGGGTCTACCGTCCGTGGAAAGATCTACCGCATGCTGCTGGTGCTGTTTGCGGTAATGCTGGTGTGTACAGCCGGCTACCTCGCTTACAGTCAGCGGGTGCTGGTGGAAAACCTGGTCGAACACCAGACTACCGACCTGGCGGAGTCGTATTTCGACAACATAAATACCCTGATGCTGACCGGCGGGATGTCAAATCGCGATATTCCGAGGCAGAAACTGCTGTCGCGTGAACAGGTGCTTGATGCGCGCATCATGCGCACCGAGGCCGTGACGAAGATGTACGGTCCGGGCACGGAGTATGCGCAAGCCCGCGATGAACTCGATCGCCGGGCGTTGTCGGGAGAGTCGATCCGGCAGATCGTCGATACCGACGATGGCCGTGTACTGACGGTGTTGATACCGCTGCCGGCCAGCACTGATTTCCGCGGTACGAACTGCATCAATTGCCATATTTCGGCGGAAGGCGAGATCCTGGGTGCGGTCCGTGTCGACTACTCGCTCAAATCGCTCGATGCCACGGTCAATCGCGACCTGTTGATCAACATCGGCATCAACTCCACGCTGATGGTGGTTGGCCTGTTGATCATCGGCGCGATGTTCTCACGCATCGTCTCCAACCCGTTGAAGAAGCTCACCCAGATGATGCGTGCCGTGGCCGAGGGCAGGGCCGACTGGTCACAGCGGATCGATATCCAGTCAAATGACGAGATCGGCGCGCTCGCCGGTCATTTCAATACCGCCATCGGGAAATTCGGCAACATCATCGACGACACCAAGAAGCAGAGTGATGCGGCGACGCGACTCAAGACGGCACTGGACTGTGTCAGCACCAACGTGATGGTCGCTGACAAGGACATGAATATCATCTACATGAACCACGCTGTCAAAAAGATGTTCACCGAGGCTCAGGAGGATCTGCGCGAGCGCCTCCCGGACTTCGATGCAAACCGGTTGATCGGCGCCAATATCGACAAGTTTCACGCCAACCCTTCGCACCAGCGCCGGTTACTGCAGAAGCTGAGCGAGACGCACGAGTCTCAGGTCAGCGTTGGCGAGCGGACGTTCCGGATCATCGCCAACCCGGTCGTCAACGCTGCCGGTGACCGACTGGGTACCGCGGTGGAGTGGGCTGACCTGACCGAGAGCCTGCGTGCTGCCGACGAGGCCGAGCGCCGTCTCCAGGCCGAGCGCCGCGTAGCGGAAGAGAACCTGCGTATTCGTACGGCTCTGGACAACGTCAGCAGTTCGGTCATGGTCGCCGACGATGCCTACAACATCATCTACATGAACAAGACCCTGGCCAGCATGTTCAGCGAGGCAGAGCCCGAGCTGAAGACGGTCCTGCCCGGGTTCGATGCCAGCCAGTTGCTGGGCAGCAACATGGATCGCTTCCACAAGGATCCGTCTCACCAGCGTCGTTTGCTGGACTCGATGCGATCGACAGTCAGCAACGAAATGCAGATTGGCAGCCTGACGATGCGCGTGACCGCGAACCCTGTCCTCGACGGTGAGGGCAGGCGTCTCGGTACCGTGGTCGAGTGGGCCAACCGGACCGCCGAGGTCGCCGTGGAGCACGAGATCGACACGATCGTCGACGCGGCCCGCGCGGGAGACCTGGGCAACCGTATCGCGCTCGGTGGCAAGTCCGGGTTCTTCCTGCAACTCGGCAAGAGTATCAATGACCTCGTCGAAGTGGTTTCGAACGTCGTCGAGGATATTGCCGAGGCCATGCGGCACATGGCGGCGGGCGACATGACTCACCCGATCCAGCGCGAATACGACGGGACCTTTGGCAAGGTGCGCAGCGATGTGAACACTACCGTGGCCAACATCGAGAAGATCGTTCGCGACCTGCTCGAGGCGACGGCCGACATCACGACCGGGTCAGGCGAGATCTCGGCCGGGAACAACAGTCTGTCGAGCCGCACCGAGCAGCAGGCTTCAGCGCTGCAGGAGACGGCGGCGTCTATGGAAGAGCTGACGTCGACGGTGCAGAACAACGCGTCGAACGCGCAACACGCCAACCAACTGGCCGGCAATGCCAGCCAGACGGCCCAGCGCGGGGGCGAAGTCGTCGGTCGCGCAGTCGCGGCGATGGAAGACATCAACACGGCGAGCAGCAAGATTGCCGAGATCATCGGGGTCATCGACGATATCGCCTTCCAGACCAACCTGTTGGCACTGAATGCCTCCGTCGAGGCCGCACGCGCGGGCGAGCAGGGGCGCGGCTTTGCCGTCGTCGCCACCGAGGTCCGTAACCTTGCCGGTCGCTCGGCTACGGCCGCCAAGGAGATCAAGGAACTGATCAACGATTCGGTGACCAAGGTGAAGGTCGGTTCCGAACTGGTCGATGAGTCAGGCAAGACGCTCGAGGAGATCGTGACCGGCGTCAAGAAGGTCGGCGATAT
>JAGRGW010000218.1:0-1984 GCA_020445315.1 Gammaproteobacteria bacterium
TCGCGGGTGAAGCCCAGCATCAGGCCGGTCGTCATCGTGATGCCGGAACGCGACGTACCGGGGATCAGCGCCAGCACCTGGCTGGCCCCGATCAGCAGCGCCTCGCGGATGCCGATCTGGTCGATGTCGCGCGTGCGCTTTGCCCGGATGTCGGCCCAACCCAGCAGCAGCCCGAACAGGATCGTCGTCGCGGCGATGACCCACGGTGCGCGCAGTTCGCCCTCGATCAACGATTTCAGCAGCAGGCCGGCGACGACGACCGGCAGCGTGCCGACGATGATGGCCCACCCGAGCCGGGCGTCCGCAGTCGCGGCATTGCCGGGCACGAGGCTGCCGAACCACCCGAGCGCGATGCGCAACACGTCGTGGCGAAAATAGCCGACGACGGCGATCAGCGAACCGAGGTGTACGGCGACGTCGAAGGCCAGTCCCTGGTCGGCAAAGCCGAACAGGTAAGGCGACAGGATCAGGTGACCGCTGCTCGATATCGGCAGGAACTCGGTCAGACCCTGCACCAGGGCCAGGACCAGGATCTGCAGTTCGCTCATCGGCTGCGTTCGAGCAGCTTGCGCTCCCAGGCCAGCGAACTGCGGGCGATCTCTTCGAGGTCGTCGTACTTCGGCTGCCAGCCGAGGACCTCGCGTACCTTGGTCGCGCCGGCGATCAGTGCCGGCGGATCACCGGCGCGGCGCCCCTCTTCGATGACGTTCAGCGGTGAGCCGTGCACCTTTTGCACCATGTCGATGACCTCGCGCACGCTGTAGCCGTGCCCGTAACCGCAATTCAGGATCTGCGACTCGCCACCGCCGCGCAGGTAGTCGATCGCATTGAGGTGCGCCGCGGCCAGGTCCTCGACGTGGATGTAGTCGCGTACACCGGTGCCGTCGGGCGTGGGATAGTCGGTGCCGAAGATGTACAGCGCATCGCGCTTGCCCATGGCCTGTTCGGCCGCCACCTTCATCAGCAGGGTCGCGCCCGGCGTGGACTGGCCGATACGTCCCTCCGGGTCGCACCCGGCGACGTTGAAATAGCGCAGAATCACGAAGCGCAGATCGCTTGCAGCGCCAAGGTCGCGCAGCATGTGCTCGGTCATCAGCTTGGACATGCCGTACGGGTTTATCGGGCTGGTCGGCGTGTCCTCCCAGCACTGCACGTCGTCCGGAATGCCGTACACGGCCGCCGTCGACGAGAACACGAAGTGCTTGACCCCGGCGTCGACGCAGCACTCGAGCAGGTTGCGTGTCGCGCAGGTGTTGTTGCGGTAATACTTGAGCGGGTCTTCGACCGATTCCGGCACGATGGTGTGCGCCGCGAAATGGATCACCGTGTCGACCTTGTGTTCGCGCAGGACGCGGCTGACCAGTTCGCGGTCGGACGTGTCACCCTCGACGAAGTCGCCGTGCAATACGGCTTCGCGGAACCCCTTGCTGAGGTTGTCCAGCGTGACCACGCGTTCCCCGGCCTCACCGAGTTGCCTGACCGTGTGACTGCCGATGTAACCGGCACCACCGGTCACGAGTACAGAATTCGACGACATACCCCGCAAGCTCCTCTAGTCCAGCACCGCCGATTGCGACGGGGCGCCATCTTACCCGTATCGTCTGGCCGGTTCACGACCCGGTGTGATCGAAGTACCTAAATTCCATCTTGGATGCAGCGACGACGGCCACGTGGGCCAGCCAGCCGGGGGCCGGCGAAAATCCGAATGCGCGGGCATCGTGGTCTTCGACCCGCCTCTCGAAGATGCCGCGACCGAAGGCCTTCTGGCGTGCCTCCATGGCCGTCCAGGCCGACAGGAAGGCGTGGTTCTGTGCCGCATCGTCGAGTCGTGCGAGTTCATCGGCAACGGCCGCGGGAAACACCCGGCGGGCCATGGCCAGCCGGTTGGGAACGTCGCGATCCCGTTCCACGTCGATACCGACTTCGACCCCGCGCGCAATCGCGAGCAGTGCCATGCCGCGCGTATGCGACAGGTTGAACTGCA
>JAGRGW010000218.1:2022-2386 GCA_020445315.1 Gammaproteobacteria bacterium
GCCGCAGGCGCAACTCGTCCACCGGTTGACCGAGGTAGGCGGCGAGGATGGCCATCGTCGCGGCACGGGCCCGATCGCGCTCGCCGCTGGCGCCGGTCTCGCTGAGCACGCGCGTCGCGTCCGCGAGGCCGATACGCCAGATATCGATGACGGCCGGCAGTGTCACCGGTCGCTCGCGACCGTGCCGCCAGTCGGGCGCCGGGAGCGGTACGGATTGGATGGGCATGACATCGCGCCAAGTGAGATCGGATCTGCATTATGACCGACTCGCCCGCGACACGGCTTGTGTCCGCCACCGGGACGTTTACACTCGTGCCATGCAGACCCGGATCGTCCGTCTCGCCGATGCACCAGGAGAAGGTGG
>JAGRGW010000219.1 GCA_020445315.1 Gammaproteobacteria bacterium
GCTGTCCTCGTCGTCTAACGGCACGTAACGTTAATCGGCCCAGAAAACGTGCCAGGCCGACCAGTTGATCTCCGACCGGATCGGGTCTTTGACCAGTTCGGTGCTAAGGAGTTTTATCAGCGATCCGCCTGACAGCGCCACCGTAAATTGACCGTGGACTTCAATGGCTTTGGCCGACATCTGTTGGACATAATCGGCGATAGCATCACTCAATTCGTCTTGAATGGCAAAAATATGTAGGCTCATGGGCCTCCTCTCTCTAGATGAACATTGTATCTAATTAACATTCGGTACAAATACTAAACCATTTGCGGCCCTTTTCAGCTCGAATGAATTCATCAGATTTACTTGGCCCCCACGTGCCGGATTCATAAAAGGCCAGCGGCGGGGCGTGTTCACTGTCCCACCCATCTATAATGGGATCGATCAGCCGCCAGGCCAGTTCGATCTCATCGCTGCGGGTGAAGAGCGAGGCATCGCCGTGCAGGGCATCGAGGAGCAAACGCTCATAGGCATCGGGTAGGCTGTTTGTACCGAAATCCTGTTCGTACAGATACGACATATCGACCGAACGGGTGCGCATACCCGCGCCGGGTAATTTGGTTTCAAAGTGAAGCAGGATGCCTTCGTTGGGTTGCAAACACAGCCCCAGCCGGTTGGCCGGCAGCCCTTCGCCGGGTGCCAGCGGAAACATCAGGTGAGGCACGTGTCGAAACTGAACGGCGATCTCCGTGACTTTACCGGCCAACGCTTTGCCGGAGCGCAGGAAAAATGGCACATTCCGCCAGCGCCAGTTGTTGATGTACATTTTGGCTGCGGCGAAGGTGGCGGTGTTGGTATTGAAGGCGACCCCTTTTTCATCACGATACGTCCGGTACTGGCCTCTAACAGTAAATTCTCCCACCCCTTCCGGCTCGATGCGCTGGACGGCTTTGAGGACTTTGACCTTTTCGTCCCGTAGCGTGGTCGCATTGAATTCGGCAGGCGGTTCCATCGCTGTCAGGGTGAGGAGTTGGAGCAGATGATTCTGAAACATATCACGCAAGACGCCGGCGGTGTCGTAGTACCCAGCCCGGCTGCCCAGGCCGACCTCTTCGGAGACGGTGATTTGGACGTGGTCGATGTAGTTGCGGTTCCACAGGGGTTCGAGCATCAGGTTGGCAAAACGCGAAACCAGCACGTTCTGCACCATCGCCTTGCCCATGTAGTGATCGATGCGGTAGGTCTGCTCCTCGCGCAGGTGACGGCTGATCCGTTTCTGCAGGTTCTGCGCGCCTTCCAGGCCGGAGCCAAAGGGTTTCTCGATGACAACCCGCCGCCAGGCGCTGTTCTCCTCCAGCATGCCGTGACGATCGAGCGACTCGACGATGCCGCCATAGGTCGACGGCGGCAATGAGACGTAGAAGACGTGGTTGTCGGGGTAGTCAGCACCGGACAGCAGTGCCGACAATTGCTCGAAGGTCGCATCGTCGGCGATATCGCCACGGTGATAGTGGAGGCGGGCGCAGAAGCGCTCCAGCGTCCCCGCTGCCGCGCCGGCCTTACCGGCCGCCACGGTCTGGCGCACGTAGTCGACCCATTGTTGTGCATCGAAGTCGCTGCGCCCGGAGCAGACGATTCGCAGCGCTTTGGGCAGCAGGCCGCTGTCGTCGAGCCGGTACAGCGCCGGCAGCAGCTTCAGCTGCGCAAGGTTGCCGGTCGCACCGAAGATGACCAGCGTGCACGGCTCACTCATCGACGGGTACCTCGGCCCGGTCGCCGGTCCAGTGCGTGTGCCAGGCCAGTGCCTGGTCACGGTCGATCCGTCGATAAGTATGTGCGCCGAAGTAGTCGCGCTGCGCCTGCAACAGGTTGGCCGGCAGCACGGCGCTGCGGTAACCGTCGTAAAAACTCAGCGCCGACGACATGGCCGGCAGCGGGATGCGCTGGCGAATGCCAAGCATGACCGCCTCGCGCCAACCGTCCTCGGCCTGTTGCAGCGCATCGGCGAAGAAGTCGTCGAACAGCAGGCTCGGCAGTGCCGGGTCGCGATCGAATGCACGCTTGATGTCGTCGAGGAAGGTGCTGCGGATGATGCAGCCGGCGCGCCACAGCAGGGCGATGTCGCCGAAGGCGAGTTGCCAGTCGTGTTCGCCCGCGGCTTCGCGCATCTGCAGGAAACCCTGTGCGTAGGAGATGATCTTGGACGCATACAGGGCATCGTGGATTGCAGCCAGCAGCGGAGCCCTGTCGGTCTCGGCATCGACCGGTGCGCGCCCGAGCCTGGCGGACGCGGCGATGCGTTCGTTCTTCATCGACGACAGCACGCGCGCGAACACCGCCTCGGTGATCAGCGTCAGCGGTACCCCGGTTTCGAGCGCGTCGGCCGCGGTCCATCGACCGGTGCCTTTCTGGCCGGCTGCATCGAGGATGTGGTCGAGGCGCAGGCTGCCGTCCGCCTCGCGGACGCGCAGGATGTCGGCGGTGATGTCGACCAGGTAAGACGACAGGGGGCCGCGGTTCCACTCGGTGAAGGTATCCGCAATGTCATCGTCGGCCATGCCGAGGCCGTCGCGCATCAGCTGCCATGCCTCGGCGATCAGCTGCATGTCACCGTACTCGATGCCGTTGTGGATCATCTTGACGTAGTGCCCCGCGCCACCCTCGCCGACCCAGCGGCAGCAGGGTTCACCGTCGTCGGCCCGTGCCGCGATGCGCCGGAACATGTCCTCGACGGGCGGCCAGGCCGCCGGATCACCACCGGGCATGATCGAGGGCCCGTGGCGCGCGCCTTCCTCGCCGCCGGAGATGCCGACGCCGAGGTAGCGGATCTGCTGTTCGCGCAGTTGCGTCCAACGCCGCTGGGTGTCCTGGAAGTACGAGTTGCCACCGTCGATCAGGATGTCACCGGGCTCGAGCAGTGGCCCGAGCTGCTCGATGATCAGGTCGACGACGCGACCTGCCTTGGCCATCAGGAAGACCACGCGTGGCGTCGAAAGGGCGCCGATGAGTTCCTCGACCGAGTAACAGGCAGTAATCGCCTGGTCTGCCGCCAGGTTGTCGACGAATTCCCGGGTCACCGACGGCGTACGGTTGTACACGGCAACCTGCAGGCCGTGGTCGGCGAAATTCAGCGCAATGTTGCTTCCCATGACGCCGAGACCGTAAACGGCGATATCGCAGGACATAGGCGCTTGTTCTCCGCAGGTGTTCTGAAAGACGGTGTGTCCGAATCTTCGTGCTGCAATTATCGTGCAAGTCCGGCGGACACGATGCGAGGGGTGTGGCTTACCCCGCCGGTCGCTTTTCGCGCAACCTTGGCACATCCCGCTGCAATTGTCGCTCCCGGCGATTTGCCGGTCGAGTGCCCCCGGACCGGAGCGCTGGGCCGGGCCGGTGCTGCGTGCTCAGAAGAGGTGCGAATTGAGCCAGAAGTGGGTCGCGATACTGGCGGCGTACCCGAGTGCGATCGCCCAGCTCCATTTCAGGTGCCCGAAAAAGGTGTAGGCGCCGCGCGCCTGCCCCATCAGGGCAACCCCGGCCGCGGAGCCGATCGACAGCAGCGAGCCGCCGACACCGGCGGTCAGGGTGACCAGCAGCCACTGGCCGAGTGACATGTCGGGCTCCATCGACAGCACGGCGAACATGATCGGGATGTTGTCGACGATCGCCGACAACACGCCGACCGTGATATTGGCCGGTGTCGGTCCCCATTGCGCGTACATCAGCTCCGATGACAGGGCGAGATAGCCCATGAAGCCGAGCGCGCCGACGCAGGCGACTACCCCGTAGAAGAAGAACAGGGTGTCCCACTCGGCGCGGGCGACCGGGCGGAAGACATCGAACGGCACCATGTCGCCGATCTCGCCGTCGTTGCCGTGATTCTGGCAGTGCGGCCTCGGCGTGGCGCGTCCCGGCGTCTTCTTCAGGTAGAAACCGAACAGCCCCAGGTAGCCCATGCCGGTCAGCATGCCGATGACCGGCGGCAGGTGCAGGACGCTGTGAAACGACACGGCGGTCACGATCGTCAACAGGAACAGCAGGATGATGCGGCGACCGCCCCGGTCGACGCAGGTGACCTGTTCGACGGCCGCGGGTTTTTCGTTGGGGATGGCAAAATGCATCAGCGCGGCCGGAACGGCGAAGTTGACCAGGGCGGGCAGGAACAGGGCGAAGAACTCGCCGAACTGCACGATCCCCTTCTGCCAGACCATCAGTGTCGTGATGTCGCCGAACGGACTGAACGCGCCGCCGGCGTTGGCGGCGACAACGATGTTGATGCAGGACAGCAGCACGAAGCGTGGGTTTCCACCGCCGACCGCCATGACCACGGCACACATCAACAGCGCGGTCGTCAGGTTGTCCGCGATCGGTGAGATCACGAACGCGAGCAGGCCGGTGATCCAGAACAGCGCACGGAAACCGAAACCGCTCTTGACCAGACGCGAACGCAGTGCGGCGAAGACGTTGAGCTCCTGCATCGCGTTGACATACGTCATCGCCACCAGCAGGAACAGCATCAGTTCCGCGTACTCGAGCAGGTTGTGCCTGATCGCCTGCCCGGCTGCGCCGTCCATGCCGTGATCCCGGTAGACCCAGGCGATGATCGCCCACATGGCGCCGGCCGCGATAATGACGGGTTTCGACTTGCGCAGGTCGGTATATTCCTCGGCCATGACGATCAGGTAGGCGACGACGAAGATGGCAATGCCGAGGTACCCGGCCCAGTGCCCGGTCAGATCGAGCGTCGTGCCGCTGCCCATGGCGAAGGCGGGAACCGGGAGCAGCGCCATGCAGGCGAGCAGGCAGGTCAGCAACGCCTGCATGGCGTTGCGCGGGGTGGTTTTCAGGTACAGCATGATGTCGCGCTCCAGGCGAAACGGGGCGATTGAGGGGGGCGGGACGGTCGATCGACGGCCGATCCGCCCCGCGGGTTCTTGCCTGCCCGAACGGTCAGTAAATCAGGTTGAGCATCGACATCATCACGACCAGGAACAGGATGGTCATGATGCCGCCTGCGCGCATGAAGTCCGGCACGCGGTAGCCGCCCGGGCCCATGATCAGCGCGTTGACCTGGTGGGTCGGGATCAGGAAGGAGTTCGACGTGGCCAGTGCGACGGTCAGTGCGAACAGTGCCGGGCTGGCGCCTGCGCCGATGGCGATATTGACCGCCAGCGGGACCAGCAACACGGTCGCACCGACGTTGGACATGACCAACGTGAAGAAGGTCGCGAGGACCGCAACCGCGCCCTGGATGACCCAGATCGGCATGTCGCCGACGACGGCGAGGGTCTGTTCGGCGATCCACTTGGCGGTACCTGACGTCTCGACGGCCAGGCCGAGCGGTATCAGCGAGGCGAGCAGGAACACGG
>JAGRGW010000220.1 GCA_020445315.1 Gammaproteobacteria bacterium
TGCTCGATCGGGTTCTGTGTCGCCATGACCAGGAACAGGTCCGGCAGGCGGTAGGTCTCGCGTCCCACCGTGATCTGGCGTTCGCCCATCGCCTCGAGCAGGGCCGACTGTACCTTGGCCGGTGCGCGGTTGACCTCGTCGGCCAGCAAAAGGTTATGAAACAGTGGCCCCCTGTCGAAATGGAAAGAGCCGTCCTGCGGGCGGTAGATCTCGGTGCCGGTCAGGTCGGCGGGCAACAGGTCCGGTGTGAACTGGACGCGATGGAAATCCCCCTCGATGCCGCCGGCCAGGGCCTTGACCGCCCGTGTCTTGGCCAGCCCGGGCGCGCCCTCGACCAGCAGGTGGCCGTCGGCCAGCAGGGCGATGAGCAACCGCTCGACGAGTTCCGGCTGGCCCAGTATCTGCCGTTCGATTGCCTGCCTGAGGGCTGCGAATTGATCGACCAGTGCCGATTGCTCGCCGGCGCCGGTGGTGTGTGTGGCCATTTCCGAGTTGTTCATGCAGTCGTTTGTTTTCTTGATCCAGGCGTGGTTTCGGACAGGCAGTGTGCACGGATTGTTCCGGCGATGACAGCACCGCGGTAGACGGGGTTTTTGTCGCCATTGCGAGGCCCGGTCCGGGACGTGGCGAGCCCAGGCGAGGAAGTCGTCAGGTCACCAGTATGGCCCGGAAGTCGTTGACGTTCGTCATCGTCGGACCGGTAATGACCGAGTCTCCGAGTGCCTGGAAGAAGCCATGGCCGTCATTGTTGCGCAGCGACTCGGCCGGGTTGATTCCGAGTTGCCAGGCGCGCGCCAGGGTCGTCGGCGTCATGATGCCGCCGGCGATCTCTTCGACGCCGTCGACGCCATCGGTATCGCCGGCCAGCGCATAGATATCGGCCCGTCCCTTCAACGCCACCGCCAGCGACAGCAGGAACTCGACATTTCGCCCCCCGCGACCGTCGCCGCGCAGTGTCACCGTGGTCTCCCCACCGGACAGCAACACGCACGGCCTGCGAAAAGGCATGTCGCGTTCGGCCACCTGTCGCGTAATGCCGGCCATGACCTTGCCAACATCGCTGGCCTCGCCCTCGATCGCGTCGCCGAGATTGTGAACGTCCAGCCCCGCTTCGCGGGCGACGTCCGCGGCGGCCTCGAGCGCCATCTGCGGCGTCGCCACGAGGTGTGTCGTCACGTCACGCATGCGCGGGTCGTCCGGTTTGACGGTCTCACCGCGTCCGCTCTCCAGCACTTCGCGCACGTGCGCCGGCAACGCGATACCGTAGCGATCGACGATCGCCAGCGCAGCGGCGCAATCGGTCGGGTCGGCAACGGTCGGGCCGGACGCGATGTCGTTGGGGTCGTCGCCGGGCACGTCGGATATCAACAGGTTGACCACGCGCGCCGGATGGCAGGCCGCCGCGAGTCGGCCTCCCTTGATCGCCGACAGGTGCCGTCGTACGCAGTTCATCTCGCTGATCGATGCGCCACAGGCCAACAGGGCACGGTTGACGGCCTGCTTGTCGGCCAGGTCGAGCCCTGCCAATGGCAACGGCAGCAGCGCCGAACCGCCGCCGGAGATCAGGCACACGACGAGGTCGTCTTCGGCGAGGTCGCTGACGTAATCGAGAATCCTTTTGGCCGCATCGAGTCCCGCCTGGTCCGGTACCGGGTGGGCGGCCTCGAGGATCTCGATGTTGTCGCAGGCGACGGCATAGCCATAGCGCGTGACGACGAGGCCTTCGAGCGGTCCGTCCCAGTGCTGCTCGAACGCACGCGCCATCGCCGCGGAGGCCTTGCCGGCGCCGATGACGATTGTGCGACCGGTCGGCCTGGAAGGCAGGAACCGTGGGATACAGACATCGGCCTGGGCCGATGCAACTGCCGCATCGAACAGGCGACGCAGCAGCAGTTGCGGATCGGTGTGCATGCGGCAGTTTCTCGCGCGTTTGCGGGTCTTACGCCTGCACGCTACCAGTCTTGCCGACGCGTGAACAGTCGCGTTGCGTCGATACCCGGGCGTCGGTTAGCGTGCCTTGAACAACCTCACCAGATTTGCAGGCCCCATGCTCTATCTTCCCGGCGAATTCCCGCTCGACCCCGACCTCTGTTACCTCAATCATGCGGCGATCGGCCCGTGGCCCCGGCGAACCGCACAGGTCGTGGCCAACTTCGCCCAGCAGGTCATGCAGCGTGGCGGCAGCGACTACCCGGACTGGTTGCAGACCGAGGCGCGTCTGCGTGAACGCCTGGCGCGACTGGTCAACGTCGACAGCGCGGACGACATCGCGCTGGTCAAGAACACCTCGGAAGGCCTGTCGATCATCAGCCAGGGTCTGGCGTGGGCGGACGGGGACGTCGTCGTCGGCCTGCACGGCGACTTCTGCTCCAACCAGATGGCGTGGCAGGCCCTGGCCGATCGGGGCGTGCAATACCGCGCCGTCGATGCCCTGAGTGCCGTCGATCCGGAGCAGGCGCTGATCGATGCGCTGGAGCCGGCCGCCCGCCTGCTCGCCATCAGCACCGTGCACTTTGCCACCGGTTACCGCTTCGACATGGCACGGCTTGCCGGCGCCTGCCGGGAACGCGGCGTGCTGTTGTCGGTCGATGTCATCCAGAGTCTCGGCGCCGTGCCGTTCGATCAGGAAGCCGTTCGCGCCGATTTCATCACCTGCGGTGGCCACAAGTGGCTGTTGTCTCCCGAGGGTCAGGGTTTCCTGTATTGCCGGCCCTCGCTGCGCGACCAGGTCCGGTTGCACCAGTACGGCTGGGCGATGCGTGCCTCGCCATACGGCTTTGAGCGCGACGACTGGGAGGTGGCGCCGACGGCGCGGCGCTTCGAGGCCGGTACGCCCAACATGCTCGGCATCCACGGCATGGATGCCAGCCTGGGCCTGTTCGAGGAGATCGGCATGGAGCGCGTGGCGGCACTGCTGGAACAGAACATCTCGTTGCTCGAGCACGGCCTCCGGGCCATCGACGGTATCGAGATCCTTTCGCCGTCCGAGCCCGGTAAGCGCGCCGGCATTCTTACGTTTCGCCATCCGGCTTGCAGCGGCAGCGACCTGCACGCGGCACTGAGCGTACGTAACGTGATCTGCTCGCCGCGGGCCGGTGGCATCCGCCTGTCACCCCATTTTTATACGCCTGAGCGGGTGCTGCAGTGTACTATAGAGATAATTAGTCAAACGATCCAATCGCTAAGAAAATAGGCATAACCATATGTTTTAAAAATATAAACTATTCGTATTTAGTGCAAATTACAAATAGTATAAAACTCCTATTTCGTTTGTTGAAACAAAAGCTTGCCGGATGCGGTCTATACTCGGGAGAATACGAGTTTGAGGCCCCTTGGCAATGCGCGATCTACTCAGATGGCTGTATGACAAGGCCACGGACTGGCTGACGAGGGAGGGTCCACCCTCCCCGACGCCGCTGTGCGACTTCAATCGCCTGGGTTTCGAACTGCGTATCGGTGACGTGATCCTGGTCGAGGGTCGCAGCCGGGTCTCCGAGGTCATCAAGATCATCACGCAGAGCCCGTGGAGCCATTCGGCGCTGTACATCGGGCGCATCTACGACCTGAAGGACCCGGACCTGCGCGCCGTCATCGAGTACCACTACGACGGCGACCCCGAGGACCAGCTGGTGCTCGAGGCCCTGATGGGCCGCGGTACGATCATCTCGCCGCTGTCTGATTACCGTGAGGATCATCTGCGCATCTGCCGGCCCAGCGGTCTTTCGCCGCACGATGCCGAGGCCGTGATCGCCTATTCGGCCAAGCACCTTGGCTGGGATTACGATGTGCGCCAGATCCTGGACCTGGCGCGGTTCTTCTTTCCCTGGTCGTTCCTTCCGCGACGCTGGCGCTCGAGCCTGTTCGAGCACAACGCGGGCAAACCCACGCGCACCGTTTGCTCGACGCTGCTGGCCGAGGCGTTCGGGGCGGTCGATTTCCCGATCCTGCCGTTCATCGACCGCGCCGAGGACGGCAGCGTTCGATTCTTCAAGCGCAATCCGCGCCTGTTCGCGCCGCGCGACTTCGACTACTCGCCTTATTTCTCGATCATCAAGTACCCGTACCTCGGTCTCAACGACGTCGGTCTCTACCACCGTCTGCCGTGGAGCAACGAGGACATCTACAACGACGAGCGGCATCGCTTCGTCCCGCCGCCGGTGCTGACACCACAGCGCGACGAAGAACACGCGA
>JAGRGW010000221.1:0-216 GCA_020445315.1 Gammaproteobacteria bacterium
CAGCAGCGCAGCCGCGCCGTCGGTGACCTGGGCGCTGTTGCCGGCGGTCACGCGGCCGACGGGGCGGTCGAACACCGGCCGCAACTTCGCGAGTTTTTCCAGCGACGCGTCGGCGCGCAGGCCGTCGTCGTGTTCATAGACATTGCCGTCGCTGTCGTACAGCGGTTCGATCTCGTCCAGCCGCCCGTCGTCGACCGCCTGCGACAGGCGCTGGTG
>JAGRGW010000221.1:368-3565 GCA_020445315.1 Gammaproteobacteria bacterium
CGCCCGCGCGCGCTGATCGAACGCGCCTGCGACCACTGTCCAAGCCACGCGACCATCAGCCGGTTGAACAGCACCGGGTGATGACTCATCGACTCGGTGCCACCGGCGAGCACGAGATCACTGCGTCCGCTGGCGATCTCGAGGGCGGCGCTGTCGAGGGCCTGCATGCCTGATGCACAGTTGCGCTGCACCGTCCAGGCCGGCACGCGCTCGCTGCATCCCAGCCGCAGGGCGACAACACGGGCGATGTTGGCCTCGTCGGGACCCGACGAAACACAGCCGAGCAGGACCTGGTCGAGCCGGTCGCCATCCAGCCCCAGGCGCGTCAGCAGGGCGCGCGCAGCGGCAACGGCGAGGTCGCTGGCGCGGAACGGCCCTGGGCCGCCGCGCGCCCTCAGGAACGGTGTGCGCGCGCCGTCGACGACGTAGACCGCGCGACTGCCCAGTCGGCCTTTGCCGGGCGACAGTATGTCTGCTGTCATGGTGCTCTCCTCCATTCCGAGTCGATCGTATCGGCCCCGCTTGTTATCCATTCGGTCGCTATGCGTGCGGCGTCTTCACCGCGTAGATACGCGCCCGGTCACCGCGCAAGCCCTGTAGCGCGTGCCGCTTGCCGTAGTGCTCGAAGCTGTCGACCCTGACCACCGCGCGGCGCAGGTCGATCATGACCCTGAGGGCATCGGCGTCCTCAGTCGAGATCACCCCTTCCTGCACGGCCTCTTCGATCTGTGCGGCATAGTCCCGGCTCTGCAGCAGGCCCGCCCGCCGCGCGGCACGCAGCGTCTTCTCGATCGGCTTGACCCGCGCGGCCTGGGCGAAGGCCAGTTCGAGCTGGCCCTGCCGCAGTGCCGGATCGTTGCTGGTGAAGATGCCGGCAGTCAGTCGGTCACGGGCCTCACCGGGGTGCAGCAGCACCTGGGCAGCCTCGTGATCGGTGCGGTCGCGCGGTGCGGTGTAGGGTGCGCCGGTCGGGAAAATCACCAGGCGCAGCAGCCAGGCGAGCGGCCGCAGCGGCAGGTTGCGGAACAAGAGGCGGAAGCACTCCTGCATCCGGTAAAGCGACGTATCGCAGGCCCAGCGCACCAGCGGCAGGTCGGCAGCCGGCCGGCCCTGATCGTCGAAGTGCTTCAACACCGCCGAGGTCAGGTACAACTCGCTGAGGATGTCGCCGAGTCGCGCCGACAGCCGTTCCTTGCGTTTCAGCGAACCGCCCAGTGTCATCATCGCGACATCGGCGGTCAGCGCGAAACCGGCGCTCATCCAGTTGAGCTGCTGGAAGTAGCGGCGGGTCGGGCTGTCGCTTGCCGGCGCGTGCGACAGGCGGCCACGCGTCAGGCCCAGGAACAGGCTGCGCGCCACATTGCCGAGAATGAAGCCGACGTGACCGAACAGGGCATGATCGAAATCGACCAGCCCGCGCTGGCGGTCGCCGTTCTGCGCGGCCTGGAATTCCTTCAGCACCCACGGATGACAGCGAATCGCGCCCTGGCCGAAGATGATCATCGACCGGGTCAGGATATTCGCGCCCTCGACGGTGATCGCAATCGGGATCGCCTGGTAGGCGCGGCCAACGAGGTTCGACGGACCGAGGCAGATACCGCTACCGCCCTGGATGTCCATCGCGTCGTTGACGCAGCGCCGGTACTTCTCGGTCAGGTGATACTTGACGATTGCCGAGATGACGGACGGTTTTTCACCGATATCCAGCCCACCGAGCGTCAACAGGCGCGCGGCATCCATCTGGTAGGTCAGGGCGGCAATACGCGCCAGCGGCTGCTCGATGCCCTCGAACTGCCCGATCGGCATGTTGAACTGCCGACGGATCGCGGCGTAGGCGCCGGTGAAGCGACTGACGGTCTTGCCGGCGCCGACGCTCAGGGCCGGCAGCGAGATGCCGCGTCCCTCGGCCAGGCATTCGACCAGCATGCGCCAACCCTGGCCGATCCGCTCGGCACCGCCGATCAGCTGCGTCAGCGGGATGAACACGTCCTTGCCCTGGTTGGGCCCGTTCTGGAACGGGATGTCCAGTGGCACGTGGCGTTCGCCGATCGACACGCCTTCGGTGTCGCGCGGGACCAGCGCCAGCGTGACGCCGCGGTCCTCCTCTTCTCCGAGCAGGTGCTGCGGGTCGTACAGCTTGAAAGCCAGGCCAATCAGTGTGCAGACCGGCCCCAGCGTGATGTAACGCTTGTCCCAGTTCAGCCTGACCCCGAGCACACGGGCACCCTGCCAGTTGCCGAAACAGACCTCGCCGCGGTCGGGTATCGCCCCGGCGTCGCTACCGGCATCGGGACCGGTCAGCGCAAAGCACGGGATCTCTTCACCGCGCGCCAGGCGCGGCAGGTAATAGTCCTTCTGCTCGCGCGTGCCGTAGTGCAGCAGCAGTTTCCCGGGGCCAAGCGAATTCGGCACCATGACAGTGACCGCGGCGGTGATGCTGCGACTGGCCAGCTTCATGACGATCTCGGAATGCGCCAGCGCCGAGAAGCCCTTGCCGCCGAACGCCTCAGGGATGATCAGACCGAAGAATCCCTGTTCGCGGATGTAGCGCCAGGCCTCCGGCGACAGGTCACGGTCTTCGTGCGTGATCTGCCAGTCGTCGAGCAGGTGGCACAGCTGCTCGGTCTCGTTGTCGAGGAAGGACTGTTCCGCACGGCCCAGGTGTGGCCTGGGCAGGTTGAGCAGTCGCTGCCAGTCCGGTTTGCCGCTGAACAGTTCGGCGTCCCACCAGACGCTGCCGGCATCGAGCGCCTCCTGCTCGGTCGGCGACATCGGCGGCATCACCTTGCGGAATTGTCGCAGCAGCGGCGCGGTAACGTAACGCCGGCGCACGGCGGGCACGCCGAGCAACAGGACCAGGGCCGAGGTCAGCAGCCAGAGAGGTGTTGCGACGTACCAGGCCAACGGCGTGGCGACGGTCGAGATCACGAGGGCGGCCGTGGCGGCCGCGATCCAGACGCCGGTGCCGGCGCCCCGGTAGGCCAGGGCCCAGATGACGACGATGCCTGCAATCAGTCCGAATACCCACATGGCGGCTACCCCCTGCGATGCAAGAAAGGAATGCTGTAGCGAGGACGCGGCGCGTCGATGATCGTCGCGTCTTCCGCTTCGTCCCTGTCCGTCGGATCGTCAACGGCGGCAGCGAACGCGGCCATCTCTTCGTGCAGAAACGTCGCGTGTTCTTCGTCGCGCTGTGG
>JAGRGW010000222.1 GCA_020445315.1 Gammaproteobacteria bacterium
CCCAATCTGCGCACCCAGGACTATTTAGAGGCACCCTCAAGTTTTGTCCGGTGCCGGCCGATTCTATTTCTGATCGTGTCTTGGTGGATGGCATCGACAGCTGCGAACGGAAACTTCCAGGTGCTACGGAGTCTGACAAACGGGGTGTTGGCCCTGGTCCTGCTGGGTTGTGCCGTTGGTGCGGCGCAGGCGCAGGCGCAGGACCGTACCGTCGTTTTGCAGCTGCGCTGGTTCCACCAGTTCCAGTTTGCCGGCTACTACGTCGCCAGGGAACTCGGCTATTACGCGGATGCCGGCCTCGACGTAGAGATACGCGCCGGCGCACCGGGCATCTCGCCCGTATCCGAGGTGGTCGGTGGCCGTGCCGATTTCGGCATCGACAACAGCGGCCTGCTCAAGGCGCGTTCGCTCGGCAAGCCGGTGCAGGCGCTGGCCGCGATCTTCCAGAAGTCGGCGATGCGCTTCATCATGCTCGAAGACAGCGACATCGACGACGCCCGCGACCTGGCAGGCCGCAAGATCATGCTGCTGCCGGATTACGGCAGCCTGGCCCTGGTGGCGCTGCTCGACCAGCTCGGGCTCGACGAAAGCATAGAGCGACTCGATTCGAGTCACCGTATCGACGACCTCGTCGACGGCAAGACCGAGGTGTTCAACGGTTACATCTCGAACGAGCCGTACCTGCTGGAAAAGCGCAACATTCCGTACCGCGTGATCGACCCGGCGAGCTACGGGATCCAGTTCTATAGCGACGTCCTGTTCACCCGCGAGCAGATGACCCGGCAGCACCCCGACAAGGTTCGCGCATTCACCCGAGCGAGTCTGCGCGGTTGGCAGTTCGCGCTCGAGCACCCGCGCGAGGCGATAGAGATCACGCGGCACTACGCGCCGGACAAGAGCCCCGATCACCTGCGCTTCGAGGCCAACGCGATCCGCGACCTCGTCATGCCCGACCTGGTCAAGATCGGCCACATGAACCCGCTGCGCTGGCTCAAGATCCAGGACCAGCTGGTGCGCCTGGGGCTGGTGCATACGCCGGTAGACATCGATGACTTCGTGTTCGACATCAACGAGCAGGAAGTCGACTGGCGGCAGTTGTCGCCCTACTTCGGCTGGATCATGGCCGTGGTCGCACTGCTTTTCGGATTGGTGCTGTTCCACATGATTCGCAACCAGCGCCTGCAGCGCGAGGTGGCCGCGTCGCGCGAGGAAGAGGCCCGCGCTTACGACCTCGCGACGCACGATACCTTGACCGGCCTACCAAACCGCCTGTTGCTTCTCGACCGCCTCGGCCTGGCCATCGAGCGTGCGCGGCGCGATCGCACCTTCCCGATGGTCGCGTTTGTCGACATCGACAACTTCAAACAGGTCAACGACCAGCAGGGGCACGATCGTGGTGATGCGCTGCTGCAGGCAGTGGCGCGTCACGTCTCCGCCTGCAAGCGGGTGACCGACACTTTTGCCCGGCTCGCCGGCGACGAGTTCGTCCTGCTCGGCGAGCACGGTGATGCCGGCCAGGCCGGTCTAATCGCCGGGCGCATGCGCGGCGCCATCGACGTGGCGATCGCGGAGGTGGGCGTTCAGGCCGATGTCGGTTCCAGCATCGGCGTGGTCGTCATCGCCTCGGCCGACGATGTCGACCCGGTCAAGGTGCTGAAACTGGCCGACCTGTTGATGTACGAGGTCAAGCGCTCGGGCAAGCACGGCATCCTGGTCCGGGAGTACCGCGACGCCGCCCTGGTCGAACCGACCACCGGGCCGTCGCCTGGTGCTGCACGCAAGGTCCCGCTCGGTGGTCAGGCCTGATGGGCAAGGCCACCGGCACCCGGCGCGCACGCGGCTTCGCCAAGACCCTGCTCGTGGTATCGCTGTTGGCAGGCGCCGGGTTGTACTTCGTCATCGAGCACACGGTCTGGAAACTGGCGCAGCAGCACCGGCTCGAGGCGCGCCAGGCGGTGGTGACGGAACTGGTGTTCGAATCGCTGTACGGTGTCATGCGCGCGGGCGGTGGCGCCGACGTTCTGCACAACACCATCCTCCGCCTGGAGGAACGGCTGCGCGATCACAGCCTTTACGTGGTGCGTGGCAACGCCCTGGTGGAGCAGTACGGTGACCTGGCCCATAGCGGGCACTACAGGAGCGAGCCCGAGGTGTCACGGGCGCTGCGCGAAGGTGTCGGCTCGACCGGATGGCGCGCCGACGGCCTGCGGCGCTCGGTCTTGCCGGTACGTTTTCGCGGCGACTGCCTCGGCTGCCACACCCACGCCGTGGCCGGCGAGGTTGCCGCCGTCATCGTGACCGAGCAGCACGTGAAACGCCCGCAACATGGCCTGGCCGATTCAACCCTGTTGATCTACCTGTATTGTCTGCCCGTGGCGTCGCTGCTGCTGTACCTGGCTTATCGGCTCGGCGCGGCGCGGCGCGGGGAACGGTGAGGTCCCACGATCGGGCGAACTGCCGTCGTGACCGCGGTCAGGGTGCGAAAGCGAGTCGTGCCGGTGAGATCAGCACACCGAACTGTTCGCACCAGATGACGACACTGCCGTACCTGCGGTGATCGATCCCTGCCGGAATCGCGTAGTTCTGGCTGCCGGAAAAGGCCTTCAGGCGACCCAGGTCGACGAACATGCTGTCGGCCACCGCGGTGTCGGGTGTCACGTCGGCCTCCGGCACCAGGTAAACGTGGTACTTCGGCCCCGGCCCGACGTTGAAATCGCTCTCCAGATGCAGCAGGTCGTCGTAGACGGTCACGCCGCCGCTGCCGTAGTGCACCGGATCGGATGGGTCGGCATGGATGAAGGTGCCGGTTGCGACGCGCACGCGGGTCGCGCTGTCGGCAACCGTTTCGTTGACCGGCGGGGGCGGGAACAGGTACGGAAACGCGAAGATCCCGATCGCAAAACCTGCAGGTACACCGAGCACCAGTCCAAGCAGGACACCGAGCAGAAATCGCTTCATCGCTGTTTCCCCGTTGATCAGTCTTCGCGCGATTGTCCCAGATAGGGCGGCAGGATCGCAGCACCGAAAGTCACGCGATTTGTGCGGTCACCGCCCGGCCGAGCGATGTCGATTACACTTGGGCTTTACGACGCCGACTGAACGGGCCAATCGCCACGTGAACGAGTTCGACAACGCGCAATCCCGGCAAGCCAGCGTGTGGCCGATGTTCGGTGGCATGCTGGTCGCGCTGACACTGCTGCTCGGCGCGGTCGTCGTGATGCATTTCTACATCGATTACCGCGCCGAGAGTACCCGCCGCGACACCACCGAGTCGCTGAACGTCGAGCTGGCCCGCCGCGCCCTCGGTGCGGACATTGCGTCGGTCACGACCGACCTGATGTTCATCCGGCGACTGCTCGAGCGCCTGAGCTTCGACCCGGCCTTTGCCGAGGGCCGGCGACGCTACCTGGAGCAGGTCTTCCTGACCTTCGCGCGCGAGAAGGGCATCTACGACCAGATCCGTTTCATCGACGTCGGCGGGCGCGAGGCGGTCCGCATCAACCTCGGCGATGGCGAGCCGGTGCTGGTCGAGGCCGCGCGGCTGCAGGACAAGTCGGGCCGTTACTACGTTCGCCAGGCACTCGGCATGGAGAGCGGCCAGGTCTACCTGTCGCCGCTCGACCTGAACGTCGAGGATGGCGAGGTCGAGCGGCCGCTGAAACCGGTGTTGCGTTTCGCGACGCCGGTCATCGACGAAACCGGACGGCACCAGGGCCTGGTGGTGCTGAATTACCTCGGTGACCGGTTGCTCGAGCGTTTCCGCCAGGCGGCTGCCAACATCGCCGACCACGTGCAGTTGCTGAACGCGGAGGGATTCTGGCTCAGCAGCCCGCGCCCGGGCGAGAGCTGGGGTTTCATGTTCGATCGACCGGACAATTTCGCCCGGCGCTTCCCGTCGGCATGGCGTCAAATCGCGTCCGCGGAAGAAGGCCAGTTCACGACCGCCACCGGCCTGTTCACGTTCGCCACGGTGCGCCCGGCCATCGAGGCGGCGACGGCGCTGGGGCCCGGAATGGTGCCGGCCAACCAGAGCGACACGTGGAAGGTCGTCGCGCAAACGCGGCTCGATACCGCGTCGCTTGGGCTGGGCGCCTTCATCCAGCGTCATGTCGGCCTTTACCTGGGCGTGTTCGGACTGCTCGCCCTGCTCTCCTACCTGCTCGCCAGCACCAACCGGCACCGTCGCGCCGCCGAGGCCCAGCACGCCTACGAGCAGCGTTTCCGGCGCACGCTGGAGGATATCGGCCTGGTCGCGCTGATGGTCGACGTGCACGGCCGTCTGACCTTCTGCAATCACTACCTGCTCGAACTGACCGGCTGGCGCCGCGACGAGATCATCGGCGAGCGCTGGACCGAGCGTTTCGTGCCGCAGGACCAGCGTGCCGGAATTGACCACATCTTTCGCAAGCTCGCCGAGCAGGGCCAGTTCCCGCCTCACTTCGAGGGCGAGATCTGCACCCGCGACGGCCAGCACCGGCTAATCGCCTGGAACAACTCGCTGACGACCGACGCCGCCGGCCGGGTCATCGGCCTGACCGGTATCGGCGAGGACGTAACCGAGCGGCGCCGGGCCGAGGAGCAGGTACGAAAGTTGTCGCAGGCGGTCGAACAGAGCCCGGCGATTGTCGTCATCACCAACCGGGCGGGCGAGATCGAATACGTGAACCGCAAGTTCACCGAGGTCAGCGGTTACACCTTCGACGAGGTCCAGGGCCAGAACCCGCGTTTCCTGAAATCGGGCGAGACGCCCGACACCGACTACCAGGCGCTGTGGACGGCAATCAAAAGTGGCGGCGAATGGCGCGGCGAGTTCCACAACCGGCGCAAGGACGGCAGCCTGTACTGGGAGGCAGCCGCGATATCGGCGCTGCGCGACGCGAGTGGGGACATCAGTCATTTTCTCGCCGTCAAGGAAGACATCACCGAGCGCAAACGACTCGAACAGGAAGTCGACGCCCGCAACCGCGAACTCGCCCGCACCCAGGCGCTGGCAGCGATGGGCCAGATGTCGACGATGCTGGCGCACGACCTGCGTAACCCCTTGTCGTCGGTGAAGATGGCCGTGCAGATCCTCGGCAAGCAGGCCCAGTCGGGCGAAGGCCGCGAGTTGGCGACGATCGGGCAGGAGCAGGTCCACTACATGGAAGACATCATCAACGACATGCTGACCTACTCGCGTCCGGGTGAGTTGAAGACCGCCTGGCTCGAGGCCGACAAGCTGATCGCCGGCGTCATCGGCACGGTGCGTCGGCGCATTGCCGAGTACGGCGTGCACGTCGAGGTCAGGTGTGATTCGGGCCTGCCGACGTTCGCGGGCGACCCGTCCAAGCTGCGCCAGTTGCTGTCGAACCTGCTGGTCAATGCGTTCCAGGCCGTGGCCGAGCTTCCCCGGGACGAACGCCATGTCACGGTACGCGCCGGACTGGTACTCGACGGTGGCGGCAACCGCATCCGTTTCCAGGTCTGCGACAGCGGGGCCGGCATCGAAGCGGCGATACGCGACAACCTGTTCGAGCCGTTCTTCACGACCCGGACCAAGGGCACCGGCCTGGGCCTCGCCATCGTGCGCCAGATCGCGGACCTGCACGGTGGTCGCGTGCGCATGCTCGACAACGAGCCGCGCGGCACCTGTGCCGAGTTGACGCTGCCGGTGATCCCGGCCCTCGTCGGGGGTGTCGACGAGTCCGTGCCGGGGCGGGTGGTCGCGTGAGCCGGATCCTGGTCATCGACGACGACCGCGCCGGCGCCCGCACGCTGCAGTTGCACCTGCGTTCGCAGGGCTACGAGACCGAGATCGCGCACGATGCCGAAACCGGCCTGGCGGTGGCATGCGAACAGGCGCCCGACCTGGTCATCCTGGATATCCGAATGCCGGGCCGGTCCGGCCTGGAACTGCTGCCGGACCTGAAGCAGCTGTCGCCGGCGCCACGCGTGGTCATGATCACGGCGTTTCACGACATGGAGACGACGATCGAGGCCATGCAGCAGGGCGCCGAGGACTACATCCACAAGCCGGTGGATATCGACGAACTCGATGCCGCGGTCGAACGACTGCTCGCCGCGTCCCAGGCGGGCCGGTTGGTCGAGACCGAGGCGCGGGCCGGCGGCCGGTTCGACATGGTCGGCCGCAGTCGCGCGATGAAGGAGGTGTTCAAGACCATCGGCCTGGTCGCACGCAGCAGCACGACGGTGTTGATCACCGGCGAAAGCGGCACCGGCAAGGAACTGGTCGCGCGAGCGATCCACAATGCCGGTGCTCATGCCGACGGCCCGTTCGTCGCCGTCAACTGCGCCGCGGTCGTCGAGAGCCTGCTCGAATCCGACATGTTCGGTCACGAGAAGGGTGCGTTTACCGGCGCCGTGACCCGCCAGCCCGGCAAGTTCGAGCTGGCCGCCGGCGGTACCATCTTCCTCGACGAGATCGGCGAGATGTCGCCGACGATGCAGGCCAAGCTGCTGCGCGTGCTGCAGTACAAGGAGTTCGCGCCACTCGGTGCAAAGATCGTGCGCAGCACCGACGCACGCATCATCGCCGCGACCAATGTCGACCTCGCCCGGCGCGTACGCGAAGGCCACTTCCGCGAAGACCTGTTCTACCGGCTCAGTGTCGTCACCATCGACCTGCCACCTCTGCGAGACCGTATCGAGGATCTCGACGACCTCGTCCGGACGCTGCTGGCGCGCATCAACCGCGACCTGCGCAGCAGCATCAGTCACATCGACCAGGCGGTGCTCGACTGTTTCGCACGCTACGCCTGGCCCGGCAACGTGCGCGAACTGGAGAACGTGCTGCTGAAGGCGGCAGCGCTGGCCTCCGGCAACACGCTGACCCCGGACCAGCTGCCGGACGAGCTCGGCGCATTTTGCCGGCCGCGTTACTCACCCCCGCCGAGCGGTGTCGAGCAGCCCCTGGGCAGCCTCGCCGACATGGAGCGCCAGCACGTCATGCGCGTCCTCGAATCCACCGGCTGGCACCGCGGCGAGGCCTGCGAGATCCTCGGCATCTCGCGACCGCGCCTGCGCCGCATGATGCGTGAGTACGCGATCGAGCCGCCGGCCGATGCCGACTCCGACCTGACCGCCGACTGAGCAGGCCGATACCAGCGGCCGCACGGAACCGCGCTGCGTCGGTGCGATTGGTTCTATCATCGTTGACATGACGACCGATCTGTTCCAGCTGCTCGGTGGCCTCGGCCTGTTCCTGGTCGGCATGATCGTCATGACCGATGGCCTGCAGGGCCTGGCCGGTGGCTTCATGAACCGGGCGCTCGGCCGGCTTGCCGGCGGTCCGTGGCGCGGTGCGGCGACCGGTACCGTGACCACGGCGATTCTGCAATCGTCCAGTGCGACGACGGTCGCCGCGGTCGGTTTCGTCAGTGCCGGCCTGCTGACTTTCACGCAGGCACTCGGCGTGATCTTTGGTGCCAATCTCGGCACGACCGTCACCGGCTGGCTGGTCGCCCTGCTCGGGCTGAAGCTGCAGATCGGCAACCTGTTGCTGCCGCTGATCCTGGTCGGGGCGCTGGTGCGCCTGTTCGGACGGGGGCGGCTGCGTCACCTGGGCTTTGCGCTGGCGGGGTTTGGCCTGGTTTTCGTCGGCATCGGCGAGTTGCAGGACGGCATGGCCGCGTACCAGGGGATCGTGACTCCTGCCCATTTCCCGCCCAACGACCTGTCCGGCCGCCTGCAACTGATTCTGATCGGCATCGCGGTGACCGTCGTCACCCAGTCGTCGAGCGCCGGTGTGGCGACTGCGCTCACGGCCGTGCATGCCGGTGCGATCAGTTTCGAGCAGGCCGCGGCCATGGTCATCGGCATGGACGTTGGCACGACCGTGACCGCGGCGCTGGCGACGCTTGGCGGATCGGTCGAGACCCGACGCACGGGTTACTCGCATGTCGTGTACAACGTGCTGACCGGCATCGGTGCCTTCCTGTTGCTGACACCCTACACGGCGCTGGTCGAATCGATCGCGCCGGCCTCGACCCGACTCGATGCCGAGTTGGTGCTGGTCGGTTTCCACAGCCTGTTCAACCTGCTCGGTGTGCTGCTGATCCTGCCGTTCGCCGGGGCATTCGGATCCCTGATGTGCCGGCTGGTGCCGGAGCCCGCCGACCCCCTCGTCGATCGCCTCGACCGCCAGCTGCTGAGCACTCCCGGTGTCGCGCTCGACAACGTGGCACTGGTGCTGGAGCAGCTGACCGACACGCTGCTCGACAGTGTTGCCGAGCTGGTGCGCGGTCGTCAGCCGGCGCCGGGTGGCCTGCGACAGGTTGCCCGCCGGCTCGACACCGTGCATGCCTTTGTCGACCGAATCCACCTGCATCCGGGCCAGGCCGGGGACTGGCGTCGACTGACCGCGGCGATCAACCTGCTCGATCACTTGCAGCGCCTGCACGAGCGCTGCGACGAGGAGCCGGAGCGTGGTCTTCGGCTACAGCAAACCGCCCTGCTGGTTGGCCCGTCGCAGCGGTTTCTTCTTGCCCTGCAGGCAACGACGACGGCATTGCGGGCGCACGACCGTGATCGCGCCGCCTCGGTCAGCGGCGATGCCTCGGCGCAGATGCGTGACCAGGCCCAGGGCCTGCGTGCGGGCATCATGGCCGAAGTGGCGGGCGGGCACGTGGACGTGCCCGGCGGCACCCGTGGCCTCGAGAGCGTGCGCTGGCTGCGCCGTGTCAGCTACCACGTTGGGCGCGTCGCGCATTACACGAAGGGTCTCGGTCCGGTGAACGACGGGCTCCCGGGCTTACCGGCGCAGGAACTATCTTCGCCAAATGCTTGAAAACGCACCACACCCGTGCAATAAATGATTCAAATTCCCGTTTGCGGCTAATGCTCTGCCGAGACCTGCCGCAAACGACACAATTGCCGCCGGCAACGATGCCATGTGCGTCGGGCCAGAGCTGCAGGGAGCACAGCCCGGCCGGTCCGTCCAGGACCACCGGGTTCGACGGTTCGGCTCGCGCGAGCGAGTCGGCCGTTGAGCAAGATCCCTTGCGGGGTCTCCAGGGAAGACACGCGACGGGCGATCGTCCTGACAGAACGATCGAACGCCGTGTGAGCGCTCGTGCCTGACAGATGCCGGGAAAGACGCCAACAAGAACTTCTCTAATCGAAGGGGGCCCCAACGTGCCGCAAACCAACGCCATGCCAAGCTACGACCAGACGGTCGATATCGTCCGCAATGCCATACCGCGGATGTCGGCCCACAAGATCCCGATGACGCCTTGCAACTACGCGGTCTGGTTCGAATACCTTGCCGAATCCAACCAGCAGCTGCGCGAGGAAATGGATGCCCTGCTCGGCCGCGACGAGCCGATCTCCGACAGCGAGATGCGTGACCTGTACGAGCGCTACCTCGAGGAGCGTAACGAGAAGGTGGCGTCGGCAAAGAACGCGCTGGGCCAGGTCGTACACACACTCATGCATCACATCAACCAGGCGGACGAGCACTACAGCAGTTTTTCGTCTGAACTGCAGGACGTCGCCGACGGCCTGAATGACGACGTGTCGACCGAGAGCCTGAACGCGCTGATCGATCGCGCGGTCCAGGCGACCCACTCGGCGCTCGAGCGCGGTGCGCAGATGAAGCAGAAGTTCTCCACCCTGGCGGTCGAGATGCAGCAGGTCCGCAGCGAACTCGCGCGTTCGCAGGAGGAGGCGCGCTCCGATGCGCTGACCGGCCTTTTCAATCGCCTGGCGTTCCAGGAAGAGCTGTCTCAACTGCCGGAGCAGGCGGAACACGACGCGCACCAGCCCTGCCTGCTGATCCTCGACATCGACTTCTTCAAGAAGGTCAACGATACCTATGGCCACCTCGGTGGCGACGAAGTGTTGAAGGCTGTCGCCGGCAAGATCAAGGAGTCGGTCCGCGGCGCTGATGTCGTTGCGCGCTACGGCGGCGAAGAGTTCGCGATCCTGCTGCGCGATACGCCACGCTCCGGTTGTTTTGCCGTCGCCGAGAACGTCCGACTGCAGGTGTCGGCGATGAAGATCGCGTTGCCCGAAGAACTCGGTTTCCCCGAGCCGGTCAAGGTCACGATTTCGCTTGGGGGCGCCCTGTACCGCGAACGTGAGCCGCTCGAGACGCTGGTCGACCGGGCCGACCGGGCGCTGTACCAGTCGAAGGAAAACGGCCGCAACCGGGTGACATGGGAGCGGTGATGGGTTGATTTGCGTCTGTTTCGGCGCATTGGGCCTGTTGTTGGCTGTGCTTCGTGCGACTGGTTTTGAACGCGCGCTGCGGCGCGCATTTGTTCTTGAAAGCGCTCGGTGGAGCGCGCCCACGTTCATTTTCTTTACTCGCATAAAGAAAACGAACCAAAAGAAATGCGCCCGACGACGCAGCCCCGCGTCTACGACACGGGATTCCCTGCGCTTCTCGGGCCAGACTGGCGCTGCGGAACTCGTGATCTCCGATCACTCAGACAGTCCTCGCTTCATCCAGTCTGTCCCTGCGATGCTCGGCTGCGTCAACGGGACCCTGGGTGCCGACTTCGGGGCGTGCCCTATCCCCTTGGCGTATCCGAGTAGGGCAGGCCAGTCGGAGCGCAGCGGAGACCAAGCCGTGGGGTGTAGAGGTCAAAGACATACGTAACACTCGGGTTCAGGGACATGGGTTACACATTCAGGCGCATGTAGTCGCCGGATTTGCCGCCGAGCGCTTTTAGAAAGGTCCGCGCCGCAGCGCGCATTCAAACCCCAATCCGCACATGGCGCACCAAGAACCAACAGACCCGAACCTATTGACTGCACCGCCACCAAGTGGCGTCATACGCCCATCGCTACACGGAGAAGCAACGATGGCCCAGAAGGCATGGCGCAGTTCGATCCTCTGTCTCACGGCGGCGCTGACCAGCCTGCCGGTCGCGGCGGCACCCGGCAATGCAGCCGACGAATGGGGATACCTCGGCTCGATCTACCTCTGGGGTGCCGGTATCGAAGGCACGACGGCGAATGGCTCGTCGATCGATATCGGTTTCGATGACCTGATCAGCAACCTCGACTTCGCCCTGATGGGTAGCCTCGAGGCGCGCAAGGGCGATTGGTCGATACTCGGCGACGTCGTTTACATGGACGTCAGCGCCGGCAACAGCAGTACGATCGTGGTGACACCGGGCCCCGGCCCCGGCGTGCCCGTACAGACCGTGGGCAGGGTCGAGGTCAAGGGCCTGGTCCTCAACCTGCTCGGTGGTTACACGGTCGCACGCACGGGCGCCTCCGTCGTCGATGTGATCGGTGGTGTGCGCTACCTGGAGATGGATACCAGCCTGCGCGGACAGATCACGGTCGGGCCGGCGACGCAGCCGGTCAGTGTCAATGCCGACCAGTCGGCATGGGACCTGGTCGTGGGCCTCCGCGGCCGCAGCAACCTGAACGACAAGTGGTTCGCGACCTACCATGCCGATATCGGCACCGGCGAATCCGAGGTCACGTGGCAGCTCGCCGGCGGCGTGGGTTACCGGTTCGATTGGGGCGAGGTGTCGCTGTCGTACCGGCATCTCGAGTGGGAGGCCGATGGCAACGAGGCCATCCACGACATCAATTTCAGCGGCCCGCTGCTGTCGGCGGGGTTCCGTTTCTGATCGTACTGGGCCATGCGGATAATTCTGTAAGGCGTGACAGAATTATCCGCATGGCCCACTAGGCAACATCCCCGTCACCGAAACTCTCGGTGCCGTAGCGATAGACCTCGATGGTGTCCGACCAATGATTGGCGGCCAGCCCGGCCTTGTGCTTCAGGTGGGTCAGGAAGTCGTGCGGATCCGGCAGGCTGTCCCATACCGATGGCAGGAACGTGCCACGGTTGGGCCCGTCCTGCAGGATCAGGCCGTCCTGGCCGGGTCGGATCTGGCGGACCAGGTCGGCCTCGTCGCTGAAATGCATCGGTTCCGGTCGGGTCAGGATCGACAGGTGCAGTTCCACGTTGGGCCACTCGGCCTCGCCAAGCGGTGCAAAGCGGGGGTCGCGGAACGCGGCGGCGAAGGCGTTTTCGGCGACATCGACGACCAGCGGCTGCACGGCCTCGAGATGGCCGATGCATCCACGCAACTGGCCGCGTATCTGCAGCGTGACGAAGCTGGCGCGCACGGCCTTCAGGTCGCGATGGAACTCCGACGGTGTCACGACCCAGGGCCGACCGGTACGCAGTCCGGTCTCGATCGAACGGCGCGCGACCTGGATCAGTGTCGCGCGCTGCGCCGGCGCCAGTGGTTCAGTAGAAGGCATAGGCACCATACCCCACGACCCGCGAGCGATCGCCGGCGGTATCTCCGCTGTTGCGCAGGTCGAGTGTCTTGACCCGCCAGCCATTGTGCTTCGCGCTCTTCAACAGGCCCCGAATCGGGTAGGCGCCGCAGGCATCGTGCGGGCCGATATCGCGGTCGCGCAGGTTCTCGATCAGTCGCGTCGTCTCGCGGTCGCGCACTTGGGCGGTGCGGTAGTCGTGGTAGTGACTGAGGTCGGAACTGACGACGATGAGGGTGGCCTGGTCCTGCAGTGTCTCGATGGCGCGCTGGACATCGTCGCTGTCCGCGTCGCCGATGACCAGCGGTACCAGCGTGAACCTGTCGAGTACCGTCTGCAGGAACGGCAGCTGTACCTCCAGCGCATGTTCCTGGGCAAACGCCGCGTCGAACACGTGTACACCGGGCAGGCCGGCGAGAGCTTCGTTGGCCTGCTTGTCGACCGGCACGTCGCCCAGTGGCGTGCGGAAGCTGTCCGCGCTGCTGAGGGCGATGCCGGCAAACGGCACGCGGTGCGACGGCGCCAGGACGACGACGCGCCTGATATCGGCGGCCCATGGCTGCAAGGTGGCATAGGCGTTGGCCGCCACCGGACCCGAGTAGACATAGCCCGCGTGCGGTGCGATCAGTGCCAATGGGCGCTTATTGTCGCCAACGTCCGCGACTTGCAGGTAATGGTCGATATCTCGCCGCAAATCCACTGCGCTGCCGGGATAAAACAGTCCGGCGACCGCGGGCATTTTGATGTGAGTCATGGTCAGACCTCCGACGACGGACTATCTAATTAAATGGGTCAATGCCGCATTGATTGCAAGGTGATCCTTTGTCTTCGATCAATAACACCGTTCCCGGGCGTTACTGGCATCGGCTGGATGACGGGCGCATCCGGTGCGACCTGTGCCCGCGTTACTGCCAGTTGAAAGACGGCCAGCGTGGCCTCTGCTTCGTCCGCGCGCGCGAAGGCGACGAGCTGGTGTTGACGACCTATGGCCGGTCCAGCGGATTCTGTATCGATCCGATCGAGAAGAAACCGTTGAACCACTTCCTGCCCGGTACGCCGGTATTCTCGTTCGGTACCGCGGGATGCAACCTCGCGTGCAAGTTCTGCCAGAACTGGGATATCAGCAAATCGCGGGAGATCGATACCCTGGCAGCCAGTGCGACGCCGGAGGAGATCGCGTCGACCGCGCACAGTCTCGGCTGTCGCAGTGTCGCTTACACCTACAACGACCCGGTGATTTTTCTCGAGTACGCGGTCGACACCGCGCGCGCCTGCCGCGAAGCCGGCATCCGCTCGGTCGCCGTCACGGCCGGCTATATCTGCGACGAACCGAGGCGCGAGTTCTTCGCGCACATGGACGCGGCCAACGTGGACCTGAAGGCGTTCACCGAGGACTTTTATCACAAGCTGACCGGGGGCCACCTGCAGCCAGTGCTCGACACGCTGAAATACATCCGCGACGAGACCGATTGCTGGCTCGAGGTGACGACACTGCTGATCCCCGGCCATAACGACAGTGACGCCGAGATCGAACGCCTTTCGGCGTGGTTCATCGACAACCTGGGTGCCGACGTGCCACTGCATTTTTCGGCCTTTCACCCGGATTTCAAGATGACCGACGTGGCAGCGACCCCGCCCGCCACGCTGCGGCGGGCCCGCGAGATCGCGCTGAAAGCGGGTCTGCACTACGTGTATGTCGGCAACGTGCACGACGCCGACGCCGACAGCACCTGGTGCCCCGGTTGCGGCCAGCGCGTGATCGAGCGCGACTGGTACGTGCTGGGGGACTGGCGGCTCGATGCCCAGGGGTGTTGCAGCCACTGCGGACACCGCGTTGCCGGCGTGTTCGAGGCGTCGCCCGGAAACTGGGGTGCGCGTCGGCTGCCGGTGCAAATGGCCGCTGACGCCTGAGGCCGGCCCCGGAGGGCCGGCCGTGGTCAGGTCTTACTGGTTGACCGGGGATGCCGGGTCGATCAGGTAGGCCAGCACGTCGGCGATCTGCTGCTGTGTCAGCACGCCGTTGGCGCCAAAACGGGGCATGTGCGTGCACGGGAAGAAGCTGTGCGGGCTGTACACGACGTCGTAGGTGTAGTCGATGATCGCCTGGCTATTGCCGCGCAGCTTGCCGTAATTCATCAGGCTCGGGCCGAGCGTGCCGTAGGCGATTTCTTTCGGGTCCAACTGGTGGCAGGCGTAGCAGTTGCCACCCGGTTCGCGCGTGCTGTGATCGTCGTTGTTGTGGCCGACCCGGAAGCCGAAGCCGGAGCGTGCCAGCTCCTGGCCCTTCTTCCAGTCGCCGAGCTTGACGCCACCTTCCGGCTTGACGATGCCGGCGCGGCCGAGGCTGGCGACCTTGGCAAGGTCGTCACCAGCGAGTGTTGCACGCGTGCCACCCGAGCAGATCGTTTGCAGTTCATCGCGCATCTGCCGCTCTTTGACGGTCGCGCCTTCCTGGGTTTTCTGGTCCAGCTTGATGCCGTTGGCCTCGAAGATCAGGTATTCGGCCAGGGCTTCGGGGGTCATTGCCGTGTAGTCGGGTTTCTCACCATTGGCTTGCGCGCCGGTCGAGACGAACAGCAGGGCGCCGGCAGCGGCGGTGGCGGTCACTTTTGCGTATTTCATGTGGTTTTTCTCCTGTCGGTCCCGATCAGCGTTTCATGTCCGGCAGGATTGCCGGTTGCCCGCGGGCCGCATCGGTCCAGTAAGAGATCAGCGCGATCGATGCATCGGACCCCGCCACGCTTTGTCCCTGGCGCATCTGCCAGTAGCAGCCGCGTACGCGGTGCTGGCTGCTGCGTACATGCTGGTGGCCGACGCGGTATGCTGGCCAGGAGATCGCCTTGGTCCATTCCTCCGGGCTGTTGATATTCGGCAGTACCGAGGCGCGGATACGCTTGCCGCTCTCGCTGTGACAGGTCGCACAGCTGAAATCCATCGGCCCGGCCCTGCGGTTGAACAGCACCTTGCCGGCGTCGCGCATGGCCGTCTCGAGCGGGTGATCCAGCGGCGGGTTCCACGGGTAGCCGCTGGACTTGCTGCCAATGTAGCTCTGCAGGCGCATCATGTCGGAGTTCGAGCCATGCCGTGACTTGACCGCCGGGTCGTCGTCGGCGAAGCCCTGCAGGGTCGTCATGCAGTGCACAAGTCGGGTTTCCAGGTCCATTACCCTGCCAGTGTCAGCAAAGTAACGCGGCATCTCGACGTAGGCGCCGTCGAGCACGCCCGGGCCCTTGCCGAAATCACACCCCTCGAGCGACACGTTGTTCGGACCGCGTGGCTCGTGAAACAGTGCCTCGCCCTCCTCCACCGTCCACGACGCGGGGTTGTCGGCCATCATCATCAGGTTCTGCTCACTCTGGGTCAGGTAGAGCGATCCCGACTTCTCTATCAACTCGGCCAGCACGTCCTCGGGGGGCCGGTAGTCGCCGGCCGCCGATGCACCGGCCATCATCAGGCACAGGGGTATCAGAAAAGTACGCTTGTTCAACATGGCAGTGGTCCTCCTTCGGCTCCTAACTCGCACTGTTGTCATGGTCGGCCGAACCCACCGCATCGGCATCGATGAGCGCGAAAAATAATCGTTCGCGGACCCTTTTTACCAGGTGATTTCTCCGAGGTAATTGCGCCCCGGGTTCGGCGAATTCGGATGGAATGTCCTGCGGGCGAATGCGTCGCAAGGCATGCTTCGATGGGAGGGCTTGGGTACGTCGGCTCAAGGTGCCGTGACAGGGTATCTCGCGGCGCCGCCGGTCAGCGCGGTAACAGCCTTGCAGACAGCTGCTCGTGGATGCCCTCGAGGTAGGCAAGGTAGCCCGCATCGTCGTTGATGTCGGACTCGACGCCGCGCCAGAAACGCCCAATCGCCTCTGCCCTGACCGCCCCGCCCCGCGTCAGTGCCTGGGCGTGCAGCAGAAGCTTATCGTGTGCCGCCTTGTGCTCCCGGGCCTGAGGGTAGGCATGCGTCGCCATGAAGTCTTCTTCGAAGCGAAAATGCCGGCTCAACAACTGCAGCGCGCGGTTGACCTGCGTCTGCACCGGTGTCTCCTGCGCCTGCAGCCTGTGGAACTCGCGGGTCAGCTGGACGTGCTGCCGATTGAGCTCGTGGATGTGGGCGTCCAGGCCATCGCGCAGGATGCCGTAGATCGTCGTCAGCAGGTAACGGATGTCGTAGGGCTTCCTGACAACCGCGCGCACATCGTGGGTGCGGCTGCGCATGACGGTATCGGTGTCCAGCTGACCGCTCAACACGATCAGCGGGACCTGGGGCCAGCGCACGCGCAGGTGATCGATGAGGTCGGCGAAGGCGAGACCGCCGCTGCCCTCGCCTTCGACGTCCAGGTCGAGAATGACCAGGTCCGACGCAATGCTCTCGTTGATGCCGTTCCACGCGTCGCGCGGGCTGTGCCAGTGCGTCAACGTGAAGGCCTCTTCATCGAGCAGGCAGCGCACGGGTTCCACGTGCCAGGGGTTGTCGTCGACCAGGTAGACGGAGAAGGGCGTTGCCACGAAGGATTACCGCTGGTGATATGCCCGTGTAGCGGCCTGTGTCAGGCGCTATTGAACACTTTCCCGACTAATCGTTGTCAGCACCGCGGCGGGTCAGTCCCCGAACAGCAGGTGCAATATGGCGGGGAAAATGCGCCTCACCGCCGGTGAGTCGTGGCGATTGTCCGGCCGGGTGCCTTGCTGGATTTCCACCAGGTTGCTGTACCCGTCGCCGTCGAAGTCCAGGGCGGCGTCGTCGGGGTTCAGCGGGTCGAGAAAGTCGTACTGCTGTTCGATCGCATCGGGAATGCCGTCGTTGTCGTCGTCGAGGTCCTCGATATCGGGCACACCGTCGTCGTCCGTGTCGATCGCGATGAACGTGGCCGTGACGTTGCGGTCACGGTTCATGTCGATCCGACAGGTCGCGGCGCCCGAGCAGTCCCCGCTCCAACCGCTGAAGGTGTAACCAGGCGCTGGCTGGGCCTCGAGGTCGACGGCGATCTCGCTCGAAAATGCCTGGCTGCATCTCGGACCGCACTCGATGCCGGGCGGGCTCGACGCGATGGCGCCACCGCCAATGGCATTTGTCACCAGGAGGTAAGCGATTGACGGCGACGTGACGCTGTCCGACAGGCCGATGGCCTCTTCGACGTTGATCACCACGGACGGCATGACCGTGTAAGTGTCACTGACGGTCATGACTTCCAACACGGGCAACTGCGGCGCCGGGGCCACCGTGTAGGCCCCGCTGACGCTGATTGTCTCAGCGACCGGGACCCGCGGTGCAGGGACCGGGCCGGCCTGGTCGGACACCGCGATGGTCTCGGTGACGTGGATGATGACCGGGTCGGCAGACCCGGCTTGCGGCCAGGCGCTGAACAGCAGCCTGGCAACGCACGGACCGAGACAGGACAGTCGTGTGCACAGGGTTCGCATGCCGATCGAAACCGGCAATGACCCGCCGCGCCGGTCGGGTAGCCTGCAAGCCCGCCCCGTCATCGGATGACGATCAGCTGAACGTCAGGTCGACAGTGATCTGGATGATCTGTCCGGCGGTTACCGCTACACCCGAATTGAGTGTCTTTTGCGTAAAGACGCTTGCACTGTCGGATCCATCGGAGCACTGCGACGAATTCTTTACGCTGCCGTTACACAACGTGATCCAGGTCTGCACCAGGTCGATGGTCGACGATGCCGTTGCCGTGACGCTGCCCGCCAGGCGCAGCGTTTCGAAATTGTTGCCCTGGTAGCTCAGCACCAGGTTGTTGGAATCGTGCGAGATGCCCGTGGTGAGCCCGTTGGGTGCAATCTCGCAATCCGGGTTGCAAGGGCCGGTGCCGGAAGACTGGGCGTTCTGGTTCGTGGCGACGATGTACATGCCGCCGGCGACTGCTTCGCCCCGGATCAGCGCTGGGAGTGTCCCCGGGTTCACGAGTGCATTCTGAAACGTGATCTCCCTGACTTTGGTGCCATTCGGTTCGAACACGGCAATCTTCCAGTGACCGTGCACCCTGATACCACTGTGCATGCCCCCGCCTTCGTGGGTCGACTCACCCGCCTGTGCCGCGAGTGTCAGCGCGGCAAGCAGCGCGATGAGCAGGGATTTCAAGGTATGCATGACGAAGCTCCTCTCGATTATTTGGTGGCGAACGCGCCCGGTCCGCAGCGGGAAGGGCGGGCAAGGCGGTCGCGCGAGTGTTGCTTGTTTCGTCAGCTATCGACGGGTGCGCCGCCAACTTGAACAGCGGCGGCTAGCGGTGGCTATCGGCGTGTCTCGGCGGGCAGCGTATCGGGCTCTGTGGCGGCCAGGTCGGCCTGGTGATCGCGCGCCAGCAGCAGGTAGACGGCCGGTACGACGAACAGCGTGAACAGCGTGCCGATGCCGAGCCCGGTCGTGATGACCAGGCCGATGTGGAAGCGGCTGACAGCGCCGGGCCCGGTTGCCGTCAGCAGCGGGATCATCGCCACCAGCATCGCGACGGTCGTCATCAGGATCGGGCGCAGGCGGATCTTCGCTGCCTGTTCGATGGCCTCGCGCCGGGACAGGTGCTGCTCGATCTGCAACTGGTTGGCGAACTCGACGATCAGGATGCC
>JAGRGW010000223.1 GCA_020445315.1 Gammaproteobacteria bacterium
TCTTCGTCGCCGCCTCGGTCACTAGGACCTTCTCGTCGACCATTTCGTAGCGTGCCGGGATGACCTTCTTGACCGTCGAGGCCTCCTTGACCAGGACTTTTTCGTCCACCATCGCGTACTCGGCAGGGACGATCTCAACCCGCTCCGAGGCGGCATTCTTCAGCACGCGCTCGGTCTTGTCCTCGTACTTCTCCGGGACCAGAACGCGCGCGTAGCACTCGCCCGGCTTGGCATTCGGCGGCAACAGGTCATTGTCGGCCGACGAAGTCGTTGACGTGGCCGGGGCCGGCGCGCGACTGGCTTCGCTCTCGGCGCGCGCGAGATCTCGGCGCAGTTGCGCGTTTTCCTGTTCGGCCGATTCGAGACGGGTCTCGAGGTCGGACTTGGGTTCCATCGTCGTGCTGCATCCGCTGATGACGGCAGATACGGCCACGGCGGCAACGGTAAGTTTGAATTTTTTGTTCATTTCCATGGTTTCCTCAATCTCGGCGCAAGCGGGATCACTCTATTCTTGGTAACAACGGATTCGGCAGACTTCTCGGTACATCCGCCCGTTGATCTCTCGTTTGCAGGCATGTGCTGAATTTCGGTGTTTTATAACGGGCGATACCGTTCGGTACGAATGACCGGTCGCCTGTAGTTTCCTAAAAGCAGGGGGCGTGCCAACAAGCGAAACAAGAATAAAGTGAGATCACTTTCGCCTATTTTTCAATCGGTTACGTTCAAAGCAATCTGCCCGGGCGGATGGCGGCCAGTCCCTTGGATCTTCTGGCTGCGATTCCACCATGGCCTCTGTGCGTCGAACTGTCGGGCAGCCCCGACAGTGTAGGAAGTATGCGCCAACTAATCGTTAATTTCTTCACAGGTATCGAATCCGCACGTCGCGCAGATAGCGCTCAAACCTGGACAGCAGCCGCTTGAGTTCTACAGCGTCGGCATCCAACGCCGCCTGTTGCATCTTCGTTGCGATCTCGCCCAGTCCGTCGAAGCCATAGCTGCTTGCGCTGCCGCGGATGCGGTGCCCCATGCCGGCGAGTTGGTCGAACTCGCGCGCCGCCAGCAGGGAGTGGCCGTGGGACAGGTCAGACCAGCGGTTGTTGAGGTAACGAGGCACCAGGTCGGCCAGTTCGGCATCGACCAGGGCGACAGGTAATGCATGCGGTGGCTGCTCGTCGTTCATGCCTGCCGGCGAAGCAAACACTGCGCCACCTTGCCAGCACGTTGCACCCGTCGAATACCGTCGAAGCGGTACATCGTTGATATGACGATGGGTTTTGGGGAGATGAAGGGTGAAGTGAAAAGGACGCTTTGTCCCCGGCGTTATTCTAATCTGTGTTCCTGCCGTTTCCTGCTCGCCGCGATTGGGCTCTCACAGCCAGCGCCACCCCGCCCGCCATAGCGGCAGGCGCTTCGGGCGCGGCGCAAGGTGCGGGCTTTCGCGGTGGCGTCAGTCGCCGCGTCTGCGGAACGACTCCGGTTCCAGGCCGTGGCGATTGAGCAGGTTGTAGAACTCGGTGCGGTTGCGGCCGGCGATGCGCGCGGCGGTCGAGATATTGCCCTCGGTCGCGCGCAGCAGGCCGGCCAGGTAGCGGCGTTCGAACGCAGCCTTGGCGTCGTCCAGCGTCGGCATGTCGAGTGTCTGGTCCTGCAACGCCTCGTTGACCAGCGACTTCGGGATGACCTTGCCGGTCGAGAGCACGACGCAGCGTTCGACGACGTTGCGCAGCTGCCGCACGTTGCCGGGAAACGGGGCCTGGATGAGCATTGCCCGCGCCTCGGGGGCAAAGCGCAGCGGCTGGCCGTCGGCCCGGGCGGCCATTTGCCCGAGAAAGTGTTCGAGCAGCAGCGGGATATCCTCGGCGCGCTGGCGCAGCGCCGGTACCTGCAGCGGTACGACGTTGAGGCGGTAGTACAGGTCCTCGCGGAACTGTTTCTGTTCGACCAGCCCGGCCAGATCATGGTGCGTGGCCGAGATCACGCGCACGTCGATGCGCGTGGCGTTCAGGCCACCGACCGGACGCACGCTGAAATCCTGCAGTACGCGCAGCACCTTCGCCTGCAGCGCCAGCGGCATGTCGCCGATCTCGTCGAGGAATATCGTACCGCCGTCGGCTGCCTGGAACAGCCCGACGTGGCGGGCATTGGCGCCGGTGAATGCTCCCTTTTCGTGGCCGAAGAGCTCGGATTCCAGCAGGGCCTCGGGCAGGGCGCTGCAATTGATGCTGACAAACGGCTGCCGGCGGCGTGCGCCGAGGTCGTGCAGTGCGCGTGCGACCAGTTCCTTGCCGGTGCCGGTCTCGCCGTGCAGCAGTACGGTGCTGTCGCCGGCCGCGACGCGGTGCACCCTCGCGACCAGTTCCTGCATGATGGCGGCGCGGTAGACCAGCGTGCCGGCGGCCGTGTCGAGAAGGCCCTGAACCGCGATCGGTGCGCTGCCTGCGTCCAGGGCATCGGCAACCGTTTCCTGCAGCCGTGTCCTGTCGAACGGCTTTTCGAGGAAACCGCTGACACCGAGGTGGGCCGCCTCGAGCGCGTCGGGGACGCCGGCCCTGCCGCTCATGATGATCGTCGGCAGCACCGGGTCGTGGCGATGGATCTCGCCCAGCAGCTTCAGGCCGGACATGTCGTCCATGACCAGGTCCGAAACCACGAGGTCCGGGCGCGTGTGCTCCAGGCTCGCCAGTGCCTGCACGCCGCCCGAGGCGGTTGTCACCGCGTAGCCCGACAGGGCGAGCCAGCGTTCGCACAGGGCGAGATGATCGGCATCGTCATCGACGACGAGTACGCGCAGGGGTCGCTTTCTGTCAGCCTTGGCTTCCATGACGCGACTTTACCTGTTGCGAGCGTCTTGCGGTATCGGTCGGTACCGGCGAACTCGACAGATCTGCGGCCTTGCTCGCCGACCCGCATGTCGACGACGCGCGCTCCACCGATCCTGGCCACCAGGTTGTCGGTATCGGTGATCTCGACGATCCGGCCGGGGATTCCAAGACACATGTTTAACGTCTTCCATTCAGCGGGGGCAGCGCTCGCATCGGCGCCGTTCAGTGCACCGTGCAGACCATGCAGGGATCGAACGAGCGAACGACGTGCTGCACGGCAACGGCGTCGCCGCCCGCATCGTCGACCGGCGTATTGACCAGCGCCTGTTCCAGCGCACCGGGCGTGTCGTTGCGGTCGCGTGGCGAGAAATTCCACGTCGTCGGTGCGACGATCTGGTAGTTCAGGATGCGGCCGTGCTTGATCCGCAGCCAGTGCCCGAGGCTGCCGCGCGCAGCCTCGACCAGGCCCATGCCCTCGCCGTCGCGCGGCAGGCGGCCGTGCTCGCAATAGGGCTGGCCGTGACGGATGGCGTCGATCCAGGTCTCCATGACCGGCACGACGCGTGCCAGCTCGAGCAGGCGCGCAACGACACGATTGCGGACGTTGCCACCGCTCTCGGCGACCAGCGCACGGATCAGCGGATGGCCGTCGACCTGCTGCCGGGCCAGCGCCCCGACCTCGATGACCTGACCGTTGTAACGCGGTGCCTTGCACCAGCTGTACCCGTTGCGGGCGTCGGCATCGGGCAGGGTGCTGCCGTCGAACGGGTGGCGCGGCTCGCGCTGCGCATGCAGCCAGCTGTGGCTGATGTCCTCGGTGATAGCGGCCGGGTCGAGCACCTGCTCGCGCTGCATCCAGAGACCGGGGCGGAACACGTGCTGCTGTGGCTGGGCCTGGCTCTCGTAGGCGCCGTAGCTCATGAAGGTATCGTTGGCCCGGCCCAGGCCGTCGAGCCTCAGGTCGTCGGCCAACAGGAGGAAGCGCCCAAAGTCCGATTTTGCATGTGATACGGCCCATTCGCGCAGTTCGTCGGGTCGCTGGATGGCGGCAACGGCCTCGAGCCGGTCGCCGAACAGCGTGTATTCGAGGAACTGGCGGAAGGCGATCACGATAGCGCGCAGGCGAAGGCGCTCGCGCGGCTCGATGGCCCGCGTCGTGCCGCCCGGCTGGAGCGCCAGCGAATGCGGCCATTTGCCGGCGAGCAGGCCGGTCAGGTGCAGGAACGCGGCGCGCGCCGGCAGCATTTCGGCCGATGCGCTGCCGGTCTGCGCGGTGAACCGTTCCGCGGTCACATCGAACCAGGTGCGGTCACGGTAGGCGGCGCGGGCGAAGTCGGGCATGAAGAACAGGTAGAAGTGCGACAGGTGGTCGGC
>JAGRGW010000224.1 GCA_020445315.1 Gammaproteobacteria bacterium
AGTTCTTCGGCAACCTGCTCGACGCGGGCCGAATTGCATTCTGTGGCGAGGAGAGCTTCGGCACGGGTTCCGATCACGTGCGCGAAAAAGACGGGCTGTGGGCCGTGCTGGCCTGGCTCAACGTGGTCGCGGGCCGGCAACAGTCGGTTGCCGACATCGTCACCGACCACTGGGCCCGGTACGGCCGCAACTACTACTCGCGCCACGACTACGAGGGCATCGACAGCGCAGCCGCCAACCGCCTCATGGAGGCCCTGCGCGAACGCCTCACCACCCTGCCCGGCACTGACGTCGGCGGCATGGAGGTGGCCTACGCCGACGACTTTGCCTATACCGATCCGGTCGACGGATCGGTCAGCCGGCGCCAGGGTGTGCGGATCGGCTTCATCGACGGCTCGCGTGTCGTTTTCCGCCTGTCCGGAACCGGCACGGTCGGTGCCACGCTGCGTGTCTACCTCGAATCGTTCGAGCCCGACCCGCAGAAACAGCTCCTCGACCCGCAAACCGCACTGACGACGCTGATTTCGATTGCCGAGCAACTGGCTAATATCCGCGCCATCACCGGGCGCGATGCACCGGACGTCATCACCTGATCGACGACGACGCGCCCATCGACACGATAGCGAGGAGTACCGATGGCAACCACGCACTGGTGCCGCATCCGGCACGACGGCAAGCCGACACTCGGGCAGTTACGCGGCGGACGGATCGACCTGTTCGAAGGCGACTTGTTCGATCGCCCCAGGGCAACCGGGCAATCGATTGATGCCGACACGGCCGAGTGGCTGCCACCGGTCCAGCCGAACCAGTTTTTCGGTCTGTGGAACAACTTCTACGAGCGCCAACAGGCCGAGAGTACCCAGGTACCCGACTATCCCCTGTACTTCGTCAAGTTGCCGGGATGCGTCACCGCACACGGCCGGGCGATTCCGCGCCCTGCCGGCGACGGGCAGACCATCAAGTTCGAGGCCGAGCTCGGTATCGTCATTGGCAAGCCCTGCTTCCAGCCCGCACGTGACGCGATCGACGACGCGATATTCGGCTACACCTGCGTCAACGACGTCACCGCCGGCCACGTCCTGTTCAGCAACGGCGAGTTCCAGCAGTGGTCGCGGGCCAAGAGCTGGCCGGGTTTCGGCCCGATCGGACCGGTCATCGCCACCGGTCTGGAGCCGGACACCCTGCGTGTCCGCGCGGTGCTCGACGGCGAGACCCGGCAGGACTACCCCGTCAGCGACATGATCTTCCTGCCGCGCGATATCGTCTGGCGCATCGCGTCCGAAGTGCCGCTGTACCCGGGCGACGTCATCGCCTGCGGCACCTCGGTCGGCGCGGCCGCGATGGACAGCGGGCAGACGATCGTCATCGACATTCACGGCATTGGTGCGCTGCACAATCGCATGACCTGAGCGCCCGATGTTCCGCGAGAAGTGCCGGCTCAAGCATGACCGCCGGCCTGCCGCTAACCCAGATTAATACGGGCCGCCTGGAAATTCTGGACATGCAACTACTCATGTACGCAGCGACGCTGCTGCTGGGACTGGGCGCGGCGGTTGGCGTCCACTATCTCACCGCGGACACGCTGCCAGGATGGCTGCAGGGCGCGCTGGTCGGCGTTGCCGCCATGCTGCCGGGTGGCATGCTGACCTATGTCCTGATCCAGCGACCGCTGGAGAAGCTCGTGTCGATCGTGCACGAGGGCGCCGACCGCGGCGACCTGCACAAGACCGATCTCTCGACCGTCGTCGCCCATCACCCCCTGCTGACAGAACTGATAGCAGGCATATCGCGGCTGCAGCGGGTCCTCAGCGACCTCGCCGTCACCGTGGCCGGGCGCGGCGGGACCCTGGCCATCGAGTCGGCGTCGTTGTCGTTCTCGGCCGACCGCCTCCGCGCCAAGATAGCCGAACAGGTCGAACACGCCCACGGCATCGGCGAGACCTGCCAGCAGATCGCCAACGCGACCCAGGCGGTCGCGCGCAGTGCCAGCGAGGCGGAGAGCGCGGCCCACTCAGCCCGCAACGCCAGCGACCAGGGCCAGGCCACCGTGCAGCACGTCATCAGCAGCATCCGCGACGTGCGCTCGGTGACCGAACGCCGCGCCGCCTCGCTGCTGGAACTGCAGGGCCGCTCGGAAGAGATCAAGACGATCACGCAGATCATCGACCAGGTCGCGGAACAGACCAACCTGCTGGCGCTGAACGCGGCGATCGAAGCGGCTCGCGCCGGCGAGCACGGCCGCGGTTTCGCCGTTGTCGCCGACGAAGTGCGCCAACTGGCGAGCAAGACCACGACCGCTACCGGCGACATCGGCAAGAAACTGGAGGCGATCTACCACGAGATCAGTTCATCGGCCGGCAAGATGGAACAACTCGTCGGCGTCGTCGAAGACGCGGTCCGCGAGTCCGAGAGCGTCGGCGAGTCCCTGAACCGCATCAACGGCCTGTCGCAGCAGTCGGCAACCGAGATATCGCACATCAACGAGGCGGTCCAGCATCACGTCTCGTCGATCGACGAGATCTCGAAGGCCCTGGGCGACATCGAGGACGCACTCGGCATTACCGAGGACGAGGTCTCGACGGTGTCCAGCGGCGCGCTGAAACTGGCCGACTCGGCCGAGGGCGAGTACGAGTTGATCGCCGCATTCGAGCTCGACACCCTGCACGACAGCATGCGACACCTGGCCCAGGACAGCGCCCGCCGGATCGGCGCCCTGTTCGAGGAGGCAATCCAGGCAGGCACGATCACGCTGGACGACCTGATGGATCGCAAGTACCAGCCGGTGGCGGGAACCAGCCCGCCGAAGTACACGACGCGTTTCGACAGTTTCACCGATCGCGTGCTGCCCTCGATCCAGGAACCGGTCATCGACGGGCATGGCGGGATCGTGTACGCCGGCGCCGTCGACAACAACGGCTACTTCCCGACCCACAACCGCCGCTACTGCCAGCCCCTGACCGGCGACCCGGCACGCGATCTCGCCAACAACCGCACCAAGCGCATCTTCGACGACCGCACCGGCAGCCGCTGCGGCAGCAACCGCGAGCCCTTCCTGCTGCAGACCTACAAGCGCGACACCGGCGAGATCATGCACGACATGTCGGCGCCGATCCTGGTCAAGGGAAGGCACTGGGGCGGGTTCAGGATCGGTTACCGGTCTGCGACCTGAGGCCACGCTGAGCGCCGCCTCGACCTACCGGCCTCAGTAACGACGAAGGACGCCGACGCGCTGCATGATCTCGATCGACAACTCCTCGATCGACACCGCCGTGCTGTCGAGGAACGGGATCGCATTGCTGCGGTAGAGATCCTCGGCCGCCGCCACCTCCTTGCGGCACTGCGGGAGGCTGGCGTACTCCGAACCGGGTCGACGCTCCTCGCGGATGCGGTGCAACCGCTCGGGGGCGATCGTCAGGCCGAACAGCAGGTGGCGTGATTCCCGCACCGGGTCCGGCAGCCTGCCCATCATGAAGTCTTCCTCGGTCAACGGGAAGTTGGCCGCACGCACCGCGTACTGCATCGCGAGGTAGAGGCAGGTCGGTGTCTTGCCGCAGCGCGACACGCCGACCAGGATCAGGTCCGCGTTCGCCAACCCCTTGAAGCGTGAACCGTCGTCGTAGTTCAGCGCAAAGTTCACGGCGTCGACCCGGCGGTCGTATTCGCCCGGATCGCCGATGCCGTGACTGCGCCCGATGTGCCCGATCGACGGCAGTCCCAGCGCGTTCGACAGCGCCGGCAGGTAGGTGTCGAAAACGTCGAACACCTCGGCCTCGGCCTGTTTCAGCATGGCACGCAGGTTGGGATCGACGATACTCGAGAACACGACCGGGATCCTGCCGTCCTCGCTTGCGGCGGCCTGGATCTCGCGCATCGCCGCGGCGATCTTGGTCTCGGTATCGAGAAACGGCAGCACCATGCGCTCGCAGCACATGTCGTCGAACTGGGATACGAGGGTACGCACCAGGTGTTCGAGCGTAATGCCGGTACCGTCAGAGATGATGAACAGTGTGCGTGACTGTTTTGACATGTTGTCCTTCGGTTCCGACCGCGGCGAATCGCGGCCTCGACACGTGATAATAGAAGGCCGGCCGCGTCGCGACCAATACCCGTTGCAAATTCGCCAGATTACATCGCCCCCAAGCACCTCGCTTTCTGCAACAATCCACGCATGAGCACAGAATCCCTACACAACCGGCGCGAGCGACTGGCCGCCAGGCTGCGCGGTGTCATCGCCGGGCCGCACGTGCTCAGCAGCGACGAGGAACTGAAGCCCTACGAGTGCGACGGCCTGTCCGCCTACCAGGTCGTGCCGCTGCTGGTCGTGCTGCCAGGCAGCATCGAGGAGGTCCAGGCCGCACTGCGCATCTGCCACGAGGAGGAAACCGTGGTCGTTGCACGCGGCGCCGGCACCGGGCTGTCCGGTGGCGCGCTGCCCCACGCCGAGGGAGTGCTGCTCAGCCTGGCCCGGCTCAACCGGATCCTCGCCATCGACCCCGACAACTGCTGCGCCCGCGTGCAGCCGGGCGTGCGCAACCTGGCCATCAGCGAAGCGGCCAAACCGCATGGCCTGTACTACGCACCCGACCCTTCGTCGCAGATCGCCTGCTCGATCGGCGGCAACGTGGCCGAGAACGCCGGTGGCGTGCACTGTCTCAAGTACGGCCTGACCGTCAACAACCTGCTCGCGGTCGAAGTGGTCACAATCGAGGGCGAGCGGGTGACCTTCGGCGGCGGTGGACTCGACGGACCGGGGCTCGATCTGCTCGCCCTGGTCACGGGTTCCGAGGGCATGCTCGGCGTCGTCGTCGAGGTCACGGTGAAGCTGCTGCCGATTCCGCAGCGCGCCCAGGTCGCGATGGCGGCGTTCGACGATGTCGAGACCGCCGGCCAGGCCGTCGCCGACCTCATCGCGGCAGGCATCCTGCCGGCGGGGCTCGAAATGATGGACAACCCGTCGCTGCGCGCGGCCGAGGATTTCGTCCACGCCGGGTACCCGACTGACGCCGCCGCGATCCTGCTGTGCGAGGTCGACGGCGGCAACGAAGAGGTCTCGGAGGACATCGCCAAGGTGCGCCAGCGCCTGCTCGATTCGGGCGCCGACGAGGTCCGCACCGCCAGTGACGACAGCGAACGCGCCCGCTTTTGGGCCGGGCGCAAGGCAGCGTTCCCGGCCGTCGGCCGCATCTCGCCCGACTACTACTGCATGGACGGCACGATACCGCGCAAGCACCTGCCTCGCGTGTTACGCGAGATCGCGCGCTATTCCGACGAATCCGGGTTGCGCGTGGCCAACGTGTTCCACGCCGGCGACGGCAACCTGCACCCGCTGATCCTCTACGATGCCAACAATCCCGGTGAACTCGAATTGGCCGAGGAAGTCGGCGGGCGCATTCTCGAACTCTGTGTCGAGGTCGGCGGCACCATCACCGGCGAGCACGGTGTCGGCATGGAGAAGATCAACCAGATGTGTGCCCAGTTCCCACCCGAGGAACTGCAGCTGTTCCACGACCTCAAGGCGGTCTTCGACCCCGGTACGCTGCTGAACCCGGGCAAGGCTATCCCGACACTGAACCGCTGCGCGGAGTTCGGTGCGATGCACGTCAAGGCCGGCGACCTGCGCTTCCCGCACCTGGAGCGGTTCTGATGACCGACCACGACATCGGCACCGAGCTGGCCGAACGCGTGCGTGACGCGGCAGCGGCGCGCCAACCGCTGCGCCTCGTCGGCCGCAACAGCAAGGCGTTCTATGGCCACGCCGTCGACGGCGAGACACTGGAACTGGCCGGGCACCGCGGCATCGTCCGCTACGAACCCACCGAACTGGTGTTGACCGCCCGTGCCGGCACGCCGGTCAGCGAGATCGAGGCGGCGCTGGCGGCCAACGGCCAGATGCTGCCGTTCGAGCCACCGTCTTTCGATGGCGAGGCATCGATCGGCGGCGCGGTGGCAGCGGGGCTCGGCGGACCGCGTCGCCCCTGGGGCGGCGCACCGCGCGACCTGCTGCTCGGTATCACGCTGCTCGACGGTCGTGGCCGTATCCTGCGATTCGGTGGCGAGGTCATGAAGAACGTTGCCGGCTACGACGTGTCGCGGCTGATGGCGGGTGCGCTGGGCACGCTCGGCGTCCTGTTGGAGGTCTCGCTCAAGGTCCTGCCGGCACCGGCGGTCGAGGAAAGCCTCGTCCTGACCCTGAATCACGAGCACGCGCTCGCCAGGGTGCGCGAGCTGGCGCGCCAACCGGCACCCTTGTCGGGTGCCTGCCACGTCGATGGCCGCCTGTACCTGCGGTTGTCAGGCAACGCCGCGAGCGTCGAAGCGTGGCGCACACAGATCGGCGGCGACGGCGGCAACGAGGCCGACATCTGGCGTGACCTCCGCGATCATCGCCTGCCTTTCTTCGCCTCCCAACAGCCTTTATGGCGCCTGGGGCTGCCGCCCGCGACCCCGCGACTGGCCTGCGAACAGTCGGTCGCGACCGACTGGGCTGGCGCACAACGCTGGGTCCACTCGGATTGCAGCGGGAGCGAGATTCGCACGGAGGTCGCGAAATCCGGAGGACATGCCATACTGTTTCGGCATGGAAACGACGAAACACCGGTCTTTCACCCGCTCGACGCGGTCCGCCAGCGCCTGCACATCGGTCTCAAACAGGTCTTCGACCCGGCCGGGATCCTCAACCCGGGCCGGCAGTACGCGTCGATTTAGCCACCTGCTGCTGTTGTGCGCCTGCCTGGTCGGCGCACAAAGCGCGAGTGCCTTCTTCTGTTTCAAATCGGGCAACAGCACCCGAAGCTTCGGCCGGGCCGCGCCTCCACCGGTGTACGGGTTCACGCCACGCTACTACCAGTTGCCGCCGATCATGCCGTCGTCGCCGGTGGGCGTCGCGCGCCGAGGCGGTATGGCCTCGAATCCGAACCTGCAGTGGCGACCAACCGATTACCACAGGCGCAAATTCTGAATTTCGCCACCTCAACTCGCTAAACTACGCGTTTTACGAGTAGCAAGAGTCGAGGTTTTTGACGTGGAAGAACGCCAGGTAGACGTAGCGATCATCGGTTCCGGCAGCGCCGGCCTGTACGCAATGAGCAAGGTCCGACCGTCGGGCAAGTCGGTCGTGCTGATCAACGGCGGAGAACTCGGCACCACCTGTGCGCGCGTTGGCTGCATGCCTTCGAAGGCCATCATCCAGGTGGCCGAGGACTTTCATCGCCGCGGGGTGTTCAAGCGCTTTGGTCTCGGCGGCGAGGACGGCCTGAATCTCGACGTGCCCGAGGCCATGGAGTACGTGCAGGACCTGCGCGACATGTTCGTCGAACGCGTCATCAGCAACAGTACCGACCGCATGCCCGAAGGGATGTTCATCGAAGGCTATGCGCGCTTCGTCGAGCCCAACCTGCTGCAGATGGACAGCGGACAGCGCATCCGTGCCGGCAGCATCATCATCGCCACCGGCTCGCGCCCGATCATCCCGGAGGCATGGGCCCCGTTCCGCGACCGCATCATCACCTCCGACGACTTCTTCGATCTCGAGGACCTGCCCGGGTCGATCGCGATGGTCGGCCTCGGCGTCATCGGGCTCGAACTCGGCCAGTCGCTGCACCGCCTCGGCTGCGACGTCACCGGCATCGACATGGCTCAATCCATCGGTGGCCTGAGCGATCCGGTGGCTGTCAAGTCGGCCATCGAGATCATCGGCAAGGAATTCCCGCTGTGGCTCGGCAGTGGCGCCGAGATCAGCGAGGGCAGCAACGGCATGCTCGAGGTGACCGCTGGCGAACGCACGGTCGAAGTCGAGCGCGTGTTCGCCGGGATCGGCCGCCGCTCCAACGTCGACAACCTGGGCCTGGCCGAAATCGGCGTGCCGCTGGACGACCGCGGCATCCCGGTCTACAACCCGAACACGATGCAGGTCGGGGACCTGCCGCTGTTCCTTGCCGGTGACGTCACCGGCCATCGGCCGTTGTTGCACGAGGCCGGCGACGAGGGTCGCATCGCCGGGCACAACGCCGTCAGCGACGGCATCAGCGCGTTTCAGCGCAAGACCGAACTCAGCATCACGTTCTCCGACCCGAACATCGTCCAGGTCGGACAACGCTACGCCGCGCTCGACCCGGACAAGACGGCGATCGGCGAGATGCAGATGGCGCCGGTCGGCCGCGCCCAGATCATGGCCAAGAACAAGGGCGTGATCCGGGTCTACGCCGACAAGGCATCCGGCCTGCTGCTCGGCGCCGAGATGGTCTGCGCCAAGGCCGAGAACCTTGGCCACCTGCTGGCCTGGAGCATCCAGCAGGGCCTCACGGTGGGCCAACTGCTGCAGATGCCCTACTACCATCCGGTTATCGAGGAAGCCCTGCAGGCAGCGCTGAACGACCTCTATGCCAAGGTCGACGCGAAGAACGCAGGGCCGATCACCGAGCTGCGGCCGATGAACTGACACACGGACCTGGTGCTGGATGCCGGTGTCATGTCACCCGACTACGCTATCGCGCTGACCGCGTTTTGGGTTGGCGTAGTCTCCGCCATTTCGCTGCCGCTCGGCACGGTCACGTCGCGATTCTGGGTTCCCGAAGAACGCACGGTGGCCGGCCTGATGGCATTCGGCGGCGGCGCCCTGCTCGCCGCCCTGTCGATCGACCTCGTGGCGCCGGCGCTCGATCACGGCCACTTCGTTCAGATCGCGATCGGCTCGGTGCTGGGCGGCCTGATCTTCGTGCTGGCGAACGAAGCGGTCAACGATTACGGCGGCTTCGTTCGCCGGATGTCGACGCGTGTGTATCACCTGCGCCGGCAGGAACACCAGCGCATGCGCGACGTGCTGTCGCACCTGCGCGATCTCGACATCTTCGGCGAGGTCGAGGCGCGTGACTTCCGCGCCGTTGCGGCCTTTGTCGAGATTCGTCAGCAACCTGCCAACACGCCGATCTACCGCGAGGGCGACCCCTGCAATGGTCTGTACATCCTTGCCCGCGGCAGGGTCAGCCTGCTCGATCCATTGCGTCACAACGAGGTCGTGCGCGTCGTCAACACCTGGGAGACCTTCTCCCGGCTTGCTTTCCTGACCGGTGCGCCGCACGACGACATCGCCGTCGCGAACGCCGACAGCGAGGTCTGGTTCCTATCGCGCGACAACTTCCTGCATTTGCTGGTGTCGTCGCCGCGTCTGCTCCAGGCTGTCCACAGCTGGTTGCGCAGCCCCGAAACGATGCAGTACCTGGTCGAACGCCAGCACATGGAGCCGGAAATCGCCGGGCCCTGGCTCGACTCGGCCGTTCATGACCTGATCAGTCATGGCACGGTGCCACCGGTGCGTGACATCGATCACCAGGAGGAACGCTTCGATGCCCTGGTCGATGAACTGGGTCGCACCTCCCTGTTCACCGGTCTCCCGGCCAACGAACTGGATGCACTGGGCGAGTGCCTGATTCACAAGCACTGCAACAAGGGCGAGGCCTTCTTCCACGACGGCGAGTTGGCCGACCGGCTGTACATCATCGACCGGGGCGAAGTATCGCTGTTCGATGCCCGCAACCCCACACGCAAGCACGAGGTCCTGCGCCGGGGTGCGGTTTTCGGCGCGCTGTCGTTCGCGGCCGGCGCGCGCCACTCCTCGTCCGCTGTAGCGTCGGAGGACACCAGCTACTGGGTGCTGCTGCGCCGCGACCTACCGGCACTGTTCCTGGAGGCGCCTGTGTTGCGCTCCAAGTTCGAGCAGTTCAGTGCCAACGACGAAGTCCGCGATTACCTGCAGCAACGCCACCATGTTGATCCCGACAAGGTCGACCGCTGGCTGAACCGCAGCCGCGCCGAAATCGCCGCCGGCCGACGACCTGCGGCAATCGATGACATGATCCGCGAAGTCAGTGGCCACCGGGGGGCGGCACTCGCCATCTGGCTCGGCATCCTGCTCGACAGCATCCCGGAATCGCTAGTCCTCGGGACGATCCAGGCCAGGGACAGCATCAGCCTGTCGCTGATCGCCGGCCTGTTCATCTCCAACTATCCCGAGGCGCTGTCCAGTTCCATCGGCATGAAACACCAGGGGCTGCGGTTTGGCCGCGTGCTGCTGATGTGGTCGTCCCTCGTCGTCATCACCGGCCTCGGTGCCGCGCTCGGCGTGCTGTTCTTTGGCAACGTGTCACCCGGAAATTTCGCCCTGATCGAGGGCATTGCCGCAGGTGCGATGCTGACGATGATCGCGCAGACGATGCTGCCCGAGGCCTATCTGAAGGGCGGCAACATCGTCGGCATGGCGACCCTGTTCGGCTTCCTGACGGCACTGTTTTTCCGTGAACTGGCCTGAACCTTCACACCAGCAGGCTGCGCCACTGCCGGGTCTTTTCGACCCGCGACATCGCCGCATGCGCCGGGCTGGTCGATGGCAGACGCCGCAGCCGGATGGCCGCCGCCGTTCCCTGTAGCCCCGGCAGCACGTGCCGTCGGTAGGCCTGCTCGGCTGCGGCGCCGTTGAAACAGACCAGCCGGATGTGCGGGTGCGCGTCGAGAAACAGGCTGAAGTCGTTGACCACGACGGAACCCGGCACGATGGCCGAATCGAGGCTGCCGGAACGGGTGCAGGTCTTGAGCACATCCCATACCGCCACCCGGTGTTCGAGCAGCTGCCGGCAACGCTGCGGGTACGCCAACCCGGGTGAAAAACCGAACAGCTCGGCCATGATCGGCCAGAAGGCGTTACGCGGGTGTGCGTAGTACTGCTGTCGCCTGAGGGATTCCACGCCCGGCATCGAACCCAGGACCAGGCGCTCGGCGTCGGACCGGCTGACAGGGGCGAAGCTGTGGACCCGGGCCAAGAAAAGGACGGCAATCAGTGATCGCCGGATACCGACAGCGCCATGCGTACCAGCTCGGCCAGCGAGCCGGCCTGCATCTTCTCCATGACACGCGCACGGTGGGCCTCGATGGTCTTGGCCGATACCCCGAGGGTATTGGCGATCTCCTTGTTCGAGCGGCCCTCGGTGACCATCTGCATGACCTCGTGTTCACGCGGCGTTAGGCTGGCGAGGCGCTGCTGGATCAGGTGGTTCTCCGATTCGTGGCTGCGCTGCTGTTCCTCGAACGCGATGGCCCGGCGAATCGCGTCCAGCAGGACCTCGTCGTTGAACGGCTTCTCGATGAAATCGACCGCACCGCTCTTCATGGCCCGTACCGCCATCGGCACGTCCCCGTGGCCGGTAATGATGACGACGGGAATGCGGATGTTGTGCTCGACCAGGTAGTCCTGCAGATCCAGGCCGCTCATGCCGGGCATGCGGACGTCGGCCACCAGGCAGCCCGATCTCCCCGCCTGGTACTGGCGCAGGAAGTCGTCCGCCGATGCGAAGCTCTCGACCTGCACGCCAACCGACTCGATCAGCCACTTCAGTGAGTTGCGCATGGCCTGGTCGTCGTCGACAACGAATACCGTGGCCCTGTTGAGAGGAGTTTCTGTCATTTATGACACCGCGCTGACTGCCGGCTCGGCGTGGGGCGGAAGTTCGATCGTGAAACGGGTGCCCTTGCCCAGTACCGAATCTGCCTGGATCTTACCATGGTGATTCGTCATGATCGTCTGGCTGATCGCCAGTCCCATGCCCATGCCGCTTTCCTTGGTGCTGAAGAACGGGTCGAAGAGGTGCGTCAGGGCCTGCCCGGAGATGCCAGGTCCGTTGTCCTCGACCGTCACGTAGACGCTCTTGTCGAAACGCTCCCCGGAGATCACCCGGATACGTCGCTGGTCATCCGGCATGGCCGACAGGGCATCCAGCGAGTTGCGCAGCAGGTTGATCAGCACCTGTTCGATCTGTACCGAGTCGACCCGAACCCAGAGTTCCTTTTCACTCAGTTCGCGCTCGATTTCGACCTGGTAACGGCGCAGGTCGTGGCTGATCATCTCGCACGTCTCCACGACCAGGAAGTTGACGTCGACAACCTCGCGGATCGGCTGGCGGCGACTGACCATGCCACGCAGGCGCTTGATGATCTCGCCCGCGCGACCGGCCTGCGAAGAGATCTGTGCCAGTGCCTGCAGCAGTTCGTCCTTGCCGCCAATGTCGAGACGGATGCGACGGGCACAACCGTTGGCGAAATTGACAATCGCCGATAACGGCTGGTTCAGTTCGTGCGCGATACCGGTCGCCATCTCGCCCATGTTGCTGAGGCGGGTCACGTGGACCAGTTCGTGCTGCCGCCGCTTGAGTTCTTCCTGCGCCTTGCGTTCACCGGTGATGTCACGTCCGTAGATGTTGACATAGCCCAGTTCGGCGACCGGCGTCAGCAACAGCGAGAAGACACCCTCCTCGGTCTCCAGCAGGTGCTCCGCGGTCCTGCCGCTCTCGAGGACCTTGTCGACCCGGTTGTGCCAGTAGAAAGGCAGCGTTTGCAGCGGCCGGCAGCCCCAGTAGTGCAGCAGCGGCGCGCTCGGCTGGTTGGCGTAGGTGATGACGCCGCGATCGTTGATGCGCAGCATCGGGTTCGGGCTCTCGCTGGGAAACGCGGCAAGGCTGCGGATCTCCGCCTCGCGGATCTTGCGCTCGCCGATATCGCGCACGTATATCGTGAACAAGAGGTCGTCGTCGAGAAACACCGGTTTGATCGACAGTTCCACCGGCAGGGTGCGACCGTCGCGCACCACGGCCTGCATCTCGACCCGCTGCAGCGGTGCGCCCTGCTCGACCCCGGCCAGCGACAGGTACAGCATGCGCTCGAAGGTCTCCCGCCACCGCGGGGCGACCAGCAGTTCGTTGAAGGAGCGACCGACGGCCTCGTCGTGACGGTAGTCGAACGTGGCCTGCGCCGTCGGGTTGAAGTCGATGATCTGGCCGCGCTCGTTGACGGTGATGACCGAGTCGAGCGACGCGTCCATGATCGCGATGCGCAGCTTTTCGGTCTGCTGCAACTCGGTTTCGTGCTGGGTGCGCATCTCCTCGCGTGCACGCATGACCAGCTGGACGAAATCGCGAATCCAGTCCTCCAGGATCAACAGCTGGTTGCCGTGCTGGTTCAACGCGGTGTCGGGCAGGTCGAGCGCCCGGCGCGACAGGCTGGACACGCGCTGCAGCAGACGGCTGATTCGGCCCGACAGCAACAGGAACAGGCTGACGAAGGCGGAAATGATGACGGCCGCGCCGATCAGGCGCTGGCGCCGCTCCAGTTCCAGCACCTGCTGCCCGGTACGCTCAAACGCCGCGCGCGGCAGCAGCGTGGCGAAAAGCAGGTTGAGATCCGAGTCTTCGTAGTCGAAGAAAGACTGTGCCGTGATGACGAATCCGCGTCGCAGCTGCGGCAGCAGGATACCCGGCGGTACGGCCTCGGCGCTGCTGCTGGACAGGATCCGTTGTGCCTCCGGATCGAGTATAGCGACCACGTTGTCGGTCGACTTGACGAACTGTTGCGAGGCCGACAGGAACAGGCCGTCGAGCGCGACCATGATGACCACGCTGCCCATCGGCGTCCGTGCGTTGTCCTCGGTCGCCTCGGATACGATCAGCCACGGCTCTTCTTCGAGCATGGTCACGAATGCCTGCCGACGATTGCTCGCCAGGTGCGCGCGCGGGTCGGATCGCAACGACTTCGGCAACGGCCGCTCGACCGAACTGTACAGCTCGCGTATCTGCCCCGCCGGGTCGACCAGCATGAAATGCACGGGTGTGACCCCACCCTGCCAGGCCAGCTCCGAGGGCAGCCAGGACGGCGGGTTCTTGGCGTCGTAATGCACGGTATCAGCCGGACGCTGGCTCCAGATGATCGGGTCCAGGTGGTCCGCCATGCGTCTATGTGTTGCGATCAGGCGCGTAAAATAGACAAAAGAGCGGCGATATTCGTCGAAACGTATCAGCGACTCGCGCGCCTGCTGATCCAGTTCACCTTCCAGCGCCTGGTCGAAGATGTCGCTGATCGCACGGGTCTGGATGCGATCGACGACCAGCCACAACACCACGCCCGTCACCAGGCCGAACGCCAGCGCCAGTGCCGGAATGGGGATGCCCTTGAGCAGCCTGCGGGAGAGTGAGCGCCGTTTGATCTGGCAGGCTCCGTAACGATGACCTGCTGCAGATTATCGTCACGCTGGCGCGATTGGCAATGAACGTGGCGGCCGGCGCGGGCCGCCTTCCGCGGTCAGCCGGCCAAAGGCCAACCTTGCTCGGTCGCTGCTTCCGTTACCGACCGGTGGGTCGACAACAGCGCATCGAGTGCCTTGCGGCAGGCTGCGGGCACATCGGTGAAGGTGATACCGAACCCACACGGATTCTGGTGACTGACGACGCCCTGCAGGCTGACGCAGGCATCGGACAGGCTCTGCCGGGGCTGGAACGTCACGCTGACTTCGGCGTCGATCGGCACGATGCTGGTCCGGGCCTCGATGTAGAGTCCATTGCTGTCGATGCGCGTGATGTTGCCGCGAATCAGGCCGAACCGTGTGCAGGCAACAACGGCGTCGAGCCTGAGCGGATTGCTTTCGAGGTCGCGCTGCTCCATCCTGTCCTCCTGGTTGTGATGCCCGGTGAACAGTCTTGCGCTGCTTTAGGTGAGCTTGATTGATTCAAGTTAGCGGGGAGTGCGGCGCAGCAACAATTAGGGGTAATCCCGGGTTCGCACGGTGATATCCCTGAATCTGGACATGTTGGCTGCATGCTGCCCGTGCAGCCCGTGATGTCCAGGGAATCCCGTTACTGCGACACGATCGACCGACGCCAACCCGAAACAATACCTGGACGACAGCACACCGCCGGATATGACGCCAGACCTCGACAATGCCGCCCGTCCGGGCCTGTTGCGGCGGCTTGCCGCCATTTTCTACGACAGTTGGCTGATCGCCGGCATCTGGCTGCTCGGTGTCATCGTCGATACCTTCGTGCGCGACGAACAGGGCCTCGGCCTGGCCGTGTCGCACCTGCCACTGCAGGTATTCCTGGTCGCTGCCCCGTTCCTGTTCTTCGGCTGGTTCTGGACCCACGGCGGGCAGACGCTGGGCATGCGTGCGTGGCGCCTCAAGCTGCTCGACAGCCACGGCCAGCCGGTGACCTGGCGCCAGTCGCTGATACGCGTCGCCGGCGCCTACCTGTCCAGCTTCGCCGTCGGTCTCGGCTACCTCGCGGTCCTGGTCGACCCGGACAAGCAGGCCTGGCACGACCGCCTCAGCTCGACGCGACTGGTGATCCTGTCGAAGTGACCCGCGTATCAGGCGACACGCCGCATCAGCAACACACCGATGACCAGGAAGGCGAACGCCGGGATCAGGGCGCTGAACATCGGGTTGAACTCGTAGACGACGGCGACGTATGACATGCCACGGCTGAGGGTATAGAACGACATCCCCAGCGCGATACCGACGAACACGCGCTCCCCCATGCTGACGAAACGCTGGTGCGCGAGCACGAACGGCACCGCGATGAAAAGCATGACCAGCGTCGATAGCGGTGTCGCGATCTTGCCCCAGAACGCCACCTCGTAATCGGTCGCCGGCTGGCCGTTGTCCCGCATGACCTGTATGGAGCGATACAACTCGCCCAGGCCCAGCATCGCCGGCTGCACGACCACGGCCTTGAGCAGGTCCGGGTCGAGCAGCGAGTCCCAGCGCGCGGACGTCAACCGCTGCGCCTCGATACCTTCCATGCGGACACTGACCCTTTCGATGCCCGCCATCTCCCACTGATCGCCCCGGTGAATGGCCGATTCGGCATGGGTATGCCGGCGCAGTTGCAGGTCGGGGCCGAACTCGTAGACGTGGATGTCGCGCAGGATACCGCCGGCGCCGATATTGCGTGCGTTGACAAAGGCCTGGCCGTCGCGCGCCCAGAATCCATACTCGGTGCGCAGCGTCACTTGGCCCTGCTGCTTCTCCGCGCGATGCTGCTCGGCGTGCTGCTCCGCCAGCGGTGCCGCGACCTCGCCGAACACCAGCACCAAGCCGACCATGAGGAGACCGGTTTTCATCACAGACACGAGGATCTGGTGCAGCGAGAACCCGGCGCTGCGCATCGCCACCAGCTCGCCGTGCGCCCCCATCGAGCCCAACCCGACCAGGCTGCCGAGCAGCGCCGCGACCGGGAATGCCTCGAAAACGTACCGCGGCGTGGCAAGCAACGAAACCCAGAAGGCATCGACCGCCCGGAAATCACCGCGGCCGACGTCTTCGAGTTCCTCCATCGTGGTGAAAAACACCAGCAGGATAACCAGCACCAGCAGCGTCATCAGTGTCGCCTTCAGCATCGTCGATGCGATGTAGCGCTCGAACAGGCTCATGCCGTTTTTCTCCGTGTCAGCCAACGCCGCAGCCTGACCCGGAACCGGTTCGAGTCGAACATGACGACCAGGCCGGTGACCACCACCATCAGTGCCGGCAACCACCACATACCGAGCCAGGCCGGCACGGCCTGCTCGGCAAGCAGGCGTTCGGCAATCTTCTGCAGGTTGAGAAAGGTGAAGTAAAGCAGCACGGCGAAGGTCAGCCGGCCGTAGACTCCCGAGCGCGGTGGCGAGCGTGCCAGCGGCACCGCCAGCACGGCAAACGCCAGCAATCCCAGCGGTACCGACAGCCGGTACTGCAACTCGGCCCAGTCGCCCGGGTCTTCCGAACCGAGCAGGTCGCGCCAGTGCCTGGCACTTTGCGGTGGCACCCAGTCGCGCAGCTCGGCATCGGGTATGCGAATGGCATACTCGTCGAACCGGCCGAGTCGGTAGTCGAGGCCCGCTTCGCCGGTCTCGGTACGCCGCCCGTCGGTCAATACGATGAAGGAGCTGCCGCTGGCCGGGTCAACCGCCTGGTAGGCGCTGGCCGCGGACACCAGGCCCGTCCTGCCGTGCTGCCTGTCCTGCACGAACACCCCGTCCAGGCGCGTTCCATCGTCGGACAAGCGCTCGGCATAGACGACCAGTTCGCCACGCCTGAACTCGTTGAACCGGCCGGGCCGGATACCGGTGATATCGATGCGGCTCGATTGCTGTGCCTTGAGCTGGGCGACATACCCCTTCGACCAGGGCAGCACCTCCATGACCAGCACCGTGACCAGCAGCGCCAGCGGTGCCGCAGTGATCAGCACGGCGCGGACAATGCGCCCCGTGCCGTATCCGCAGGCAGCCAGCGCAATCATTTCGCTGTCGCGGTGCATCCGCCCGAGCACCCACAGCACGGAGAAAAACAGCGCCGGCGGAACGATCTGACCAAGCGCCTTGACCAGTTCCAGGCCGGCCACGATCAGCACGATATCGGCACTGAGCACGCCGCTGGCCGCGCGCCCGAGATACTTGACCAACGCATTGGAAAAGAACAGCAGCGCGAGGATCGCAACGATCACCGCCAGCGTCTTGATGATGTCGCGCAACAACAGTCGGTCGATGATCCCCATATTCCTGCTACCGTTGACGGCCCAGACCCCGGCCGTTAGTGTCAGCCGACAGAACAGCAAACCCGGACGATATCGTCAACCCACGATTGCGTGCGCCGTGCGCACGCCGTCGCAACCGTTTGAGAGGCTCAATGAAATACATCTGCAAGCTTGGCGATGCCGCAACCCTGCGCACCGCCTGCCTGGTCGTCGGCGTACACAAGTCCAACCAGTTGACGACACTCGGTTTGGCACTGGACGAGGCATTGGGCGGACAGATCGGCCGGGTCCTCAAGCATCGCGATTTCAATGCCGAGGCCGGCCAGACACAGATGCTTTACGACCCGACGGGCTGCAGCGCCGCGCGCCTGCTGCTGGTCGGCCTGGGCGATCGCAAGGTATTCAACGCGGCGGCGTACGGCAAGGCCATGAAGGCGGCGTTCGCCGCGCTGAACGGCTCGGGCGCGGCCGACTGTATCGCGCTGCTGCCCAACGGCGCAGACGACGACCTGACCTACCGGCTCGTGCGCGCCGCGGTCGAAGCGGCCGAGGCCGCCACCTACCGTTTCGATCGCTGCAAGAGCCAGCCGACGGAGAACAAGCGACCACTGAAGAAGGTGACGTTCATCGCGCAGTCACGCAAGCAGGTAAACGCCGGTGAACGCGCCGCGGCCCATGCGCAGGCGATCGGCAACGGCAGTCGCCTGGCCAAGGATCTCGCCAATCTACCGGGCAACCTGTGCACGCCGACCTATCTCGCCGAGCAGGCCCAGCAGCTGGCGCGCGGCAACCGCAAGTTGAAGACGACCATCCTTTCCGAGGCGCAGATGCAGCGCCTGGGCATGGGCTCACTGCTGTCGGTCTCCCGTGGCAGCCGCCAGCCGGCCAAGCTGATCATCATGGAATACAACGGTGGCAAGACGGGCAGCAAGCCGGTCGCGCTGGTCGGCAAGGGTTTGACGTTCGACGCTGGCGGCATTTCGATCAAGCCCGCCGCCAACATGGACGAGATGAAGTACGACATGTGCGGGGGTGCCAGCGTGTTCGGCACCATCGCCGCGTGCGCCGAACTCGAACTGCCGATCAACGTCGTCGGCGTGGTGCCGAGCTCGGAGAATCTGCCCGACGGCGACGCCAACAAGCCCGGCGACATCGTCACCTCGATGTCGGGGCAGACGATCGAGATCCTGAATACCGACGCCGAGGGTCGCTTGATCCTGTGCGATGCGCTGACCTACACCGAGCGCTTCGAACCGGCCGCGGTCATCGACATCGCGACGCTGACCGGCGCGTGCATCGTTGCGCTGGGCGACCAGGCCAGCGGCCTGTTGGCGAACGACGACAAGCTCGCCACGGAAGTCCTCGACGCCGGCCAGGCATGCGGCGACCGGGCCTGGCAGCTGCCGCTGTGGGACGAGTACCAGGGCCACCTCGACAGCAACTTCGCCGACATGGCCAACATCGGCAGTGGACGCGGTGGCGGCACGATCACGGCCGCCTGCTTCCTGTCGCGCTTCACCAAGGCGTTCAAGTGGGCCCACCTCGACATTGCCGGCACCGCGTGGATGACCGGCAAGGACAAGGGCGCAACGGGCCGACCGGTGCCGCTGCTGACCGAGTTCCTGCTGCGCCGCTGCAAGTTGACGGATTAAACACGGCCCCGCGCCGAGCGATGACCCGGGTCGACTTCTACGTCCTACAGCCCGATGCGACGGGCGACCGCTTCGTGCTCGCCTGTCGCATCGCCGAGAAAGCGCGCCGTGCCGGTAGCCGCGTGCTGATTCACAGCACTGTCGACGAGGAGTGCCGACACCTCGATCGCCTGCTGTGGACACTGTGGGACGACAGCTTCATTCCTCACGGTATGCTCGGCCGCGACGACCGCGCACTGAACCCGATCCTGATCGGCGACGGCAGCGCGGACACCGAGGAACACGAGGTCATGATCAACCTGTCACCCGAGGTCCCGCGCTTCTTCAGTCGTTACGATCGGCTCATCGAATGCGTCGACCATGACGAGGGCGTCAAGCAGGCCGGACGCGAACGGTTTCGCTACTACCGCGAACACGGTTACCCGATGAATACCTTCGACGTCGGTTGACGCCCCCCAAAGAAGGGCAATCCCGGCAACGCACCGGGACTTTCCCGCCTGTCGGCCGCCGTACGCGATCGTGCGATAGACCATCCATTTCCTTTACTTCCCAATGTATCGATCATCCACCAACCTGGATGACCTGGGTCAAGTAAACGCGATCATTTACGTACACCGGAGACTACGCGCGGACGTACATTGGTAAGCAGATCCGATGCAGCAAACCCTGCCTGTCAGGTATCGGATCGGGATTCGTGCCGGCAGTATCAATGTACAACAAGACGTCGAACAAGCGAGCGCTTACGCGCGCAATCGAACGTTGCCAGCTGCCGCCTGGCTCAGGCCATTGCAACACCTCGACATGGACGCCGTCCTCCCCGGCACGCCTTTGGCGGACCACCACCGCAACCCATCGCATGAAGGCGACACCCATCGCCCGCTTCGTGTCACCCCATCACATCACCCCGGACTGCGCCGACAACGGCGCGTGTCCCGGCATCGGAGGCAACCATGAAAACAACAAACCGATCCTTCGACCTACCGCTCGGATGGCCCGCGCGGCAGGCAGGCGCAACCATCGTGGCCGGCGCGATGCTGCTGCTTGCCCTGCTGTTCGCCAGTGGCGTCGAGGCGCGTAACCCCGACCTCTCCTACTGGACACAGAACCTGTCGGAAGGCGTGGCCGAGACCGAGCCCGGAGAAAACGATTTCGCACCCGAGATCGTGGTCGACGGAACAACAGTACATGTCCTCTGGCTGACCCAGAACGGCGATTACTCCGGCCACAAGATCTTCTACCGGCGCTCACTGGACAATGGCGTGACCTGGGAAGCCACGCAACTGCTGCTGGAACACGGCGACATGGTGACGAACAGCACGTACAAGCGCATGGTCGTTATCGATGGCACCGTGCATATCGCGTTCGGCTACTACGCGGGCAGTTGGTACGGTGTCCTCGGCTATCTGCGTTCCACCGACAACGGCGCCAGCTTCGAGGCCTTGCGCGACCTCTACACCGCCGGCAATGCCTACCATGTCTACGATGTCCGCCTCGCGACGAGTCATGGCAAGCTCTCGATCGGTTTTCGCGTACAGGCCAACTGGAAGGTCGACAATGCTTATCACGTATTGAACAGCAATGACCGGGGCGAAAACTTCGTGACGCGCACGGCTTACAGCACCAGTTCGGGCAGCAGCTGGAACGTCGCCGACCTGTATCGCACCGACAACGGCATCTACGTCGCCTACACCGACAGCTATTACTACTACGGTCTCCAGTACGGCCGCCTGTACCTGGCTGCCTCGACGGACGCCGGCCAGACCTTCCATTCGACACAGCTGTCGGTGCCCTCGCTCAACGGCGCGCACAAGACCTATCCGTTGCAGGATTCGCACTACGTACCCAAGATCGCCGTGTCGGGCGACAACGTCTCCGTGATCTGGAACGGTCTCGACGACACCGACCAGCACGCCATTTTCGTCCGCCGTTCGACGGACGCAGGCATGACCTTCGAGGATCCTCTGAATCTTACCGACGGACTGCTGGACGAAGGACAGTCCTTTCAGCAGGGCCAGGAAACAATCGCCGCCCACGGCAACTACGTCTACGTGGTCTACGTGACCTCCGCGGGTGATGTCCAGATGCAGCGCTCGAACAACGGTGGCGCCAGTTTCGAGTCGTCGCAGGAGCTCAGTCGCAGAGGACTGCCGTACCTGGAAGACAATGCATGGCCGGTGATACAGACCGATCCATCGGTGACCAACGGTTCCGGCGTGCACCTCTTCTGGTGCGTGCCGACACATGTCTCCTCCAGCGATGGAGGCACCACCTTTAGCCGGCCTGCGCGGGTATCTCCGTACTTCTCCTACGGCGGCACGCTTTCGTCCAGGGCAACGGCACCACAGATGGCGGTCGGGGCCGACGGCAAGGTACACGTCATCCATCGCAGCCGATACTATGCCAACGACTTTGGCGGCTACGGGGATTTCGACATCCACTACCGCCGGCTGGACAGGGCGCCTTACGCCAACGGTGGTAACAACGCACTGCATCTGCACACCGACCGGGACGTTTCCCGATTCGACAACATGCAGGTACGGGCGTCGGAGCACATCAACTTCTCGAACGAGATGACCGGCGAGATCTGGGTACGACCCTATCCCGGTGGCGAAACGACAGGGAGCAGCAGCGCAATCAAGCCCGTGTTCTTCAAGGCTGAGCAGGACTTCCGCACCGCCTACGCCGTGCAGACCCGTGACTGGTACGGCGAGCGGCAGGCCCAGGCCGAAATACGGACCACCGACGGGACCTTCTACGTCAACGCAAATGATGGCACCGGGCTGGTACCGGACAACGCATGGAGCCACCTGGCCTTCACCTATGACGTGGCCGGCGGAAGCGACAACCTGAAGCTGTACCTGAACGGCGAACTGGTCGCGACCGCGACCGCCACCGGGTCGCTGGCGACCGGGGACGGCCTGCTGTTCGTCGGACGGTACGGTATCTGGGACGTGGCCGAGATGCGCCTTTGGAGCCGGGCGCTGACCCAGGAGGAAGTGCAGGCGAACCGGTACACGGCACTACGCGCGGGCACACCCGGACTGAAGGCCTACTATCGGTTCAGGAACACGACCCGCGATTTCTCCGGTTTCGGCAACGATGGCATCCTGATGTACCAGGAGACCTACCTGGCGCAGGACTTCATCATCGAACCGGACTATTTCCACGCAATGCTGCCGATACTCGATCTGCTGCTCGTGGAATAGGCAGGCAGTTCGTCTAAACCGACCACGCTGGCAAACGCCCGCGCGCCGTTGAAAAAAGCAGGGGCCCTTGCGGGCCCCTGCTTTCGTTCAGCCTGTGCGCGACAGCGTGGCTTGTCAGGCCTCGGCTTCCTCCGCCACGGCCTTCATGCTCAGGCGGATGCGACCCTGCTTGTCGACCTCCAGCACCTTGACCTTGACGTTGTCACCCTCGGACAGCTTGTCGCTGACCTTCTCGACCCGCTCCTCGCAGATCTGGCTGATGTGCACGAGACCGTCCTTGCCCGGCAGGATCGTGACGAAGGCGCCAAAGTCCATCAGGCGCGCGACCTTGCCCTCGTAGATCTTTCCGACCTCGACGTCTGCGGTGATCAGCTCGACGCGCTTGCGCGCCTCGTCGCCGGCGCTCTTGTCGACCGAGAAGATCTTGACCATGCCATCGTCACTGATGTCGACGGTGGCGCCGGTCTCCTCGGTGATCGAGCGGATCGTTGCACCGCCCTTGCCGATGACGTCGCGGATCTTGTCCGGGTTGATCTTGAACGACACGATACGCGGAGCATGCTCGGACATCTGCTCGCGCGGCGCGTTGATCGCCTTGTTCATCTCGCCGAGGATGTGCAGACGACCCTCGCGGGCCTGATCGAGCGCGTCCTTGAGGATCTGCCGGGTGAGGCCCTTGATCTTGATGTCCATCTGCAGGCCGGTGATGCCCGCAGCCGAGCCGGCGACCTTGAAGTCCATGTCG
>JAGRGW010000225.1:0-265 GCA_020445315.1 Gammaproteobacteria bacterium
CGCTGGCGCGTTTCGAGCTGCGCGGTATCCCGCCGATGGTCGCCGGCGCCGCGCGCATTCGGGTCACGTTCGCCGTCGATGCCGATGGCCTGTTGCACGTCGAGGCGCAGGAGCAGACCTCGGGCGTGTCCGCCAGCGTCGAGGTCAAGCCTTCCTACGGCCTGACCGACGACGAGGTCACCGGCATGCTCAAGGCCTCGATCGAGTACGCCCAGGAGGACATGGCGGCGCGCCATCTGGTCGAGGAGCGGGTCGAGGCCGCGCG
>JAGRGW010000225.1:375-4372 GCA_020445315.1 Gammaproteobacteria bacterium
CCGCCGCGGCCACCGATGCCGACAGCCTGAAGCAGGCAATCAAGGCGCTCGAGGGCGCCTGCGAGTTCTACGTCGAGCGACGTATGAACAGCGGGATACGCAAGGCCATGGCAGGCCAGCGTGTCGATGAATTCTCGAAAGCTGACGACGATTAGGTTATGCCACAGATCATTTTTCTGCCCAACGAGGAAATCTGCCCGGAGGGTGCGGTCATCGAGGCCGAGCCGGGCCAGACCCTGTGTGACGCCGCGCTGGCCAACGACATCGACATCGAGCATGCCTGCGAGAAGTCGTGTGCCTGCACGACCTGCCACGTCATCGTGCGCGAGGGCTTCGACTCGCTGAACGAGTCCAGCGAGGAGGAGGACGACCTGCTGGACAAGGCCTGGGGGCTTGAACCTGAATCGCGGCTCAGTTGCCAGGCGGTCGTCGGCGACGTCGACCTCGTCGTCGAGATCCCCAAGTACACGATCAACCACGCCAAAGAAAATCACTGAGCAGTCTCCCGAGGAGTGTCATGAGCCTGAAATGGACCGATGTGCTCGATATTGCGATCGAGCTCGACGAGGCCCACCCCGACATCGACCCGAAGACCGTCAATTTCGTCGACCTGATGAACTGGGTTGTCGAGCTGCCGATGTTCGACGATGACAGGGACCACTGCGGCGAGAAGATCCTCGAGGCCATCCAGGCCGCCTGGATCGAGGAGCGCGACGACTAGCAGACTGTCGTGTCCGGGCCCGGGGGGCGTCGTCGGCGAGGGATGCGTATAATCCGCCCGACGTGTCCGGCCGGGCATGGGCGGCGGCGCCCGGTCCGGTGGCGCAGGCAGCCGCGCTGCACCGGACAACCACTTCCGTTCAGCCAGGAGTTTCGATGTCCCTGATCAAGCCGTTTCGTGGTCTGCGCCCGGTCGACGACCGAGCCGACGACGTTGTCGCCCCGCCTTACGATGTCGTCGACCGCGCCGAGGCGAAGGCACTGGTCGAAGGTCGGCCATGGAGCTTCCTGCATATCTCGCGGCCCGAGATCGACCTGGCCGACGACGTCGACCCCTACGACCCGGCGGTGTACGCCAAGGGTCGCGAAAACCTCGATCGCATGGTCGCCGAGGGGGTGCTGCAACGCGACGAGGCCCCGTGCTATTACGCCTACCGCCTGACGATGGGCAAGCACCGCCAGACCGGCCTGATGGCGACGGCCTCGGTCGAGGCGTACGACAACGGCCGGATCAAGAAGCACGAGTTCACCCGCCCGGTGAAGGAAGACGACCGCGTGCGCCAGGTCGATACACTGAACGCGCAGACCGGACCGGTGTTCCTCGTCTATGCCGCCAATGCCACCGTCGACGGCATCCTCAACGAGGTCACCGAGGGTGCCCCCGACGTCGATGTCACGGCAGAGCGTGATGGCGTGCGTCACGAGATCTGGCGTATAGCCGACGTGGACCGTATCGCGGCGCTGACGGCGGCATTCGATGCCATGCCGGCGATCTACGTGGCCGACGGTCATCATCGCTCGGCGGCCGGTTCGCGTGTCGGCAACGCGCGTCGCGACGCCAATCCGGCGCACGATGGCAGCGAAAGCTACAACCATTTCCTCAGCGTGATCTTCCCGCACGACCAGATGCAGATCCTCGATTACAACCGTGTCGTCCGCGACCTCAACGGGCGCAGCCGGGACGCGTTCCTCGGCGCCATCGCCGAGGCATTCGACCTGCAGATGGCCGATGCGCCGTGCAAGCCGACCTGCAGCGGCGAGTTCGGCATGTACCTCGACGGCCAGTGGTACCGCTTGCAGATCCACGACGAACGTATCCCGGCCGACGACCCGGTACGTCGACTCGATGTCAGCCTGCTGCAGGACAACCTGATCGAGCCGCTGTTGGGTGTGGCCGACCCGCGACGCGATGACCGGATCGATTTCGTCGGCGGCATCCGTGGCATGAAGGGCCTGGAAAAACGCGTCGACAGCGGCGACTGGGCGGTGGCCTTCGCGCTGTTCCCGACCAGCATGCAGGCACTGATGGACGTGGCCGATGCCGGCGAAGTCATGCCGCCGAAATCGACCTGGTTCGAGCCCAAGCTGGCCGACGGACTCGTCAGCCACGTACTCGACTGAGTTGCCCTCGTCGGTTGCCGACGCGGTGCTGATCGGGGAGTAAACGACACATGGTCTCGCTCGTCACGACCCTGCCGAAGGAAGGCACGGCCACCGAACAGGAGGTCGAGGACTGGCTTGAGCGCTTGGCTGAGCGCCGGCCGGCCGAGGACGTCGCGCTGTTGCGCCAGGCGGTGCAGATGGCGCGGGTCGCGCACACCGGCGAGGGGGCACCGGACGGTTTCGACAAGTTCCTGTCGCTGCTGCACACCGCCGACACCCTCGACAGCCTGAAACTCGATATCGAGCCGCTGCTGGCAGCGATCCTGTCCGAGATGCCGGGTCACCGGGACTACGACGCCGGCCGCATCCGGTCGCTGTTCGGCCCCGCGGTCGCCGCGATGGTGGAGCAGGTGTCACGCATCCGCGAACTGTCGGCCACCGGGTCGGAGGGCGCGGACGAGAAGGGTGTCGAGAACCTGCGCCGCCTCCTGCTCGGTATCGCCAACGACGTCCGCGCGATCCTGGTCGTGCTGTCCAAGCGACTGCAACTGATGCGGCGCCTGAAGCGGGTGCCGCTCGACGTGCAGCGCCGGGTTGCGCGCGAGACGCGTGTCGTGCATGCGCCGCTGGCCAACCGGCTCGGCGTGTGGCAGCTCAAGTGGGAGCTCGAGGACCTGTGCCTGCGGTATCTCGAGCCCGAGCAGTACAAGTCGCTGGCGAAACAGCTCGACGGCAAGCGCCGCGAGCGCGAGGCCTTTGTCGCCGACGTCATCCGGCGCCTCGGCGATGCCTGTGCCGCGGCCGACATCCCGGTCGAGATCCATGGCCGGCCCAAGCACATCTACAGTATCTGGAAGAAAATGACGCGCAAACGCGTCGATTTCGAGCAGGTATTCGACGTCCGCGCCGTGCGCGCCCTGGTTGACACGGTGCCGCAGTGCTACGAGGTGCTCGGCATCGCGCACAGCCTGTGGCGCCCCGTGCCGGGCGAGTTCGACGACTACATCGCCCATCCCAAACCGAACGGCTACCGGTCGCTGCACACGGCCGTCGTCGGCGACGACGGCAAGCCGCTGGAGATCCAGGTGCGCACGCGGCAGATGCACGAACACGCCGAGCGCGGCGTGGCCGCGCACTGGAAGTACAAGGAGTCCAGCCGCGAGGACATCGAGCTCGAGCGCCGGATCGAGTGGATGCGGCGCTGGCTGGAGCAGCAGGACGATGACGGTCTGCAGGGTGATCTCTCGCAGGAAGACACCGAGTTCGAGGCGCGGCGCATCTACGTGCTGTCGCCGCACGGTCGGGTCATCGAGTTGCCGAACGGCGCGACACCGGTCGACTTCGCCTACGCGATCCACACGTCGGTCGGGCACCGCTGCCGCGGCGCGCGCGTCGACGGTCATATCGCGCCGCTGGCCGAGCCGTTGAAGAGCGGGCAGAAGGTCGAGATCATCACGGTCAAGGAGGGTGGCCCCAGTCGCGACTGGCTCAATCCGCATGCCGGCTACCTGCTGACGTCACGCGCGCGCAACCGCGTCCGCCAGTGGTTCAAGCAGCAGGACTACGACGAACACGTCGCGATCGGGCGCACCAGCCTGGAGCGCGAGGTCGGTCGCCTCAGCGTACCGAAGCCCGACCTGGAGAAGCTCGCCGCGCGGTTCAACTTCAAGACCCCCGACGACCTGCTGGCGGCGATCGGCCGCGGCGAGCTGTCGGCGATCCAGCTGGCCAACACGCAGATGGAGAAGGTGCGGCGCGATGCTGCCGAGCAGGCCGACCGGGAGATCCCGGAGAAACTGCGGCGCAAGGCGCCGTCGCGTAGTGCCGGCGGCTCGGGCCAGGTCGTCGTCGAGGGAATCGGCGACCTGATGACGCAGATGGCCAAGTGCTGCAA
>JAGRGW010000226.1:0-10275 GCA_020445315.1 Gammaproteobacteria bacterium
ACGGCACCATCCAGATCGGCGACACTTTCACCGATGGCGAGGTACTCAAGTACACCGGTATCCCCTATTTTGCGCCGGAGTTGTTCCGTCGCGTCGTGCTCAAGGACCCGCTGAAGATGAAGCAGCTGCAGAAAGGGGTCCTGCAGTTGAGCGAAGAGGGTGCGACGCAGGCGTTCCGGCCCTTGCGCAACAACGACCTGATCCTCGGCGCCGTCGGCGTGTTGCAGTTCGACGTGGCCGCGCACCGACTGAAGGGTGAGTACGGGGTCGATGCCGTGGTCGAGCCGGTCGCTGTCCAGGCCGCGCGCTGGATCGAGTGCAGCGACGAAAAGGAACTCAAGCGCTTCCGCGATAAGGCCTACGAGAATCTCGCCGAAGACGGTGATGGCCAACTCGTTTACCTGGCGCCGACGCGGGTCAACCTAAACCTGACGATGGAACGTTGGCCGGATGTGCGCTTCCTGGCCACGCGTGAGCTCTAGAAATCGAATTGGCCGGGTTCGGCTGGCGGAATAATTTTCAGAACGATTGGAGAACCGCATGGAAACAGATCGAGTCAAGGCGCTGATCGAGGCGGGCCTGCCGGATGCAAAGGTCGATGTCAGTGGTGACGGGCGGCATTTCGAGGCGCGCGTCGTCAGTGCGGCGTTTGAGGGTAAGTCGCTGATTCAGCGGCATCGAATGGTCATGGATGCCGTCAAGGCCGAGATCGCCAGCGATGAATTGCACGCGCTGAGCATCAAGACCGAGACACCGTGACGGCGTTGGCTGACCGCGTGATCGTTCGCCCGGCCGGCCTGATGCTGGCAATCGCCGATTGCGTGTCAGGCTGATTCCCCTGGAGGCCACCCCGGGTGTCAGGAATTTTGCCAGCGATGATTTAAGTGATTCCGGGAAGACCCTTTGGTGTGAGGTTAACTGATTGAAAAATAATGAATAAAAAAGAAAAAACAAAAGTTGGCCCCGGCTTTGCATTAGGTAAACCGCGAGAGTTGCCGAGAGGCGCAATCTAAAACAATTTGAATAGACGCTGAGTTCGATCAGTTTTTGAGAAACGAGGAATTAACGAAATGAAATTTGTAAAAAGCACCATGGCGCTTGCAGTTGCCGCCGTTGCACTCGGCAGCGCCTCTGTCGCTTCGGCCGCAGAAATCGTCACCGATTGGGACTACGAAGTTTCCGCCCTGTGGTCGAGCTTCAACACGACCGCTGGCCCGGGTGTCGTATCCGATCCGCTGAAAATCACCTGGGGCAACAACCCGCAGACCGGCCTGACCTCTTCGCTGGAAATCGTCGATTCGCCGGTCACCGGCTCGATCGAGACCTACATCGGTAATGGCTTCATGATCCCGGATGCGAGCTTCCAGCCGGCCGTCACGCTGCAGCACAACAACTTCCCGATCCTGCCGCCGCTCCTGACGGATGCTGTTCTGGAAGCCACGCTGATGCTGACGCCTACGGCTCCTGCAGCAGTTGCCGGCCCGGGTTTCCCGCTGCCGTCGATCAGCTACAACATCGGCTTCGCCGAGACCCCGAACTTCGGTACCTGTGCTTCCGAGTCCGGCGACAACCCGTGTAACGACATCTTCGTGCAGTTGAGCGGTGTGCTGAACCAGTCGTTCGACTACATGGACCAGACGTACTTCGTCAACATCCTGCCGGCAGAAGGTGCGAGCCTGAACGTCCTGACCCCGGCCGAGTGTGCCGCTGCCAGTCAGCCGGCTGGCTGCATCGGTTTCGTGACCCCGGAAGGCGAGGAGACCCCGCTGCCGTTCCGCTTCGCGATCTCGACCCGTCCGCTGGGTGAGGCTCCGGAGCCGGCTCTGCTGGCCCTGATGGGTATCGGTTTCGCTGGTGCCGCTGCTGCCCGTCGTCGCAAGAAGGCCTAATCAGCCCCTGCGATAGAGGTCGGCGTCCGCCGACCTCTGCGAGCAAGGAAAGCCAACAGGTGTGAGCCTGTTGGCTTTTCGCATTTCTGGTGGGCCAGAAAAGACCGCGGCCAACGTTCAGCTGTTTTACGGCCGTGACGCCCCATTGCCCATGCCGCTGCCCAGGCGGATCCGTGCCTAAACTTGTCTGATCGCTCGCCGCTATTTAGGAACACACTTACTCGGTGGCCGATGCCAGCCTATCGACCGTTTGGCACCCAGTTCCCGGCTTCCGCGTCGGTGTGGGCGCCCAGGTTCAGCAGCAGGAAGAGCAGCAGTGAACGCCAGTCCAATCGAATACGCCATCAGCCAGTGGCAACAGGCCATCGGCGAAGAACGCGTGGTTACCGACGCGAATTCCCTCCGCGACGCCTGCGCGGACACCAGTCCGCTGGTCAGGAAAATACCCTGCGTGTTGCGGCCGGGATCGGAAAAGGATGTCCGGCAGATTGTCCGGATCGCGGCGGATACCGGCGTCGCATTGTTTCCGGTCAGCACCGGGCGCAACTGGGGATACGGCACGGCCAATCCTACGGCGGACGACTGTGCCATGGTCGACCTGTCGGGCATGCGTTCGATTCTCGAATTCGACGAAGACCTGGGCTGGGTCACGCTGGAGCCTGGTGTTACGCAGCAGCAGTTGAGTGATTTCTTCGCCGAACGTGGTGTCGATTTCCTCGTGCCGGTAACCGGTGCCGGCCCCGATTGCAGCCTGATCGGCAATGCCCTCGAGCGTGGCTACGGAATCACGCCGATCGCCGACCACTTCTCCGCGGTCACGCGCATCCGGGCCGTTTTGCCCGACGGCAGCATCTACGACAGTCCGTTGTCCGAACTGGGTGGCGCGTCGATAGACCGCAGTTTCAAGTGGGGCGTTGGTCCCTATCTCGACGGCCTGTTCACGCAGAGCAATCTCGGGATCGTGACTTCGATGACGATCGCGTTGGCGCGGCGGCCGCAGAAAGTGGTGGGTTTCTTCTTCGGTCTGGCCGCTGACACCAGGCTCGAGGACGCGGTGCTGGCGGTGCGCAGGATTCTGCAGAAGACTGCGGGCACGACGGGGTCGATCAACCTGATGAACCGTCACCGCGTGTTGTCGATGGTCGAGCCCTACCCGGCGCACCTGGCCGATGGAGAATTGATTCCAGCCGAGTTGCTGGCGAGCATGGCCCGACGCAACCAGGTCATGATCTGGACCGGCGCCGGTGCCCTGTACGGCGATGGTGCCATGGTCGCCGCGGCGAAACGCATCGTGCGCCGGGAACTGCGTGGGATTGCCAGTCGACTGGTGTTCTTCACACCCGGTAACGTCTCGTTGCTGAACCGGTTGGCTGGCGGGATACCGGGCGGGCTCGGCCGCCAGGCGCAGAACATCTTCGGCACACTCGACAAGACACTCCGGCTGCTCGCAGGCAGCCCCAGTGAAATCGCACTGCCGCTTTGCTACTGGAAATCGGGTACACCGCCGGCCGCCGGGCGACGCTATGACCCGGCCAGGGACGGCTGTGGCCTGTACTGGTACTCGCCGCTGGTGCCGATGACGCCTGCACTCGTGCGCGACTACGTCACGTTGGTCGAGCGCATCTGCCGAGACAACCGCATCGAGCCGCTGATCACGTTGACCAGCCTGTCCGAGCGATGCTGGGACAGCACGGTACCGATACTGTTCGATCCCCAAGACGAAACGGATGTCGGACGGGCCGAGGCCTGTTACCGGGAACTGTTCGAAACCGGCCGGCAACGGGGTTTCGTGCCCTACCGTTCACACGTCCGCACGATGGAGTGGTTCGTCAACGAGCAAAGTGGATTCTGGCAGACGGCCGCGGCGATCAAGGATGCCATCGATCCCGCCGGTATCATTGCACCCGGGCGGTACTCCCTGCGCTAGCGCGAGAAGTGAACGGTTCGCTGCGGCTCCGCGCCGGATCGGCCGCGGACCGTCCCGGACATCGGTTGCCATGCGCCGGAATGTGACCGGGTTCATGGAAAACCCGGTGTCGATAGGCTTTACATTCCCGAGCCATTCATCCCCGTCCATCTTGTCATCTGTCGTGCAAAAACCTCGTAAGAGTCTGAAAATAATCAACTATTAATTCAATCTTTCTTGTGGCTTGAGAATTGCTTTCGTACCGTGAAGTCTATTCGCGACGCAGTAATGGCGGGTCCCGGGTACGGTGGGCATGGACGCGACAGACGACAAAAACAGTCAACAAGAAAGGGGATACGCAGTGAAGTTTTCCGGATCGCTCGCACGCCTGGTCGTGGGCGTTATCGTATTGTTATCCGCGCAGGCCGCATCGGCCGCACCACAGGTCGTCATTGCATTCGGCGACAGCCTGTCTGACCGCAAGAACCTGCTGATCGATTCTGCAACGCAAACCGGGGGCGCGCTTGTTGCACCGCCGCCGACGCGTTATCTCGACGGCCGCTTCGGCAATGGACCCATCTGGCTGGAACTGTTGGCTGGCTCGCTCGGCCAGGGTTCCGAACTCCGAGCCTCGCAGGAAATACCGGCCGACCTGGTTCAATCGGCGCTGCTCAGCGGCAGTGTCAGCGTTTCCTACGCCTACGGCGGGTCGGTTACCGGGCTGGGTACGACCACGACGCCCGATGGACTGTTCCAGGTGCCCGGTCTGCGTCAGCAGGTCGCCGAGTTCGCGATCGATCTGGACGGTGCAAGGGCACCGGCCGGGGCCCTGTACAGCCTTTGGGCCGGGTCCAATGACTACCTGTTCGCGCTCGACAGCGGCACCGATCCGGTCGCCTTCGTCGGTCAGGTCGTTTTCAATATCGGTGCCTCGGTGAACGCGTTGTACGAACTGGGCGCACGCAAGTTCCTGCTGCCCAACCTGTCCCAGATCGGCGACGTGCCCCTGGTGTCGGCGTTCGAGGCACTGCAGGGTCTGCCGGCGGGTTCGCTCGGTACCCAGTTGAACCAGTTGACCCTGGCGCACAATGCCCTCTTGGATGCCACCGTCGATCAACTGCGTGCCACGCTGCCGGGTATCGATATCGTCGAGCTGGATGTCTTTGCCTTGAGCGAACAGGCGGGAGGGCTGCTGCCGCTGGTGCCCGGCCCGGCCAGTGGTTGCCTGTTCGCCAACGTGGGTATCGGCGACCCTGCGACCTGCCTCGAATTCGTCGATCCCGCAACACCGGCGGGGTTCTTCTGGGATGAACTCCACCCCTCCGCCTTGGTGCACCAGGTCCTTGGCGCGGCAGCGGTCCAGGCCGTACCGGCACCTGCCGGCATCTGGTTGCTGGTGGCCGGCACGGCCGGTCTGCTGATACGACGCCGCCGGCGCCCGTACCAGGGGATTTCCTGATCAATGGGGCGGCGCGCCCTCGTCGTGGTGGCGCGCCGGTCGGGTCAGATATCCAGTTGCATATCGTCAGCGATCGCGTGCAGCAGCTTGCGCAGCGGTCGGCTCAGGTGCTTGAACAGGGCCCGTCGCGAGATGTAGTAGGGTGCGCGCAGGCCACGGAAATCGATCGGTTCGCCAACCTGCTCGAACTGGATACCGGCGAACCGCAGGTGTCGCGCGAGGCGGGGTTCCATCATTGCGTACACGCCGCTCGCGCCGTCGGAGAGTCCGACCGCAGACGCGCCGAGATAGAGCCCGAGGGCGATATGGGGGAAGCGCCGACGCTCGGTCTGCGACCATTCGAACAGCTCACGGCCATGGCCGTCGGGTGTGTGTTCTTCGCCGTGACGGCGTCTGAACTCGCCGCGTAACGCCAGCCGTGAAATCTCGCCGAAACTGCCGAGTTGCAAGCGGTCGGGGCGCAGCGGGCCGTCGAACAGGTGCCCGTTGCAATGCGATTGCAGTGGGATCGGGGGCTGACGGTCCGAATCGTGGGTCATTACCATGCGCACGGTGCCGGCGTACATGCCGCTGCGACGATGCTTCAGCAGGCAGTGGCGCGAGACGCCATCATAAATGTCGCTTTCCAGCTCGTCCGGGTAATGGGAAGGATCTTCCCATCCGAGTTCGCGGCAGTACACGTCGTACCTGAGGCGGAATACTTCCTGGCGCAGGGCGTCAGTATCTGCCAGTTCGATCGAGAAGTACTCGTGGTAAGGTGAAACCAGGTCCATCCTGGCCAGCTGCCAGAGTTTTGTGAGTTTTGCGAGCGGGTTCACGGATGGTTCGGCCAGTTGAAATCGTTAAACGGTATAATGCTTTTATGTCCTTCAATAGCGGTAAGGGGGGCACGGACTTAAGGGTTTCCCGATAATTAAATTTGCCGAGGCCGTTGCCATGTTCGACGAGAAATTCCGCGTTTGCTATGCCGACACGTCTGCCGGTGTCGCCCTTCACCAACGTATCCGTTACCAGGTTTTCTGTCGCGACAAGGGGTTCGAGGATCCCGATGCGTTTCCGCGCGCGGAGGAAGCCGATGCCTTCGACGACCAGTCGGTGCATTTTGTCGTTCAGGACAAGCGCACCGGTCGTTGGGTCGCCGCCACGCGGCTCGTGTTGCCGAAACGCAATCGCTTGCTGCCGGTCGACGCCCTGTCGGCCTTCGACCGCCGGCGCGTCCCGGAACCGACGGCGCAGATCGGCGAGGTGTCGCGCTTCTGCGTCATGAACAGTCTCCCGAGTGCGACGGAGTTGGCTACCAACCTGGCGGACTGGCCCGCACGCACGAGCCTCGAGCTCGGCAATGTCGTGTCGAGCGAGCGGCTCGAAGTCATCCTCGGCATGCTGCGCGCCACGTCGATCTTCGCGCTCAAGCGACGCATGGAATGGTTTGTCGTGTTCATCAATCATGCGTTCGCCCGGATTTTGCGCGGACTTGGTATTGTCATGCGCCAGGTCGGACCGGTCGTCGAGCATCGCGGCCTGCGTACGGCTTACCTCATCAATGCGCGCGAAAGTATCCTGTCGGTATCGCAGAAGTCGACCAACATGCGCGAGTTCTTTCGGCGTTCACGCCTCGCTTACGTGCGTATTTCCCTGGTTGCCGACAATCCGCATGTCGAGTGCGTCAGCGAATTCGCGACCGGGCATGCGTTGTTCGAGGAATCGATATTCCGTGAGTCGTCTTTCAGGGACCTGAACGCAGGCCCAAGGGTCGCTGCCGCAGGCTAGGAAATCGACGGTGTCGTCGTGCGGTTGTCGCGGCACCAAACAGGTATCCCCGGGGCGTGGCGATAACCCTTCTATCCGTTTGAACAGCGTTTGACGCAGACGCCGGGTTCCGTGTTGGACGCAGGTGTTGTCGTGGTGGTCCTGTGCATCGGGCCGCCTTGTCTTTCGACCTTTATTCGCAACACTGGGCGTGTTTCAATCGCGCAGGCGCGGTGTGGTTCGGTTTGGGCCGCAGCCCGTCAGCGGCCGAATGTTCAATTTTTTCCGCGATCTGCCGAACTGCATGTTTGGCTGGAGCGTGTTTTTGCTTGTGGGCCTGCTGCCGTTGGCATGACGAGGTCCCAGGCAGTAATTGGTAGAACCGTTTGTCACAACATCGCGGATCTCCAAATTCCATTTCCCTGGTCAGCGTGGCTATCTGAGGCTTTATGACAAACGAATACCTGGATCTGGCAGCCGCCGTACGCGCACAGACAGGCAAGTCGATTGCTGTGCAAATGCGGGAGATCCTGCGTTTGCGAAAGCTCAAGCAGCAGTTGGGGGTTTCGGATTACTACCTGTTCAGGCTTTACGACGAGCAGCACCTGCGCGATTGCGAAGCGCGCGATTTCATTGGCTGGAAGCTAAACGAGGCCTATTCAGCCGCACTGAATCCCCGCACCGAGGTGTTGCCGGCATGGGACAAGCTCACATTCAAGTCGATTGCCGACTCGTTTGGTCTGCCGGCGCTACCTATTGTCGCCACCTACCGCGATTGCGAATACCTGGCACCTTCCGTGTTCGGTCATCACCTGAAGACGAAGGACGAGTTGCTGGTATTTCTCCGCGATCCGGACAACTATCCGCTGTTCTGCAAGCCGTCGTTTTCCCAGCAGGGGATTGGGGCCTACCGGATCGAGAGCTACCGCGCTGACGACGATACGATCGAACACTTCGGCGGTGAGCCGGAGCCGGCCGGCGATTTCGCGGAACGCGTGGCTGGCCAGGATTCGCGCCGCTTCGTCAAGCACAATCGGGGCTACCTGTTTCAGCGACCGGCGGCACAACACCCCGAGATCACGGCGTTCACCGGCTACCCGGTGCTGAGCAGTGTGCGGGTCGTGTGCCTCAACGATGGCGGCGATGCTTTCGTGCAGAACGCCTTGTGGAAATGTGCCTTACCGCCGAACCACACCGACAACTTCAGCAAGGGTAAGACCGGCAATCTCGTCGCCGACGTCGACGTGTCGAACGGTCGTCTGTACGACGCGATGAACGCCTTGTGGCCCTATGGAGAGTGGGTGACCGAGCAGCCGAGTACGGGGCGAAAGTTCCGGGATTTTCACCTGCCTGACTGGGACCGGATCGTGGAGATCTGCATGCAGGGGGCGAAGGCCATATCCGGCATGGGTGTCCTGCACTGGGATATCGCGATGACGGACAGCGGTCCGCAGATCATGGAACTCAACGATATCGGTGGGATAGAGGGCCTGCAGATCGGTGGTCGCGGCATGCTGGCAGGAAGGGCGCGCCAGTTCTTCAAGGACCACGGCGACCGAAGCCGCCACCCCTGGATCAACCAGCTCTGAGGTGGCGGCGCCGGCCTGGGCGGTGTGGCTCAGGCCCCGGTCTTGGCCTTCATCGACTCGATCTTGACCCGCCATTCGGCCGGTCCGGTCTGGTGCACTGACACACCCTTGCTGTCGACGGCAACGGTCACCGGCATGTCCACGACCTCGAATTCGTAGATCGCCTCCATGCCGAGATCCTCGAATGCCAGTACCTTGGCCGACCGGATGGCCTGCGACACGAGGTAGGCGGCGCCACCGACGGCCATCAGGTAGGCGGCCTTGTGATTCTTGATCGATTCGATCGCGACCGGGCCACGTTCGGCCTTGCCGACCATGCCGATCAGGCCGGTGCGGCTCAGCATCATGTCGGTGAACTTGTCCATGCGTGTCGCGGTCGTCGGGCCGGCCGGTCCGACCGCCTCGTTGCGAACCGGGTCGACCGGACCGACGTAGTAGATCAGGCGGTTCGTGAAGTCGACGCCATCCGGCAGGCCTTGGCCGCTTTCCAGCAGTTCCTGGATTCGCTTGTGCGCGGCATCGCGTCCGGTCAGCAGCTTGCCGTTCAGCAGCAGACGGTCGCCCGGCTGCCAACTGCGAACGATCTCGGGCGTCAGCGTGTCGAGGTCGACGCGCTTGGCCGATTCGCTGACCTGCCAGGTCACGTCCGGCCAGTCCTCGAGGCGGGGTGGCGTCAGTACGGCGGGGCCACTGCCATCGAGGTGGAACTCGACGTGCCGGGTCGCGGCGCAGTTCGGAATCATGCCGACCGGCAGCGAGGCGGCGTGCGTCGGGTACTCGAGGATCTTGACGTCGACGACCGTGGTCAGCCCGCCCAGACCCTGTGCACCGATCCCGAGCGCGTTGACGCGATCGAAGATCTCCAGGCGCAGTTCCTCGGTCGCGTTGGCCGGGCCGCGCGCGCGGACCTCGTCGATGTCGATCGGCGCCATCAGCGACTCCTTGGCCAGCAGCATGGCCTTCTCGGCCGTGCCGCCGATGCCGATACCGAGCACGCCCGGCGGACACCAGCCGGCACCCATCGTGGGCAGCGTCTTGACGACCCAGTCGACCAGGCTGTCACTCGGGTTCAGGATCGTGAACTTGGACTTGTTCTCCGAGCCGCCACCTTTTGCCGCCAGGGCGACCTCGACCTGGTCACCGGGGACGAGCTCGGTGTAAACGATGGCCGGCGTATTGTCGCGCGTGTTCTTGCGTGCACCGATCGGCGGATCGACCATCGATGCACGCAACTTGTTGTCCGGGTGCAGGTAGGCCTGGCGCACGCCCTCGTTGATCATGTCCTGCAGCGACAGCGTGCCCTCGAAGCGGACGTTCATGCCGACCTTCAGGAAAACGACAACGGCGCCGGTGTCCTGGCAGATCGGGCGATGGCCCTCGGCACACATCCGCGAGTTGGTCAGGATCTGCGCGAGTGCATCCTTGGCCGCCGGTGACTGCTCACGCTCGTAGGCGCGGCCAACGGCCTGGATGTAATCGAGCGGGTGGTAGTAGGAGATGAACTGCAGTGCGTCGGCGACGCTCTGGATCAGGTCGTCTTGCTTGATCGTCGTCATGCGCGGGCCTATTTCGGGTTGGCAGGGGCCGGCTGGAACCGGCAGACCGGACGGGACCGAAGGCCCCGTCCGGCCGGTATCGTCGGGTCAGACGCCGAGCAGCATCCGCGCCGGGTCTTCCATGCAC
>JAGRGW010000226.1:10474-10626 GCA_020445315.1 Gammaproteobacteria bacterium
GAAGGTGCCGCCGGTCAGTTCTTCGTAGGTGAGGCTGCCGTCCTGAGCCTTCTGGCCGAAGGTCTTGATCGTGTCCTCGATCTGGGCGAACGTCATTTGGTCGGCGTTGCGCAGTATCGGCACGACTAGGCCGCGCGGCGAGCCGACGGCGA
>JAGRGW010000227.1 GCA_020445315.1 Gammaproteobacteria bacterium
GACGACGGTGTCATGCCGCAGACCAAGGAGGCGATCCAGCACTCGCGCGCCGCCGGGGTGCCGATCGTCGTCGCCGTCAACAAGATGGACAAGCCCGACGCCAACCCGGACCGCGTCATGCAGGAACTGGTGGCCGAGGAGGTCGTGCCCGAGGACTGGGGTGGCGACACGCAGTTTGTCAGGGTGTCGGCCAAGACCGGCGAGGGCATCGACCAATTGCTCGAGGCCGTGCTGCTGCAGTCCGAGGTGTTGGAACTGAAGGCCGTCCATGATGGCCTGGCCAAGGGCATCATCGTCGAGTCCAGTCTCGACAAGGGGCGTGGCCCGGTCGCGACCGTGCTGGTCCAGTCCGGTACGCTGAAACGCGGCGACCCGATCGTTGCAGGCCCGGAATTCGGTCGCGTTCGCGCGATGTTCGACGAGAACGGCCGCTCGGTGAAGAGCGCCGGGCCGTCGATCCCGGTGCAGGTGCTCGGCCTGTCGGGCACGCCGGCGGCCGGTGACGACATGATCGCGCTGGCCGACGAGCGCAAGGCGCGCGAGGTGGCCGACCTGCGTCGGACGAAGCATCGCGACTCGCGCCTGGCCGAGCAGAAAGCCACCAAGCTAGACCAGCTGTTCTCGCAGATGGCTGAAGGCGAGGTGGCTTACGTCAACCTGATCGTCAAGGCCGACGTACAGGGCTCGGTCGAGGCACTGCGCGAATCGCTGCTCAAGATCGAGACCGACGAGGCCAAGGTGCGTATCGTCGCGTCGGGCGTCGGCGGTATTACCGAGTCCGACGCCAACCTGGCGGTGACGTCGAACGCGATCATCATCGGCTTCAACGTCCGTGCCGACGCCAGTGCGCGCCGCGTCGTCGAGGAGCACGGACTCGACCTGCGCTACTACAGCATCATCTACGAGGTCATCGACGACGTGAAAAAGGCCATCTCGGGCCTGCTGTCGCCGGAGATCAAGGAAGAGATCATCGGCCTGGCCGAGGTACGCGACGTGTTCCGCTCGTCCAAGCTGGGCGCCATTGCCGGCTGCATGGTCGTCGAGGGCACGGTCAAGCGCCATAATCCGATCCGCGTGTTGCGCGACAATGTCGTCATCTACGAGGGTGCACTCGAATCGCTGCGTCGGTTCAAGGACGACGTCAACGAGGTCAAGGCCGGCACCGAGTGCGGTATCGGCGTGAAGAACTACAACGACGTCAAGAGCGGTGACCATATCGAGGTCTTCGAGCGCGTCGAAGTCGCGCGCGAGCTCTGACAGGCCTAGGCGGTTATGCAGGAATTCGGACGCGAAGAGCGGGTGGGATCGGAGATCCACCGCGAGTTGGCGCTGCTGCTGCGTGACGAGGTGCGTGACCCGCGCCTGTCGCGGGTCACGATCCAGGAGGTTCGGGTCGCGCGCGACCTGTCGCATGGCAAGGTGTTCTTCACGCTGATGGATGCGGCCCAGGCCAAGCAGACCGAGGCGGCGCTGAACAAGGCGGCCAGTTTCCTGCGCCGGCGCCTGGCTGAGACGATGAACCTGCGCACGGTGCCGCGGCTCGCGTTTGTTTACGACAAGTCGGTCGAGGCCGGTATGCGCCTGTCGTCCCTGATTGACCGCGCCGTGGCCGAGGACGAAGGACATGGGGACTGAGCATGGGGCGTAGAGGCCGCGCTCGCGGGCGCCCGGTCAACGGCATCCTGCTGCTCGACAAGCCGCTCGGTGTCAGTTCCAACCATGCGCTGCAGCGCGTCAAGCGGCTGTTCGATGCGCGCAAGGCGGGCCATACCGGCAGTCTCGATCCACTCGCCGACGGCATGCTGCCGATCTGCCTAGGGGATGCGACCAAGCTGTCCGCCTACCTGCTCGACGCCGACAAGCACTACCACTTCCGCGTCCGCCTCGGCGTGACAACGGCGACCGGCGACACCGAGGGCGAGGTGGTGCAGACCCGCCCCGTGCCGGACCTGGATTCTTCCGACATCGAGAGGGTTCTGGCCGATTTCACCGGTGAGATCGACCAGTTGCCGCCGATGTACTCGGCGCTGAAGCACAATGGCAAGCGCCTGTACGAACTGGCGCGCGAGGGGGTCGAGGTCGAACGCGAACCGCGCCGGATCACGATTCACGCGCTGACCCTTGGCGAGGTTGCGCTGCCCGAATTCGAGTTGCGGGTGCACTGTTCCAAGGGAACCTACGTACGCACCCTGGCCGAGGACATCGGCGAGCGTCTCGGTTGCGGTGCCCATGTCGTCGGTTTGCGCCGGACCGGTGTCGGCCCCTATACCAACTTTCCGATGTTCACGATGGAACAGTTGGAGCAGGTTGCCGAGAAGGGCCAGGCCGAGCTCGACCGGCTGTTGCTGCCGATCGATACCGCGCTCGGGGAATGGCCGGCGGTGACCGTCGGCGCCGACAGTGCGTTCTACATGAAACAGGGGCAGCCCGTGCTCGTACCCAAGGCACCGACCGAGGGCTGGGTGCGGGTTTACCTGGGTGACCAGTTCCTCGCCGTGGGCGAGGTCCAGGACGACGGGCGCATCGCGCCGAAGCGTTTGATGACGGGCGGCTGACAGCGGCGCCGTTTTGAGAGAGAATACGCGACCTTAATTCCAGCTCAAGGTCCTTTCGGGCCTTGTTTTTTTCATGCCGAAGTCGCCTGAACTCATTGTTGGGGACTTCATCGAGGCACACTGACAGGAGAAATGTCATGACAATGAGTGCGGAACAGAAACAGGCAATCGTCGAGGAATACGGCAAGGGTCCCAAGGACACCGGGTCGACCGAGGTCCAGGTCGCCCTGCTGACCGCCCGTATCAGCGATCTCACGCCCCATTTCCAGAGTCATAAGAAGGACCATCATTCCCGCCAGGGTCTGGTGCGCCTGGTCAACCAGCGCCGCAAACTGCTCGATTACCTCAAGTCCAAGGACGTGGAACGGTACCGCGAGTTGATTGCACGGCTGGGTCTGCGTCGTTAAGCGCAACCAAAACCCACACGGTTCGAGGAATCCCAAGTGACCCCCATCAAGAAGACATTTCAGTACGGCGAACACACAGTAACGCTGGAAACGGGTGAAATCGCCCGCCAGGCCGACGCCGCGGTTATGGTCAACATGGCGGATACCGTGGTGCTGGTCACCGTGGTCTACGACAAGAACCCGGATAGTGGTCGCGACTTCTTCCCGCTGACCGTCGATTACCAGGAAAAGACGTACGCTGCCGGCAAAATTCCGGGCGGCTTCTTCCGCCGCGAAGGTCGCCCGGCCGAGAAGGAGATCCTGACGTCGCGCCTGATCGACCGTCCGATCCGTCCGCTGTTCCCGAAGTCGTTCAAGGCAGAGACGCAGGTCATCTGTACCGTCAAGTCGCTGAACCCGGCGGTTGACCCGGAGATCCCGGCGTTGATCGGCACGTCGGCGGCGCTGGCCATTTCCGGCGCGCCCTTCCAGGGCCCGATCGGCGCGGCCCGTGTCGGTTACAAGGACGGCAACTACGTCCTCAACGGTCCGACCGGTCTCGACGAGAGCGATCTCGACCTGGTCGTCGCCGGTACCGAGAACGCCGTGCTGATGGTCGAGTCCGAGGCCAACCAGCTGTCGGAAGAGGTCATGCTGGGTGCCGTGCTGTTCGGTCACGAGCAGATGCAGACGGTTATCACGGCAATCCGCGAACTGGCCGCCGAGGTCAACAAGCCGGTCATGGAACTGGCCGAGGCACCGGTCAACGAGGCGCTGAAGGCAGCTGTCGAGGGTGCCTGTGGTGACGCCCTGCGCAACGCCTACACGGTGGCCGACAAGATGGATCGCTACGCGGCCATCGATGCCGCCGTCGCTGCGGCGAAGGAGCAACTGTGTAGTGGTGACGCGCCAGCCTTCGACGAAGGTGACGTCATGGGTGCGGTCGAGAAGCTCAAGAAGGCAATCGTCCGTGGCCGTATCATCGACGGTGAGCCGCGTATCGACGGTCGCGACACCAAGACGGTGCGCCCGATCACGGTGCGTACCGGCGTGCTGCCGCGCACCCATGGTTCCGCGCTGTTCACCCGCGGCGAGACCCAGGCGCTCGTGATCACGACCCTGGGCACCGAGCGCGATGCGCAGATCATCGACGCGTTGGAGGGCTCGTTCCGCGAGTCGTTCATGCTGCACTACAACTTCCCGCCGTTCTGCGTCGGTGAGCTCGGTCGTGTCGGCAGCCCGAAGCGCCGCGAGATCGGTCACGGCCGCCTGGCCAAGCGCGGCGTGCTCGCCTGCATGCCGGACATGGAGCAGTTCCCGTACTCGATCCGGGTCGTGTCGGAGATCACCGAGTCGAACGGGTCCTCCTCGATGGCCTCCGTCTGCGGCGGCTCGCTGTCGATGATGGATGCGGGCGTGCCGCTCAAGGCGCCGGTGGCCGGTGTGGCCATGGGCCTCGTG
>JAGRGW010000228.1 GCA_020445315.1 Gammaproteobacteria bacterium
TACCTGCTGCCGACGCGCGAACAGCTTGCGCGGGCGGAGGCCATTGCCCACGAGTACCAGGATCGCTACTCGGACCGGATGAAGACCTATTTCGTCGTGCCCGACTATTTCGAAGGCCGGCCGAAGCCCTGTATGAACGGCTGGGGGCGGGTGTTCCTGAGTATCGCGCCCGACGGGACGGCCATGCCGTGTCATGCCGCTGCCGATCTGCCGGGCCTCGAACTGCCGAGCGTACGCGACCACAGTATCGACTGGATCTGGAACGAGTCCCCGGACTTCAACCAGTTCCGGGGCGAATCCTGGATGCAGGAGCCCTGTCGGTCGTGCGACGAGCGCGCCAGCTGTTTCGGCGGTTGTCGGTGCCAGGCCTACCTGCTGACCGGCGATGCCACGGCGACCGATCCGGCCTGCGCCAAGTCGCCGCGGCACGAGGTCATTCTGAGCGCCGTGAAGCACGCCGCCGGCCTGTCGGAAACACCGGCACCGATCATGCGCAACAAGCGCAACGTGGCGCACGCGTCACTCAGCATACCGACCTGACCAACGGCGCTTGCGCTGTTTCGCGGCGCTGACTAGGGTTGCAGGGGCACAACGGCTGTCGTGCCCATTCACAAAAACGAAAACGACGGCGGCCAATGCAGGCCGCGATCAGATCTGAATTATCGAACCTATGCGGATACGCAAACCCGACATGAACAAGATCCGTGTTACCTGGCTCGTCCTGCTCCTGGTGTTCACCGGTAACATCTGGGCCGCACAAACGGTGCGTGTCGGCGTGCTGCAATTTGGCACTGTCAATTGGGAAATGGACGTCATCCAGCGGCACGGGCTCGACCAGGCAAACGGCATTGAACTGCAGGTTGTGCCGCTGAGTTCGAAGAATGCCGTCAGCGTCGCCCTGCAAGGCGATGCGGTCGATGTCATCGTCAGTGACTGGTTGTGGGTCAATCGGCAGCGGGCGATGGGGCGCGACTATCGCTTCTTCCCCTATTCGCTGACGGTCGGCGGACTCTACGTGCGGCCGGATTCGGACATCGACACGCTGAACGATCTGCGGGGAATCAAGCTCGGTATCGCCGGTGGCCCGGTCGACAAGAGCTGGCTGCTGCTGCAGGCATACGCGAGGCAGCAGGGGATCGACTTGCGCGAACGGGTCGAGCCGACGTTCGCGGCGCCGCCGTTGCTGAACCGGCTGATGCTCGGCGGCGATCTTCCCGCGGTGTTGAATTTCTGGCACTACGGCGCGCGGCTCGAGGCCGGCGGCATGCGACCGCTCGTCGACGTCGTCGAGATGCTGGCCGGTCTGGGCATCGACGAGCCGGTGCCGATGCTGGGCTGGGTGTTCTCCGAGGCCTGGGCGGCGGAAAACACACAGGCGCTGACTGGATTTATCGAGGCGTCGTATGCGGCCAAGCGGCTTCTTGGCCAAAGCGATACGGAATGGGAAACCATCAGGCCACTGACCCGGGCCGAAGACGATGCGACGCTGGCCTTGCTGCGTGACGGCTATCGTCGCGGGCTGCCGCGTGCCCTGGAGGGTAACGGACAGGCGGTTGCCGGGCGGGTGTTCGAGATACTTCGACGCGAAGGCGGGGAGCGCCTGGTCGGTACGGCAACGACTCTGCTGCCGGGCACGTTCTGGCACGGGGCCGACAGTGCGGAGTTGAGCCGGCGCGATGCTGCAAGGTAGTACCTGGGGTCGATGGCTGTTTCTCGGAATCTTTCTCGGCGCCTGGCAGGTCGCTGCCTTCGTGTTGCAGAGCGACCAGTTGCCGGGACCGATCGAGGTCATGCAGAGCCTGTGGCGTCACCTGGTGGACGGCGACCTATTGTCCAGCGTCCTGGTGACATTGCGCCGCGTCGTGCTTGCGTTCGCGCTGGCCATGGGGTTCGGCGTGCTCATCGGGTTCCTGATGGGGCGCTTCCCGGTCGTCGACACGATGTTCGACGGCGTGTTGATCATGGGGCTGAACATTCCCGCGCTGGTCGTCATCATCCTCTGTTACGTCTGGTTCGGCCTGGTGGAGTCTGCCGCCGTGGCCGCGGTTGCGATCAACAAGCTGCCGCTGGTCGCGGTCACGGTGCGCGAAGGCGTGCGCGCGGTGGACCGTCAACTGTTACAGGTCGGGCAGGTTTTCCGGGTGCCATTGAGCCGCCGGTTGCGGTATATCTACCTGCCGCAACTTTATCCGTACCTGATGGCCGCCGCGCGTTCCGGCCTTTCGCTGATCTGGAAGATCGTGCTGGTCGTCGAACTGCTCGGTCGCAGCGACGGTGTCGGTTTCCAGTTGGGGACCTTCTTCCAGTTCTTCGACATCACCAGCATCCTGGCCTACACGCTGGCGTTCGTGTTCGTGATCTACACCATCGAGTCGGTGCTGCTACGGCCACTCGAGTCCCGCCTGACGCGGTGGCGGTCATGAATCTCTGCGAGGTACGCATAACACGCAAGGCCTTCGACGGCGTCACGGTGTTGAGCGAAATCGATCTCAGCGTTGCACCGGGCTCGTTCACGGCGCTTGTCGGGCCTTCGGGGGCCGGCAAGAGCACGCTGCTCAATGTCGTCAGCGGGCTGGACAGCGATTACCAGGGCGACCTGTGCTGGGCCGCTGACGACCGGCGGCGTGTCGGTTACCTGTTCCAGGAGCCGCGCCTGATGCCGTGGCTGAGCGCCCGTCGCAACATCGAACTGGTCATGCCGGAGCCGGACGCGGCCGTGGCGCGCATCGACCAGCTGCTGCAGCGTGTCGGCCTGACCGGTCGCGGCGATGCCCTGCCCGGGGAACTGTCCGGTGGCATGCAAAGGCGGGTGGCGCTGGCGCGGGCCATGGCCATCGAGCCGGACCTGCTGCTGCTCGACGAGCCGTTCTCTTCGCTTGATGAGCCGACCGCAGACGGTCTGCGCCGCTTGCTCATCGCCCTGTGCCGTGAGCAGGGCAACGCCGTCCTGCTCGTCACCCATAACCTGCGCGAGGCGCTGTCGCTGGCCGACCGGGTGCTGTTCCTGTCGCGCGACCCGGCGACGATCGTCCACCGGGAAGAACTGGCGGACACGCCCCGTGATGACGGCCAGTTGCGTGATCCCGCCGGGTTGTTGCAGGACCTGCTCGCACGCCATCCCGGGATCCTGTCCGGCATCGTGCAGTCAGGAGACAGGGGGTGAGCGTGCTGGCGTTCGATGGTGTGCACAAGGCCTATGGCAGGGTCAAGGCGCTGAACGGCATCTCGCTGAGCGTGGAGGCGGGCGAGTTCGTGGCCCTGCTCGGTCCGAACGGCGCCGGCAAGAGCACCCTGTTCCAGCTGTTGACCGGTCTTTTTGCCGCCGACAGCGGCGACATACGGGTTGCTGGCGAGGACCTGCGCGCCGCGCCGGTCGCCGCCCTGCGCCATATCGGCGTCGTGTTCCAGCAGGCCACGCTCGACCTCGACCTCAGTGTCGAGGGTAACCTGCGGTTCTTCTGCCGCCTGCAGGGTGTGCCCGGGCCGGTCGCTGCCGAGCGCATCGACGCCGCGCTGGTGAAGATCGGGCTCGCCGACCGGCGGCAGGATCGCGTGCGCGCACTGAGCGGCGGCAACCGGCGCAAGGTGGAACTGGTTCGTGCGCTGTTGCACCGCCCGCGGGTGCTGTTGATGGACGAGCCGACCGTGGGTCTCGATCCGGCATCGCGGCACGCACTGCTCGAAGACGTCCATGCCCTGTGTCGTGAGCAGGCCGTCGGGGTGCTGTGGGCGACCCACCTGGTCGAGGAAGCCGAACCGGCCGATCGTGTCATCGTCATGCACCAGGGTCGCAAGCTGGCCGAGGGTGCACCGGCGAAGCTGGTCACCGACAGCGGTGCCGGCAGCCTGGCCGCGGCATTTCTTTCGATGACCAAAAACAAGACCGAGGAGATGAGAGAGTGAATCGAGAACGAAGCACTGAAAAATTGAAGCAGGCGTCCCGCCTGGCAAAACCGCTGGTGCTGGGCAGCGTCTTGCTGGGACTCGCCGGTACGGTTGCGGCCGCACCCAAGGGGTCGCTGTTCGTCAGCAGCGAGAAGGACGATGCCGTCTATGTGCTCGATGGTGCGACCCTGTCCCAACTGGCAAAGATCGAGACCAGCGAGCGTCCGCGGGCCCTGGTCCTGGACCGTGGCAAGGGCCTGCTGTATGCGGCCTGTGGCGAGGGCGACGCGATCGATGTCATCGACGTCACCACGGACAAGGTCGTCAAAAGCCTCGACGTCGGTGACGACCCGGAGATGTTCGACCTCAGCCCGGACGGTCGGCGGCTTTACGCCTCCAACGAAGACGACGGGCTCTTGACCGTGTTCGATCTCGACAGCGAGAGCAAGGTCGCCGAGATCGAGGTCGGCGAAGAGCCGGAAGGGGTCATGGCCGACCCGAACGGCAAGCGCGTCTATGTCACGTCGGAAGTCGCCAACATGGTGCATGTCGTCGACGTCACGAGTAACGAACTCGTCGCCAACATCGTGGTCGGCAACCGGCCCCGGCGCTTTGCGCTCACGCCCGATGGCAGCCGCCTGTGGGTGACCAACGAGATAGGCGGTTCTGTCTCGATCATCGACACGGCAGGCAACCAGGTGGTCGGGGAGATCCGCTTCGCACCGAAAGGATTTCGCGCAGAGGACGTGACCCCGGTCGGGCTGGTCATGGACAAGGCCGGGAAGACCGCCTATGTCACGCTCGGTGGCGCCAACCATGTCGCCGTCGTCGATGTCGCCAGCGCCGCGGTCGAGGACTATATCCTGGTCGGCCGCCGCCCCTGGGGCCTGGCGCTGAACCGCGCGGAAAGCCTGCTCTACGTCACCAACGGCAAGAGTGATGATCTTTCCGTGATCGACGTCGCCAAGCGTCGCGTACAGCGGTCGGCGCCGGTCGGCCGGGTGCCGCACAGCGTGGTTGTCTATGAGTAGTTACGGTGCCCGGATCGTCATGCGGCTGCCGCGCTTGCTGGCGATGCTGGTCGGCATGGCCTTCGCGATGCCGGCGACGGCGCTGACGCTCGGGTACATCGAGCTCGCAGACGATCCACGTTACGACGAAGGGCATCTCGAGCTGCGCTTGCCGTTGCACCCGCTGGACCGGCCGTTCGAGGCCGCACAGGTGGCTGCACGGGAAGGACGTTTCGCCCTGCAGCAGGCCGGCGCCAAGCTGGCCTTCGAGCGTGTCGAGCTGGATGCGCGGGGACAAGTGGCCACCGAGCTCGACCGCCTGGCCTCGGGTGGCGTCCGGTTCGTGCTGCTCGACCTGCCCGACGACCTCGTTGCCGATGCTGCGGCGCACGTGGCCGGCAGCGATCTCGTGCTGTTCAACCTGACGGCGCTGGCTGACAATCTGCGACGGTCCTGCAGCAGCAACCTGGTCCACGTCGCGCCGAGCCACGCGATGCTGTACGACGCGCTCGCGCAGTACCTGGTCAGCCGCAAGTGGCGCAAGGTGTTCCTGTTGACCGGTCCGGGTGAGCAGGACAAGAACCTGCGGGAATCGTTCGGACGTACGGCGAAGCGCTTTGGCCTGAAGATCGTCGCCGAGAGGCCGTTCGTGCTCGGCAAGGACCCGCGCCAGCGCGAGGGCAACAACGTGGCCCTGCTGACCAACGGCCCGGACCACGATGTCGTCGTCGTCCTCGACGCCGAGGGGGAGTTCGCCCGCGATGT
>JAGRGW010000229.1 GCA_020445315.1 Gammaproteobacteria bacterium
GGCTCGCCGGTCTCGTCGTCCTTGCCCTCTTCCTTCGGCGGGTTGAACACGACGTGGTAGGTACGACCGGAAGCCAGGTGCACCCGGCGACCCGACATGCGCTTGATGATCTCCTCGTCCGGCACGTCGATCTCGACGACAGCATCGATCGGCACGCCGGCTTCCTTCAGGGCCTCGGCCTGAGGGATCGTGCGCGGGAAACCGTCGAACAGGTAGCCGGACTTGCAGTCATCTTCAGTGATGCGCTCCTTGACCATGCCCATGATGATGTCGTCCGACACCAGGCCACCCTCGTCCATGATCTTCTTCGCTGCGACACCCAGTTCGCTGCCGGCCTTGACGTGCGCCCGCAACATGTCACCGGTGGAGATCTGCGGGATGCCGTAGCGTTCCTTGATGTAGTTGGCCTGGGTACCTTTGCCGGCGCCGGGACCGCCGAGAAGAATGACGCGCATAGTTGAAGTCTCCGTTCGGTGTATGTGATTTATCGGGACCGGAAGTCTGCCACAGCGTCGCCGAAAGTCACCAGCGCAGGCTCTAAATAGGTCAATCGAAAGGCTTTATTATCCTTTCCTGATACACAAGCGGGATTGCAGCCACCTGCCCCCGGTCACAGGTGCCGGTCGATACCGTGGGCCTTGAGCCCCCAGGCCAGCAGCGAGCCGAGGCGCCTGTCGGCCTGGCGCAATCGACTGCTGAGCACCGCGAACAGGTCCCGCAGCACGATGTAGCCGAGATCGGGGTGACGGTCCAGAAACCCGACCAGTCCCTCGGCATCGAGCACGCGCAGGCGGCAGCTGTCGATGGCTACAACCGTGGCGCTGCGCGGTGCGGCCTGGAACAGGTTGAGTTCACCAAAGACCTCGTTCGGTCCGAGGTCGCACAGGCCCGGCTGGATATGACGCCGGTCCTCGAGTTCGACACGCTCTGAGACCCGCACCTGCCCGCTTTCGATCAGGTAAACGCTACGTCCCTCGTCGCCCTCGCTGATGATGGTCTCGGATGGTTCGAAATCTCTCAGGCGGGCGACGCCGGCTTCGACCAGGCGGTCGTCGCGCAACACGTCAAGCAGGCGGGACATGGCGTCTCCATTCAGACAGAACTCGACGAGGCATCATAGGCGAGAATGCGCGAGTTGCCACTGCGCAAGTGCGGCAACATGGGTTACCTTTGCCGGAGCAACCAGGGGGATGCCATGCAACTGACACGCTGCCGCGACCGGGCCGGACAGATCCGATGGGTGGTGCCGGTGGACGCGAAACACGCACGGCCGCTGCTCGCGCAGGACCCTTACGGCGACCTTGAAGCCGCCGCCGACGTCATCGACGTCGACGCTTGGTTGGCACCGCTACAACCGGCCTGCATCTTCGGTGTCGGCCTGAACTATCGCGCCCACGCGGCCGAAACGGGTGCCACGCTGCCGGAGCACCCGGTGCTGTTCATGAAACCGCCATCCACGGTCATCGGGCCGGGCGAGAC
>JAGRGW010000230.1 GCA_020445315.1 Gammaproteobacteria bacterium
ACCACCTGCCAATACCCGACTGAAATACTAGGTTAAGGCGGCGGGCGACGGAAGGGTCAATTCCCGCCTTCGCGTGTGGATAGTGTTCGCTGCAGTGTGTGCCGACCCGGCGGCAGTCAGTGTATCGCTCCCGCCCAGTCCGTTGTTTTCAGCTGGCCAACCCGGACGGTGGCAATCTCGGTGTAGCCATCCTGGCCCGGGTCAATCACGATGATGCGGTATGGACGGCTGGCCGGCTCTCCGGAAAGAAATGCAAAAAAATGTTGCACCGCACAAAAAAGAGCGCTATGCTGCACTGCAACATAAACAGCAAACCGTTCGTTTCGGAGACCACCCATGAAAAAGTTTGATTTCGCATCCGCATCTGCCGAGTTCCTTGCCCCGGTTCAGAGCCTGAATACCCTGGCGATCGCCACGATGGAGAAGGCTGTCGACCTGCAGCTGGCCCTGGCCCGCAAGTACGCCGACGTCGTCCTGGAAAGCGCCAAGGCTGCCAACGCAGTGAAAGACGTCGATGGCGCCAAGTCGTTCGCCGACGCCCAGGCCGAAGTCGTCCGCAAGACCGTGGAAGACGTCGTGACCGACAGCAAGGCATTCGTCGAGCTGGGCACCGAGTACAGCAACGAAGTCCAGGCCATCCTGAAGGCCAGTGCTGAGAAGGTGGGCAAGCTGGCTGCCTGATCGGCTACCCGGTACCACACTGCCCCCGCGATAGCGGGGTCAGTGTTCTCGGTACCACTCGCAGGACGACGGGGTCGTCCCGGAGTCCCCCGCCGCGGCGACTCGCCGGGAACAATCTTTGCGCCGAGACGCGCAAGTCGCGCTTTCGCCGCGCTGACATAATCACTAACGATACATTCGACGTTGACGTGTTCGTGGTCGCCAAGCTGAGCGCGCCGTAGCGGATGGCGCTGAAAGAAGCCTGCAAGCAGAACCGTCTGCCGCAATTGCGGCTACCACCGGACTTTCTCACCTGCCCATCGCGCCAGTCGCTCGGGATCTGCCGGACGTTCGGTTTCATTTGGCCGTTGCGCGGTCATTATTGAAATTACTCGCGACGGGTTGCCCGGCCGGGAGCCATACTTCCAGGTTGGGTCTGGGCTGAGGTTTCCGTCGCTATGTACAGTCGAGCCGACTTCGGCAGCAACGTGGCAGCCAACATCACGGGTGGCATCACTGCGGGTGTCATCGCACTGCCGTTGGCGCTGGCGTTTGGCATCGCGTCCGGTGCAGGGGCCGCGGCCGGTCTCTACGGCGCCATCGTCGTCGGCTTCTTCGCCGCCGTGTTCGGCGGCACGCCCAGCCAGATTTCGGGCCCGACGGGGCCGATGACGGTCATCATGACCGCGATGGTGGTCCAGTTCAGCGCCGCTTACCCGGACCAGGGCTTGGCCATGGCCTTCACGACGGTGTCGCTGGCGGGGCTGCTTCAGATCCTGATGGGCCGGCTACAGCTGGGGCGTTACATCATCATGGTACCGTACCCGGTGATATCGGGCTTCATGTCCGGTATCGGTGTCATCATCATCCTGCTGCAGATCGGGCCGCTGCTTGGGCACGATGCACCGGACAAGGTTCTGGCCGCGGTGGTCGCACTGCCGGCCCAGGTCGCGACACTGAACCTGCCGGCTTTCGCCATTGGCGTGTTGACGCTGCTGATCGTTTTCCTGTGGCGCGGCCGGGTGAAAAAGGTGCTGCCGGCGCCGCTGGTGGCGCTGGTCGTCGGCAGCCTGGCGGCGGCCGTGTTTCTGCCCGACGCGTCCATTCCCCGGATTGGCGAGGTCAGCGTCGGCCTGCCCAGCCTCCACTTGCCGGCCTTCGATATCGACGCGGTACAGGCGATGCTCGGCGGTGCCATCACGCTGGCTGTGCTCGGCTCGATCGACTCCCTGCTGACCTCGCTGGTGGCCGACAACATGACCGGCACGCAGCACGATTCGGATCGTGAACTGGTCGGCCAGGGGGTCGGTAACTTCATCGCCGGGTTGGTGGGCGGGCTGCCGGGCGCCGGTGCGACCATGCGGACGATGGTCAACATCCGCGCGGGTGGAACCGGCCCCCTGTCGGGCGCCACGCACGCGATCGTTCTGCTCGCCTTCGCCGGCGGCCTGGGATTCCTGATCGAGTCGATCCCGCTGGCCGTTCTGGCCGGCATCCTGATCAAGGTTGGCTACGACATCCTCGACCTGCCTTTCCTGACGCGCCTGCATCGCCTGCCCAGGTTCCCGGCGGCCCTGATGACGCTGGTTATGCTGCTGACCGTGTTCGTGGACCTGATTACCGCGGTTGCCGTGGGCGTCTTCATCAAGAACGTCGTCACCCTGGACAAGCTGTCAGACCTGCAACTCGGCAATCTCGTGCTGAGTGATGGCGTCACCGATGTCGAGGGTCTGCACCGGACAGAAAAGCGAGTGTTGTCGGCGTACCAGGGTTCGGCGCTGCTGCTGCGCGTGACGGGGCCGGTGAGCTACGGTGTGGGTCGGGGCCTGGTGAGACGCATGCGGCAGTTTTCCGAGTTCAAGGTGCTGATCGTCGATCTCAAGGACGCGGCCCTTATCGGTATTTCGACCAGCCTGCTGGTCGAGAACCTCATCGACAAGGCCATGTCCGATGGCGCCGAGGTGAAACTCATCGGCCTGCAGGGCCATGCCGGCACTGAACTCGCCCAGTTGGGCATCGTCGACAGGGTGGGTTCGGCCAACTGCTTCAATCGATTGAAGGATCTCCCTGCCGCAGACGGGGTCGCCTGAGCATTGTGGCGAACCGCCGGGCGCGCCGATCGATCCGGGTTGAAGGTGGGGAGTGACAGTCAGTAGCCGCGCAATTCCACCGGAACCCTGGCCAGCTTGCGATATAGCGTCCGCTTGCTCCGGATGGGCCACCATTCGTAGAGAAACACGTTGAGCGGTTTCCACATCGCCACCCATCCGATGATCTGGAAGCCTTCCTGCAAAGTCCGCCACAGCAGTCCCGGTTTTTGCATCGAGCCAATCAACTGCTGCGCGACGATACACACGAACAGAAAGGCAAGCCCTATCATCAGGGCCGTGCGTCCCTGCTGCAGCGTCAGCGTCAGCTCGTGGCTGGTGACATCCGCGCGGTAATCGAAGTAATGATGGATCGATTCCTCGATCATCCGGGCCGTATCGCGGTCGCAATTCGCGCTTGGCAGGTACAGGGCCAGCTTGACCGGTTCGTCCGAAGGCAGGTCGCGTACCGAATCGACGATGTAATCCGCCGCACCCGCTTCCAGGTCTTTCTCGTGGAATGGCGCCGGGTCCAGCGAGTTGAACAGCTGGCGCACCTCGTGGAGCTTGATTTCGATGACACTGAAGCCGTTTTCCCGGCGGTAGGGTGATGCAGCCATGGTCATGACCCGTCCCGAGTCGCACAGCGAAATGATCACCCACATTAGCTCACCGGCCCGGGCGGCTGGTAGTGCGTCGCGACGTCAGTGGAAACGTCTTGTGTCTTGGTTGACCGCCGTCAACCGGTGGGTGTGCGGACATCTTGCAAGTGAAGGCAATCGGACTTTACTTACCATTGCGGAGGTCTGCCGTCAGGTCCCGAAGTCCGCGTTGATTGCTCGAACCGGTGGGGCAGGCCGCACGGCACGCGAGAGGGAGGCGAGATGGCGGGCAACATGACACATGAAATGTCGCGGTTGGCGTTGTTCCATGATTTTGCCCTTCACTTGAAGGGCCGGCGCCAGATGATCGCCGAGTCTGCCTATTTCAAGGCCGAGCAGCGCGGTTTTGCCCCGGGCCGGGCGCTGGACGATTGGCTTCAGGCTGAGCGCGAGATCGACGAGGTCTTGGGGCATCCGACCGGAAACTGATCGTTGTTTCCTGCGATGAAGCGGAACAGGTATCGAAGCCGGTTGCGGAGATTCTTCCGCGACGTCTCTGCCCATACCCCGTTCATCGGCTTGGTATGGCTGTTGATCGTGTTGTGGCTGGTGTTCTCGGCGGGCCTGTTGCTGGCGGAAAGCGGTGTGCCGGAGTCCTCGATCGATTCCTACGGCGCTGCCCTGTACTGGGGCGTGGCGGCTTTTTCGACGGCAGGAATCGCGGACATGCCGCTGTCCGGCCTCGGACGCTTGATCGGCGGTACCTGGATCGTGGTCGGCTCGGTGTTGTTCTTCGGTGCCATCGTGGCGACGATCACGGGATATTTCATGCGGCCGATGCAGCGTCCGCACAAGAAGATCATCGACACCATCGAGTACAACCTGGAACAACTGGACGATCTCGACGTGGACGAACTCGACCTGCTACGGGAGACGGTCGATACCCTGATTGCGCACGTCGAGCGCTTGAGAGAGAAACGGTCTGTCTAAGTCCACCTAATCTCGGCGATTTCCAACCAAGGCCGCCCGTATGCTGGCCCTGCCCGGGTGCGCTCGCCGGAGCCGCTTCCTCGCAGTGCCAACTCCGCCTTTAGCATGAACAGGGGTACAACGGCGTATTGATGTTCCAGCAAAGAAGGTCGATGCGACGTTCGGGCTCGACCGCTTTGCGGTCCGAAGAGGCGGTAATGGCGGACTGCGTGGCCCCGGGGCCTACGGTGCTACGGGTTGTGCGGTGACGTCAGGATGGACCAGCCGGGCTGTCTCGTCGGCGAACAGGAAGTCAGCGAACGCCTGGGCAACCGGGGACAGGCGTTTGCCACTGTGCTTGACCAGGTACCAGTGCCGCAGGATCGGGAACCCCTGCACGTCGAGGATCGTCAGCCTGCCCGCCTCCAGCTCGAGTTCCAGGGTGTGCACCGAAACGATCCCGAGACCCAGTCCCGCCTCGACCGCATGCTTGATCGCCGAGTTGGAGGTCATCTCCATGCCCGTCTGCAGGTTGACGCCGCGCTCGCTGAAGAACCGCTCCATGGCAATACGTGTGCCCGATTCGAGTTCACGCGCGACGAAAACCTCGTCCTGCAGACGCTCGAGGCTGATCTGATGCTCGCTCGCCAGGGCGTGGCCGGGTGGCGCGACGATCACCAGCGGGTTGTCCATGAACGGGGTCGCGTCAAGGTCTAGCCCCTCCGGTGGCTTGCCCATGATCACCAGGTCGGTGTCGTTACTGGCGAGCTTGACCAGCAGTGACTTGCGGTTGGTGACGTCGAGCGAAAAGGTGATGCCCGGGTAGCGCTTCGCAAACGCCGCCAGCAGCCGCGTCGCGAAGTAGTTTGCCGTGGTCGCGACGCTGATCCGCAGGTGCCCGGTCTGCACGCCCTTGAGCGCTTCCACGACCTCCT
>JAGRGW010000231.1:0-496 GCA_020445315.1 Gammaproteobacteria bacterium
CCGTCGTCGGTTCGTCGGCGATCAATACCTCGGGACGACCGGCCAGCGCCATCGCGATCATGACGCGCTGCTTCATACCGCCCGACAGCTGGTGCGGGTATTCGTGGATGCGGCGTGCCGGGTCCGGAATGCCAACCGAACGGAACAGCTCGACGACACGTGCCTCCACCCGGTCGCGGCTGTCGGGGTCATGCAGGCGCACGGCCTCGCCGACCTGCTTGCCGACCGTCATGACCGGGTTCAGCGACGTCATCGGTTCCTGGAAGATCATGCCGATACGACCGCCGCGCTCGGCGCGCATGTCGGCCTCGGACAATGCACGCAGTGACTGCCCTTCGAGCAGTACGTCACCGCCGACGATGCGCCCGGAGTGTGGCAACAGGCGCATGATCGACAGCGCGATCATCGATTTTCCGCAGCCCGACTCACCGAGCAGGACGAAGGTCTCGCCGCGATGCAGTTCGAAGCTGACCCCGTCGACGGCGCGCACCGGGGT
>JAGRGW010000231.1:583-2958 GCA_020445315.1 Gammaproteobacteria bacterium
CTCATCGTTGTTGCCTCAGGCGCGGATCGAAGGCGTCGCGCACGACGTCGGAGAAGAGATTGGCCGCCAGCACCAGCGTGAACATGAAGGTAAACGCCGCCAGCAGCGACCACCACACGACCGGTTCACGGGCGAGCTCCAGGCGCGCACCGTTGATCATGTTGCCCCAGCTGTTGGTGGCCGGGTCGACACCGATACTGATGTACGACAGCACCGCCTCGGCCAGTACCAGGCCGCTAAAGTCGAGCACGATGGTGATCAGCACGATGTGCATGACGTTGGGCAGCACGTGTTGGATCAGGATACGGAAGTGACCGACGCCGAACGCGCGCGCGGCCTGCACGTACTCCAGTTCACGCAGTTTCAGCGCCTCGCCGCGCAACAGTCGGCACAGGCCGGTCCAGCTGGTCACGCCGAGGATCAGGCAAAGGAACAGCAGGCGCAGGTCCGCACGCTCGGTCAGGCTGTTGAACTGGTCGGCATTGTTGCTCATGTAGATCTGCATCATCAGCACCGCCGCGGCGATCAACAGCACGCCGGGAATCGAGTTCAGCGTCGTGTAGAGGTACTGGATGACGTCGTCGACCCAGCCGCGAAAATAGCCCGCCATGATGCCGAGCAGGATCGCCGCCGGCAGCATGACCAGCGTCGTCAGCGTGCCAATGACCAGGCCGGTGCGAATGCTCTTCAGCGACTGGTAGAACACGTCCTCGCCGACCTTGTCGGTTCCGAGTACGTGGTAGTAGCCGGACAGTTCCCAGAAACCGCCGAATACGGCCATGACGCCGATCAACGTGTAGGCCCCGATATGCCAGGGATTGTCGAAGCGGCCCTGCATCAGCTGGCGCATCCGCTCCAGGCGGAAGCCGCAGAATGCCCACAGCAGCAGCAGTGCCACGACGGCCCACTTCATCATGCCGATGTAGTAGCGCAGCGCGATGTCGCCCCACTTGCCGTCGATGTCGTCGCCAAGGTGCGCACCGCCGTAAACCAGGCGCGGGTGGTCGCGCACCATCGAGCCGTCGGGCTGCTCGATGTTCTCCTTGCTGAACAGGTGGGTCGCGAAAGGCGCCGAGTAGGTCTTCTCGCGCTCGGTGCGCAATGGCCCGGCGATGGCATCGAACGCACTCAGGACCTCGGTCGAGTAGACCGGATCACCGTTGTCGTCGACGCCGGTCCGCGGATTGAAGTGCAGCGTATCGAGCAGGCCTACGATGACGTAGAACGACAGGACCACCATCGCACCCTGGCCGACACGACTGCCGGCGACACGGCGCCAGGGCGCGGCCAAATGGTCGTGCCGCCGCGTGTGCCAGACCGTGACCGCGACCAGGCACAGGAGCAGGTAGATCAGGGCATCCGTCCACAGGACGACCGGCTGGAACGACATCATTCCAGCCTCACCCGCGGATCGGCGATCGTGTACGAGATGTCGGTCAGCAACAGGCCGATGATGTACAGCACGGCGCCGAGAAACACCATCGCGCGGACAATCGCAAAGTCCTGGTTGTTGATTGCGTCGATCGTGTAGCTGCCGAGCCCCGGGATACCGAAGAATGACTCGGTTAGCAGGCTTCCGATGAACAGCAGCGGCAGCACGACGACGACACCGGTCAGGATCGGGATCATCGCGTTGCGCAAAACGTGGCGGAACAGCACCGTTTGCTCGGCCAGGCCCTTGGCCCGGGCCGAGCGAACGTAGTCACGGTTGATCTCTTCGAGGAACAGCGTGCGATACCAGCGCGTGCCCGACCCGATCCCACCGATGACGCCGACGATGACCGGCAGGATCATGAACTTCCACGCGTGCAGACCGGTGTCGTAGCCCGATATCGGTACCAGGTTGAGCAGCTTGCCGACCAGGAACTGGCCGCCGATGATGTAAAACAGGCTGGAGATCGACATCATCGCCACGCACAGCACGACGCCCCAGAAATCCAGGTAGGTGGCCCGGAAGAACGCCAACAGCATTGCGAACGTGATGTTGATCGCGAGCCCGACCAGCAGCGTTGGCACCGCGATCGCCAGGCTCGGCCACATGCGTTGCGAGATGTCGTAACTGATGTCGCGGCCGCTGTCGGACTGGCCGAAGTCGAACAGGAACAGCCGGATCGACTTGTCGAACAGGATCGTGTCGGTGAAGCGCTCGCTGCCCTCCTGCTGCGTGTTGACCAGCAGCGGCTTGTCGTAGCCGTGTTCCTGTTTCCACGCCAGGATGGCCTCGTCGGTCACGCGTTTCTGACCGAGGTGCATGCGCGCCATGTCGTCGGGCGAGTTGACGACGAAGAACAATACGAACGTCAGCGCATTGACCCCGATCAGGATCGGCAGCGCGTACAGCAGGCGGCGGATGATATAGGCGGTCACAGTGCCCG
>JAGRGW010000232.1 GCA_020445315.1 Gammaproteobacteria bacterium
AGGCGCACCAGCGGCGTATTGCCGACACAGGTTTCCATCGTTGGGTATCGCATGCCCAGAGTTTACTCAATCGAAAGGCGCAAAACGAGTTAACATCGGTCAAACCACGTTCTCTTCACACGCTGCCTTGAACCCGGTTGAACCACCCCCGCGCCCCAGCCCCGATGCCGCCATGCTGCGGCCATTCGTCGTCGTGCTGCTGCCCGTGTTTATCGCCATCGTCGGCTTCGCGGTTTACCTGTGGCTCGATTCCGGTGATGTCGGGCTGGCGCTCGGCGGTCTGTTCAGCGGACTGGCGGGAATTGCCCTTGCCGCGCTAATCGGCATTCGCCGCCTGCGCAGCGCGCTGAAACCGATTCAGCAGGTCAACCAGGCGATGCAACGGGTCCGTGCCGGCGATCTGCACACCCGCGTCACCGCCCGCTCGAACGATCAACTGGGCGACCTCGAAACCGGCTTCAACGACATGGCGCGGGAACTGGAGGCCGCCCGCGGGCAACTGCAGGACCGCATCGACCAGACCATGCACGAGGTCGAGGAGAGCATGGAGGTCATCGAGATCCGCAACGCGGAACTCGACCTAGCGCGACGTCGGGCGATAGATGCGAGCCGCGCGAAGTCCGAGTTCCTGGCCAATATGAGCCACGAGATCCGGACGCCACTGAATGGCATCGTCGGCTTTACCCAGTTGCTCGGCCGGACCGAACTCGACGACCGGCAACGGGATTTTCTGCAGACCATCGACAAGTCGGTCGGGGCGCTGCTGCGTATCGTCGATGACATCCTCGACTTCTCAAGGATCGAATCCGGCAGGCTGGTGTTGGCACACGAGCCGTTCAGCCTGCGCGAATGCGTCGAGACGGCAGTGACCCTGTGGATGCCCCAGGCGCACGAAAAGCAGCTCGAACTGGTCTCCATCGTCTACAGCGACGTACCCGATGCGCTGGTCGGTGACGAGGCGCGTATTATCCAGATCCTCAACAACCTGTTGGGCAATGCCGTCCGCTTTACCGGGCAAGGCGATGTCGTCATGCGCGTGATGATCGAGGACGAACAGCCGCACAAGGTGACGGTCTCGTTTGCCGTCAGCGACACCGGTATCGGGATTCCGCTGCCCGACCAGCAGCGCCTGTTCCTCGCCTTTGACCAGGGCAGCTCGACGACGACGCGACTCTTCGGTGGCACCGGGCTCGGCCTCAGCATCTGCCATGCACTGGCCACGGCGATGCATGGCACGGTGAACATCAGCAGTCGCGTCGACGTGGGCTCGGTCTTCCACGTGACCCTGACGCTCGAAACCGACCCGGATGCCCCGCCCCGCCGCCACAGCCCGCCGCTGAACCGGCGCGGCCTGCTCGTTGAACCACATGCTCTGTCGCGCATCGCCCTGCTCAACGCCCTGCGCGACCTCGGCCTCGCCGTCGACGAGGTCGATCGGCTCGATGAAGACGCCGATATCGACACCACCCGTTACGCCCTGGTGGCGCTCGGCTGTGCCGGCGATGCCATCAGCGTTCAACGCTGTCTCGAACAGGTCGAGCACGTTCGCCGTCGGTCTGGTCTGCCGATGATGGTACTGGTGTCGAGTTCCGACCAGGACCTGCTGACCCGGTTCACCGATCGCGGCGCCAGTGCCTGCCTGAGCAAACCGCCTCAGCGTCGACACCTGCAGGATGCGGTACGACGCTGCCTGCGACACGTACCGGGGCATGCCGGCGGCGAGCCGAGAACAGCACCGCATCCGTTGCCGCGAGCCGACTGTGACGACACCCAACCGCTCGAGGGCAAGACCTGCCTGGCTGCCGATGATCACCCCGTCAACCTGGAACTGGTCACTCACCTGCTGCGTGACCTCGGCGCCGAGGTACTGCGCGCCGAGGACGGCGAAACCGCGGTGCAACTGGCCACGTCCCACCCCATCGACATGGCGTTTCTAGACGTCCACATGCCGCGCTTGAACGGGCTCGACGCCGCGCGCCGGATCAATGCCCACTACGCCGACCGCCCGGTACCGATCGTGGCCCTGACGGCGGATGCCGCCGAACGCAACCGCCGCGACATCCTACGCGCCGGCATCCACCGCACGCTGATCAAGCCGATCACCGACACCGACCTGCGCAGGACAGTCATCGATATAACCAGCGGTATCGCACCGGCGGCAGTCGTCGACACCACACCGCCGCAGGCACCGCCGTCCGATCTGCCGGTCCGCGATACGGCGCAGGCCCTGCGCATCGCCGGTGGATCGGAGCGTATCGCGGAAAAGCTGTTCAGCGACCTGCGCAACGAACTGCCGCAGGCGGTCAGGGAACTGCGGGCCAGTTTTGAGGCACGCAGCTGGTCGGACCTGTGGCAGTTGTCGCACCGGCTGCACGGTGCAGCGGCCGTCTGTGGCGTGCCGGCCCTGCATCACGCGCTCGGCGAACTGCAGCCCGCCGTCGCGCTGGAAGACGCCGCCGCGGCCGATGTATTGCTGACACGGACCATCGCCGAGGTCGAGCAGGTGCTGGCGCTCGACGAGTGAGCGTCACTTCCCCGGCGGCTGCAGCAAGCGCTTCATATCCGCCACCGCCGCTGCCAGGCCGCTGATGACGGCGCGGCTGACGATTGCGTGACCGATATTGAATTCGAGGATACCGTCGATCGCCGCGACCGCCTTGACGTTGTGATAGTCGAGGCCGTGCCCGGCATTGACCTGCAGGCCGGCCTGCAGGCCGTGACTGACCGCGTTGGCGATGCGGGCCAACTGCGCCGAGCGCTCGTCCGGCGTCGTCGCATCGGCATAGTGACCCGTATGGATCTCGACGACCGGCGCGCCGATCTCGACGGCCGCGTCGAGCTGGCGTGGATCCGCGTCGATGAACAGCGACACGCGAACCCCGGCCTCGGCCAGCTGCGCGCAATAGTCTCTCAGGAAGGGCACGGCCGCCGCCGCGTCGAGCCCACCCTCGGTGGTCAGCTCCTCGCGTTTCTCGGGCACCAGGCAGCAGTCCGCCGGCCTGATCCGTGACGCGATCTGCAGCATTTCGGTCGTCGCCGCCATCTCCAGGTTCATGCGCGTCTGCAACATGCCGGCCAGCACCTCGACGTCGCGGTCCTGGATGTGGCGACGGTCCTCGCGCAGGTGCAGCGTGATGCCGTCGGCACCGGCCTGCTCGGCAACCAGGGCGGCCTGTGCCGGTTCCGGGTAGCGCGTGCCGCGCGCCTGGCGCAGCGTCGCCACGTGATCGATATTGACGCCGAGGAGTCGTTCATAGGTGTTCATGATGTCTTTCCGCTTGCGAACAATTCGCGGCTCTTCAACGGACGGCCGTCGAGATGATGGTTCAGCACACGGCGCAACAGCAGCCGTGCCTCGCGCCGGTCGCCATCGTCTGCAAGCCTGTTTTCGTGCAACGCCAACAAGGTCGAGCCGCTGATGGTATCCGGCATGCCCGTCGTGGCGGGCACCGCGCCGGCCGACACATCGTAACCGTAGCGTTGCGCGGGGTCGATCGGGTCGCCGGCGGCGTCGCGGGTCAGTTCGAGCCCGATGCCGAGATGCCCAAGCAAGCCGACCTCGAACCTGCGCAGCACCGGTTCGACGTCGTCGGCCGCCGGCAACCGTTCGAGGGCTTCGACGTAGTCGTCGAACAGCGCCGCGACCGGATCGTGTCGCGCCGTCATGTACTGCACCAGTTCGTTCAGGTAGAGGCCGCAATAGAGGCGCCTGCCGCGCAATGCGACCGGTGCACCAGCCGGTTCGGCAGCGGTCACGCTGAGCACGTCACCGCGCCCGCGCAAGCCGACCAGCAGGGCCTGGAACGGCTGAAAGAAGGTATCCGGCCGCCGCGCGCGCAATGCCCCTCGCGCAATGGCCGCGACCCGTCCACACTCGCGGGTCAGCAGTTCGAGCAGCAGGCTGCTGTCGCGATAGCGCCGTGCGTGCAGCACGTAGGCGCCGACCAGCGGTTCGGCCCCGGTCATCTCAGTCGGTGTAGCCGAGCTGAACCAGGCTGGCCTCGTCGCTCGACCAGCTTTTCTTGACCTTGATCCAGACCTCGAGATGTACACGGGTCTGGAAGAAATCGTTCATCGCCTTGCGCGCAGCCGTTGCCGTCTCCTTCATCGCCTGCCCGCCCTTGCCGAGCAGGATGGCGCGCTGGCCCTCGCGCTCGACCCAGATCACGGCACCGATGTCGTAGCGTCCGTCCTGCTCCTCGAAACGCTCGATCTCGACCGTGACCGAGTACGGCAACTCGCGGTGGTAGCGCCTGATCAACTGTTCGCGCAGCAGTTCGGCGGCGAAAAAGCGCTCCGAACGGTCGCTGACCTGGTCCTCGGGAAACACCGCCTCGCCCTCGGGCAGGCGTCGGCGCACTGACTCGGCCAGCACCTCGACATTGTCACCCTGTTGTGCCGACAGCGGGATGATCTCGGCGAAGCCGTGGCGCTGCGAAAGTGTCTGCAGGTACGGCAACAGGATCTCCTTCGGCGTCACAGTATCAACCTTGTTGACCGCGCAGATCACCGGCGCGCCGGACGCCGCGAGCGCCTTGAGTACGCGCTCGTCTTCGTCGGTCCAAACCAGCGCCTGGACCACGAACACGACGACATCGACGTCGTGCAGTGCCGTATGCGCGGTGCGGTTGAGGTAGTGGCTCATCGCCTTGTCGCCGCGATCGTGGATACCCGGCGTATCGACGAAGACCGTCTGCCCGTCGGCCTGCGAACGGATACCCAGAATCCGGTGACGCGTCGTCTGCGGCTTGTGTGAGGTGATCGCGAGCTTCTGGCCGAGCAGGCGATTCAGCAGCGTCGACTTGCCGACATTCGGCCTGCCGACCAGCACGGCGAACCCGCTGCGGAAGCTCATGGCCGTGCACCGTCGAGTGCGTCGAGCATCGCCTGGGCAGCCGCCTGCTCTGCCTTCCGACGGCTGCTGCCCTCACCGTCGCTGTCGGCGACGATACCGGTGCTGCAGGCGACCCGGAAGCGCTGCCGGTGCTGCTCGCCACTGATTTCGACGACCTCGTACTGCGGCAGCGCATGCCCGATCGACTGCAGGTATTCCTGCAATCGCGTCTTCGGATCCTTGAGCCTGATCTCGGCGGCGGGCGTCGTGAGCCTGGAGCCCAGCAGGCGCCGCACCAGGGCCCTGGCCTGGTCGAGGCCTCCATCGAGATAGACCGCGGCGATGATTGCCTCGACCGCATCGGCGAGAATGGAATCACGACTCTGCCCACCGCTGCGCAGCTCGCCGGCGCCCAGGTTCAGCACGTCACCCAGGTCGAGCGACCGCGCGACCTCGGCAAGGGTCTCGCGTCGAACAAGGTGGGCGCGCATCCGGCTCAACTGGCCTTCGTCGGCGTCGCCGACCCGGTGGTAAAGGTTATCGGCCACTTCGAACCCCAGGATCGAATCGCCCAGGAATTCCAGGCGTTCGTTGTTGCGCGCGCCGACGCTACGATGCGATATCGCCTGTTGCAGGAGTTCGATATCGCGGAAGTTGTAGCCGAGTCGCGCCTGCAGCCGTTTCACGGCAGCGGGATGAGTGCCGAGTCGGAGAACGTCATGACAATAGCGACGTTGCCGGCGACCGGCTTGCGGATCTCGTAATCGACCGCAATGAGGTTACCGTTCTTCTGCTTCGTGATCTTCATCCAGTCGCGGTCGAATTCGTACACGCTGTTGATCTTGAGTCGCTTCATGAACGACTGGCGCATTTCCTGCGCGCTCATCTTGCGCACCGTGCGGTCGTTCTCCATGTTGACCAGAACCTGCTTGACCGAGTAGTTCTCGAGGTAGGTCGGGACCATCTTGATGCCGATCAGGATGAAAAAAACGGCTATGCCGAGCACGACCAGCCAGGAAAGCATGGTCATCCCGCGTTGTCTTTGGATCATCGTCATTCGCTTCATTGACTTGACTCGCCTTGGATTATAGGCCATGTCACTGGCCTATCGTGCCGATTCGGCTGGGCGCCAGGAACCCCGGCCGCTGGAAGTCCCAGCTCAGCCAGACAAAGAAAGCCCTGCCGACGAGATTCTCTTCGGGCACGAAGCCCCAGCAACGACCGTCGTTGCTGTCGTCGCGGTTGTCCCCGACCATCAGGTAGTGGCCGTCCGGCACCGTCACCTCACGGTAACCGAGGAAGGTGCACGACGGGTTGAAGTCGGCGGCCATCGGGTTGACCAGGATCGAGTGCTCGACGTCACCCAGTGTCTCCCTGCCTTCGACCGATCCGAGCGCGCGCATGCCGGAGCCCTCGGGCTGGTACGGACCGACGACCTCGATCGGCGCCGCCTCGTCGTTGATGTAGAGTGTCTTGTTCTGGTAACGAACGCGATCGCCGGGCACGCCAACGACACGCTTGATGTAATCCAGGCGCGTATTCAACGGCCAGCGGAACACGACGATGTCGCCGCGCTCGGGCTCGCCGATCTCGATCAGCTTGGTCTTGGTAACCGGCATACGGATACCGTAGGCAAACTTGTTGACGAGAATGAAATCGCCGACCAGCAGCGTGGGCATCATCGATCCCGATGGAATCCGGAACGGCTCGACCAGGAAGGCCCGCAGCAACAGCACGATCAGGAAGATCGGGAAGAACGAGCGCGCGTACTCGACCGAGGTCGGCAGTTCATCCTTGTCGACACGCCCCCGGACCAGCCGGTAGACCAGCCAGACGACACCGCTGACGACGGCAGCCAGGGCCAGTGCGGGTTCGATGCCGAATGCCATGACCACCCAAACGAGGAAGGCGAAAAAGGCGAGTATCAGGGTCGTTTGCATGTCGTTTTCCGATGGCTTCGTGTTGCGACCGTCGTGTACAACGATCAGTTGTCCTTGCCGACCTGGAGCACCGCGAGGAATGCCTCCTGCGGGATCTCGACCCTGCCGACCTGTTTCATACGCTTCTTGCCGGCCTTCTGCTTTTCGAGCAGCTTGCGCTTACGCGTCACGTCACCGCCGTAGCACTTGGCGGTGACATTCTTGCGCAGGGCCTTGACAGTGGAGCGGGCAATGACCTTGCTGCCGATCGCCGCCTGGATCGCGACCTCGAACATCTGCCGCGGGATGATCTCCTTCATGCGCTCGGTCAGGTCGCGACCGCGGCTCTCAGCGTAGTCGCGATGCACGATCAGCGACAGCGCGTCGACCCGCTCGCCGTTGATCAGTATGTCCAGTTTGACCAGGGATGCCGCATCGAAACGCTTGAACTCGTACTCGAACGAGGCGTACCCGCGGCTGACCGACTTCAGCCGGTCGAAGAAATCGAGCACGACCTCGTTCATCGGCAGCTCGTAGACCAGCTGGGCCTGGCCGCCGAGGTACTGCAGGTTCTTCTGCATGCCACGCTTCTCGACGCACAGCGTGATGACTGCGCCCAGGTGGTTCTGCGGTACCAGGATGTGAGCCTCGATGATCGGCTCGCGGACCTCGCGGGTCTTGCCCGGATCCGGCAAGGCGGCGGGGTTGTCGATCTGGATGACGCTGCCGTCGTTGAGCTCGACCTCGTAGATGACGGTCGGTGCCGTCGTGATCAGGTCTAGATCGTACTCGCGCTCGAGACGCTCCTGCACGATCTCCATGTGCAGCATGCCGAGAAAGCCGCAGCGAAAGCCGAATCCGAGCGCCTGCGAGGTCTCGGGCTCGTAGTGCAGCGCCGCGTCGTTCAGTTTCAGCTTCTGCAGGGCATCGCGAAAGGCGTCGTAGTCATCCGAACTGACCGGGTACAGGCCGGCGAAGACCCGCGGGCGCACCTCCTGGAAACCAGGCAGCGGCTTGTCCGCCCTGCGGTTCTCCAGCGTCAGCGTATCGCCGACCGGCGCGCCATCGACCTCCTTGATACCGGCGATGACGAAACCGACCTCGCCGCTGCCGAGTTCCTTCTTGTCCAGCCGCTTGGGTGTGAACACGCCCACCTTTTCGACCTGGTAGACGCGGCCTGTCGACATGATCCGCATCTTGTCCTTCGGCCGGATGACGCCGTTGACGACGCGTATCAGCGAGATGACACCGACGTAGGAATCGAACCAGGAGTCTATGATCAGCGCCTGCAGCGGGGCATCGGTGCTGCCCGTCGGTGGCGGGATGTGATGCACCAGGGCCTCGAGCAGCTCGGGGATACCGAGACCCGTCTTGGCGCTGACGTGTAGCGCCTCACCGGCCTCGAGACCGATGATCTCCTCGATCTCGTTGACGACCCGCTCCGGCTCGGCCGACGGCAGGTCGATCTTGTTCAATACCGGCAACACCTCGAGCCCCTGCTCGATGGCCGTGTAGCAGTTGGCGACGCTCTGTGCCTCCACGCCCTGGGCCGCATCCACGACCAGCAGCGCACCCTCGCACGCAGCCAGGGAGCGCGACACCTCGTAGGAGAAATCGACATGTCCCGGCGTATCGATGAAGTTCAGCTGGTACGTCTCGCCGTTTTGCGCCTTGTAGTCGAGCGTGACCGACTGGGCCTTGATGGTGATCCCGCGTTCACGCTCCAGGTCCATCGAATCGAGCACCTGGGCGGCCATTTCACGTTCGCTCAGGCCACCACAGACCTGGATGAAACGGTCCGCGATCGTCGACTTGCCGTGGTCGATGTGCGCGATGATGGAGAAATTCCGGATATGGCTGAGTTCGGTCATTGGTGTGTGCTGCTGTCGTGTCCTGTCTGACAAATAACCTGTTGTTTCAGCGTGTTGCCCGCGTCGTCCTGCACGGCGCGTGCCGTGGCAGGACCGTCCGGCAGGCGACGCCGCAGGGGTACGCGGGCGGCACTCCCGACCCGACAGGACACCGGGCGTGCGACGAAAAAAACGGAACTTCCCCACTCGGGAAAGCTCCGTCTTCTGCGAACCGCAGCTCGGCCGCGGATTATACCGGATTGTTCGAGGCTTCGAAATACTGCGCTATCCGCTCCGGGTCCGGGACCAGCTCGCTGACCAGCGCATCGTCGGCGAGCAGGACCGGTATCCGGTGGCCGTAGGCCTCGCGCCATTCGGGCCGCTGATCGACATCGCGCCATTCCATGTGTTCGGCCTGTGCCGGCCAGTGCCGGAACAGCAACCCGGCCAGTTCTTCGCACAGGTGGCAACCGTCACGGTAGTAGAACACCAGCGATGGCACGGTCGACGTCAGTCCTGCATGCGCAGGGCCAGGAACACCGGGCTGTCACCGCGCCGGATCAGCACCGCGACCGAGCGCTTGCCTTCGATCCGGTCGATCAGCGCGCGCAGGTGGCGCGCACCCTTGACCTCGGTGTTGTCGAACATGACGACGATGTCGCCGCGGCGAATACCGGCGTCCTCCGCCGGTCCGGGCCCGACGTCGCCAACCAGGGCACCGCCCGCGATGTCGAGACCGAGTTCACGCCGGACGTCGGACTCGATATCGATCACCGACAACCCGAGCTGCTCGATCTGGTCGGGTTCCGGGACCTTCGCCGGTTCGATCGCGGCCAGCGGTTCGTCGTTGTCCGGCAGGCGCCCAACGATGATCGGCAGTTCCATCTCCCTGCCCTGTCGCAACACGCGCAGCTGCGCGGCCTGCTCGACCCGGCTGGTGCCGACCAGTGGCGGCAACTGGCTGGAGTTCAGCAGGCGTTTGCCGTTGTAGGCGAGAATGATGTCACCGACCTTCAGGCCGGCGCTGTCCGCCGGCGAATCCGGCATGACGCGGGAGATCAACGCGCCGTAGGGTTGCGCCATGCCGAAGGACTCGGCCAGGTCGCGGTCGACATCCTGGATCAGCACGCCGAGGTAACCGCGCGCCACCTTGCCGTTCTCGCGCAGCTGGTCAGCGACGTTCATCGCCAACTCGATCGGAATGGCGAACGACAGGCCCATGAAACCGCCGGTACGGCTGTATATCTGCGAGTTGATCCCGACCACCTCGCCATCCAGGTCGAACAGCGGCCCACCGGAATTGCCGGGGTTGATGGCAACGTCGGTCTGGATGAAGGGTACGTAGTTTTCGCTCGGCAGGTTGCGTCCGATCGCACTGACGATGCCGGAAGTGACCGTGTGGTCGAATCCGAACGGCGAACCGATGGCCAACACCCACTCGCCCACCTTCAGCGTGCTGCTCTTGCCGATCTTGACCGTCGGCAGTCCCTCGGCCTCGATCTTGATCAGGGCGACGTCACTCGCCTTGTCCGAGCCGACCACCGTGGCCTCGTAACTGCGCCGGTCGCTGAACCGCACCAGGATTTCGTCGGACTCCGCCACGACATGGTAGTTGGTCAGGATGTAGCCGTCCGGCGAAATGACGAAACCCGAGCCGAGGGAGCGGCTCTCGCGTTCACGCTCGCCGAACGGCTCTTCCAAGCCCTCGCCGAAGAAGTGCTTGAACAACTCGCTGAACGGGCTACCTTCGGGCACATCCGGCATCGAGAAGCCGTGTGGCTTGCGCTGACCGACCTTGGTCGACTGGTGGGAACTGATGTTGACCACGGCCGGGCTGTTCTGTTCGGCCAGTACGGTGAAATCGGGCAGCCCACCGCCGATCGCTGCAGTGGTCACCAGGGTAAAGAGCACGACGGTCAGGACACCGTTGCCGACGCGCTGTCGAATAGAGCTTCGCATGTTTTTCACTCGTTTCCTTGCAGTTGTTCTGTCCGGGACGCCTGCAACTCGATGTACAACGCGCCGGGCGTGGCCTGCTTGCGCAGCAGCCTTACGCCGGCGGCGCCATCGTCCAGCGTTGACGCACTTCTGTTGCTGACGAAGCGCAGCGCCCCAATCAAGCCCAATAGACCACCCACGATGGCACCGAGTTCCGCCGACAGGCCGATCGCCGGCAGCAGCCGGTCACCGGCGATGGCGCCGCCAAGCAGTCCGCCCAGCGGTACCGCGTACAACAACAGGGAGCCCCGCTGCAGGCTGCCCTCGTCGAGACCCAACACGACGCGGTCGCCGGCCTCGGCGCCGATGTCGTTGCGTAATCGGAAGCGCAGTTCGCGTTGCGGAAACCAGGCCGCGATCAGCGACGTGCCACAACCCTTGCTGGCCGCACAGCTGCCACAGGCCGATTGCCTCAGGGTGACGACCTCAGCGTACTCGCGGTCAATGCCGGTGACGCGCGCTTCCGCCTCGATCATCGCTCGGCTGCCTGCAACCGCTCGGCGAACAGCTGCAGCGTCTTGGTCGGCACCTCGCCAACCGCGATGACCTCGTGATCGGCGACGAGACGCCCGACCGCATTGGCCGAACCAAGACGGGATGCACCCGGCAGCGTCGCGGTGCCATCAGCCGGTTGCACGTAAACCGATACCGTCGCCAGGCCGTCGGTGAAGATGAAGTGTTCACGAACGCCGTCGGATGATGGCAACGGCGTGCGCCGGTGTGCATTCAGATGGAAACCCGCCGGGAGATCGGAAAAAGTCCAGGCTGGCGGTGACAGGCGCTGGTAGTGCAGCTGGAGGACGTCCGTCTCCGGCCGCGCGAGCTGCATCGCCGACAGGTCACGCTCTATCGGCGTGATGCCGCGGTTGACCCGCAGTTCGGTGAACATCATCTGCGACACTACCTGGCGATCGGTATCCAGCATCATGCTGCGCAACGGCAGGTCGGACTGCTTGTCGATGAACAGCCTGTAACCGAAACGCAGGTCGTCACTGGGCTCGATCAGCAACTGGTGGGCCTCGCGGCCGGCCACGCGTTCGGGCTCGAGCAACTGCATCCGGTAGAAGCGCTCCAACTGCTCGGCGCTGACGCCGCGCAGCGGTGACACGGTCCGGCCGTGCTCGCGCCTGCCCACGTTGATGTGCCGGTCGCTGCCGGGTGTCAGGCAGGCGACCGCTTCACCGCTGCGAATGATCTCGCGCGGCTGCCCGGTCAGAGAGACCACGCGCTCCTTCTCGGCCCCCTCGTCGACGCGGTGCACGATGTACATCGCGTCGAGCTGGGAGCCGGACTGGACCACGAAGCGTCCCTCGTAGTCGAGATCGCGGACCGCTTCGTTCATGCGGTCAAGCAGTTCGCGCGGATCGATGTCGCCGGCGGCGGCCGTGGTCAACAGCAACAGCCCGGTCACCGTCGCTGCAATGCGGCGCATCGATCGTGCGCCTTCAGCGCCGGTCATAACTGACCAGGCCGATGTGCGGTACGGGACCGTTGATACCGCTGCGACCGCCGAACTCCTGGTGCTCGATGACCAGCCGGTTGAGTCGCTGCTGAACGTCATCGTTGAGTGCCCGCCAGTTGCCAGCCACAGAGCGACCGGCTTGCGGTGTCGGTTTGGTGACCGGCTGGCTGGCCACCAGCGTCGGCGCCATGGCCGGCACCGGTGCGCCGGCCAGTTGCCGGACGGCGCCTTCGCCCGCACCCGGCTGAACCTGTGCCAGCTGCGGCGCCACGAAAATCGCGGTTGCGGCGACCGACGCCGCGATCGCGACACCGGCGGCAGGTCGCATCCACGCGGGTATGCGTCGCTTCGGCGCCAGGACCGTCGGTTCTTCGGCAAGCCGGGCACGGACCCGCTCGGCGACGTCGACGGCGACAATATCCGCTTCGCCGCGAATCGAGTCGCCGATCAACCGGTAACGGCCGAAGGTATCGAGCACCTCCCTGTCGGCAGTGGCCAGTCGCTGCGCGAGTTGGTCTGTTTGCGCGGGTCCAAGCTCTCCGTCCAGCAGCACGGAAAGCTGCTCTGCCTGTTGTTCGTTCATCGCCTTCGATCTCTCGTTTCAACTTGCCAACAGCGGTTTCAATTTCGCGTCGATCGCCTCGCGCGCCCGGAAGATTCGCGAGCGTACCGTTCCGATCGGGCAGTCCATCGCCTCGGCGATCTCCTCGTAGGTCAACCCTTCCAACTCGCGCAGCGTAATCGCGGTGCGCAGGTCGTCGGGCAGATCGTCGAGCGCCTTCTGGATGGTCTGCGCAATCTCGCGCTGCAATGCCATCCGCTCAGGCGTGTCCACTTCCTTTAGAGGCGTACCCATGTCCATCTGTTCCGCCGTTTCCGCCTCGATGTCGTCACCGGGTGGACGCCTCGACTGCGATGCCAGGTGGTTTTTCGCCGTATTGATCGCCACCCGGTACAGCCAGGTATAAAAAGCACTGTCCCCACGGAACTTGGGCAGCGCCCGGTAAGCCTTGATAAAGGCCTCCTGGGTGACATCCAGCACCTCGGCGTGGTCGCGAACGTAACGCGAGATCAGGTTGGCGACCTTGTTCTGATACTTCAGCACCAGCAGGTCGAACGCCTTCTTGTCTCCGCGCTGCACGCGCTCCACCAATACCTGGTCGGCCTCGCGATCAGAAGACAAAAGCAGTCTCCCTGGTCACGACCCGATCACCAGAACACGCGCGTTGAGACCGGAAAAAACCGGGAAAGTTCGCCCTGGACGGCGCTGGCGACTTGTCCGGCATCAAAGAAAAAGGGGTAATTTCGGGTGCCATGTGGGTCAGGGCGGCGTGACTCGGCAGACGCTTAACGATTACTCTTTGCATGAAAGGGGCCGGACCCGCATGGCCGACCGGCAACATCAGGGGCCGATTATGGCGACTCGAACGAGTCGCGGCAACGTTATGAAAACCATGAACAAGCTCGAATTCGACGTGCTCATCATCGGCAGTGGTGCCGCCGGCCTCGGCCTCGCCCTGCGCCTGCCCGGAAACGTCAAGGCCGCGCTGGTCGCAAAACGGGAGCTCGAGGAAGGCAATACCCTGTACGCGCAAGGTGGCATATCCGCCGTGCTCGACGGCAGCGACTCGGTCGACTCGCACGTCGCCGATACCCTCGACGCGGGTGCCGGCCTGTGTGACGAGGAGGTCGTGCGCATGGTCGTCGAACACGGCCCGGCCAACATCCGCTGGCTCTACGATTCCGGCGTCGAGTTCACGCGCACGCCGGCGACAGGCGATTCGGGCTACCACCTGACGCGTGAAGGCGGCCACAGCCACCGTCGTGTCGTGCACGCCGCGGACGCCACCGGCCAGGTGCTGGAAAACACCCTGCTGCGCCAGCTCCCGACCCACCCCAACGTCGCCGTGCTCGAACACCATATCGCGGTCGACCTGATCACGGCCGAGCACGACGAGGAAGGCCGCGTCCATCGTCGCTGCCACGGCGCCTACCTGCTCAACCGCCTCAGCGGAGACGTGGTCACGGCGTCGGCGCGCTGTGTCGTGCTCGCCACCGGTGGCGCCAGCAAGGTCTACCTGTACACCAGCAACCCGGACGTCGCCACCGGCGACGGCATCGCCATGGCCTGGCGCGCCGGGTGCCGGGTCGCCAACATGGAGTTCATACAGTTCCATCCGACCTGCCTGTTCCACCCGGCCGCCAAGTCGTTCCTGATCAGCGAGGCGGTACGCGGCGAAGGTGGACGCCTGCTGCTGCCGGATGGCACGCGGTTCATGGAGCGCTTCGACAGCCGCGCCGAACTGGCGCCGCGCGACATCGTCGCACGGGCGATCGACCACGAGATGAAAAGACTCGGTATCGATTGCGTCTATCTCGATGTCAGCCACAAGCCCGATGCCGAGATCGAGCGCCTGTTCCCGACCATCCACCAGCGCTGCCTAGACCTCGGCTTCGACATGCGCCACGAACCGCTGCCGGTGGTACCCGCGGCTCACTACACCTGTGGCGGCATAAAGACCAACCGACACGCCCGCACCGACGTGGCCGGCCTGTACGCCATCGGTGAAACGGCCTACACCGGGCTGCACGGCGCCAACCGCATGGCCAGCAACTCGCTGCTGGAGTGCCTGGTTTACAGCGAGCTGGCGCTGGACGACATCGTGCGTGAGCTGGGTACGCAGACGCAGTATGGCTTTTCACCCGAGCCGTGGGACGAGAGCCGCGTAACCGACTCCGACGAAGAGGTCGTCGTATCGCACAACTGGGAGGAACTGCGGCGCTTCATGTGGGATTACGTCGGCATCGTGCGCAGCAACAAGCGGCTGCAACGGGCGCGCCGCCGGGTCAACCTGCTGCGCCACGAGATCAGCGAGTACTACGGCAACTTCCGCATCTCCAACGACCTGCTGGAGCTGCGCAACCTGGTCGACGTGGCCGACCTGATCATCCAGTCCGCGCAGCGTCGACGCGAGAGTCGCGGCCTGCACTACACGATCGATTTCCCGGATCGCGACGACAACCAGGCGTCACCCACCATCCTGATTCCGGACAGCTACGTGCCGAACCCGTCAGACGGCGGGCGCTGAACGACGGAAACCGATCAGGGCGCGCCGGAGTCGCCAATGGGTCTGTTCCGGTAGCGCCCAGCCGGGCACCCACAGGTTGACGCGGCCACCGGGCGTACGCAGCACGGCGCTGACCAGCCATGGACGCACGATGCCGCGTTCGACGTCGTTGACCCTCAACCGCCGACCGTCGCGGGTCAACAGGGCCAGGCACCCGTCGGGGTCCTCGATCAGGGCATCCGGACAGCGCTGCAGGAACAGTCGCCAGGATGCGACACCCACCAGCAGGGTCAACGCGGCCAGCGCGAATCGCCAGGACCATGCCAGTGGCGCCGCCAGCGGCAGCAGGACACAGGCGATGACCACCAGGTAACCCAGGCGGCGCAGGCCGTCCGACGGCCCGATCTCGATTGGCATGGCAACCTCCCTGTCGCCCGGAACGGCATTCCCGGCGTGTGCGTAAGCGTCAGGCCGCGCCGGTATGCACCGGGGTCGGACGGCCGAACAGTTCGAAATAATTGGCCGTCGACAGGCGCGCGACCTCGTCGGGTTCCAGGCCACGCAGCTCGGCGATCAACTCGGCGACCTTGCCGACGTAGCGGGGCTCGTTCGGCTTGCCCCGGTACGGCACGGGAGCGAGGTACGGCGAATCGGTCTCGATCAGCAGCCGGTCGAGCGGCACCTGGGCGGCGACGTCACGCAGGTCGGCGGCATTGCGGAACGTAACGATCCCGGAGAACGAGATGTAGAAATTCATCGCCAGCGCCTGCTGCGCCATGTCCCAGGTCTCGGTGAAACAGTGCATGACACCACCGACGTCGGCAGCCGATTCTTCGCGCAGAATCGCGATCGTGTCTTCACGCGCCTCGCGCGTGTGGATGATCAGCGGCTTGCCGGCCGCGCGCGCGGCACGGATGTGGTTGCGAAACCGCTGGCGCTGCCACTCGACGTCGCCTTCGGTGCGGTAGTAGTCCAGCCCGGTCTCGCCGATGGCGACGTTCCTGGGGTGCGCGGCCAGGTCGACCAGGCGCTCGACCGTCGGCTCTTCCCGGTCACGGTCGTTCGGATGTACGCCGACCGATATCGAGATGTCGTCGTAGGGCGCGACGAGGTCGAGCATCGCCGGGTAGGACTCGAGGTCGATCGACACGCAGAGCATGTGACCGACACCGGCCCCGCGCGTGGCGCGGATCATGGCGTCGAAATCACCATCGTAGTTCGACAGGTCTACCCGGTCGAGATGGCAGTGTGAGTCAACCAGCATCAGAATCGGTCCGTGGGATCGGTGCGACAGCGGGATCTTGCCCGGCCGACAGAGCCGGGACAAGCGCGAGACGGTTTACATCGTGTGCGTGGGTTTTTCCGACTGCAGCGCGCCGGCCAGGTAGCCCTCGATCTTGTTACGCGCCATGCCGCCGTCCTGGTCGCTGAACTGCACGCCGATACCGGCGGCCCGGTTGCCCTCCGCCCCGACCGGGGTGATCCAGATGATCTTGCCCGCGACCGGCAGCCGCTCGGCCTCATCCATCAGGCTCAGCAGCATGAACACTTCGTCGCCGATGTTGTATTTCTTCGTCGTGGGAATGAAAAGCCCGCCGTTCTTCACGAACTGCATGAAGGCCGCGTACAAGGCATTCTTGTCCTTGATCGTCAGCGACAGGATCCCCTGGCGCGCACGCGGCATCTGCGGTGTGGTCATGTCAACGGCCTCCGGGCCTGGTCATCTCCAGCCACTGCGCGGCCAGCCCTTCCAGGATCATCTGTTCGTTCAGGTTACTTACCAGTCCGCGCTCGACATTCATAATGTCGTCCAAGTAGCGGAAAACCCGCGTTAAGTCTATGCCCTGAGCCAGCGATTGCAAATCGCCGTGCTGGCCGGGATGACAAAGCTCGTCGCGCGGCAGGCCCTGGCCCACCCTGACCAGGTCGCCGAGACAGCGTTTCAGTCCGTCCAATACACCCCGTATCGGCCGCTGCTCCCATTTCTCCACCACCGCCAGCGGGTTCGACCTGCGCTGTTTCAACTGCGCGAGTTCGTCGAGCAGCGCATGATCCGTTTCCAGCCACTGCTCTTCGGCGGCCCGCAACACGGTGAATGGGGCGCCGCCGCTAATCGCGTACAGCGCCTCCGTGTCGGCATCCTGCGTCATACCGCTGATCCACTGCATGACCTGCGCACGCGGCGGAACGCCGAACCGCACCGATTGGCAGCGACTGCGGATGGTGGCCATGAGGCGGTCGGCCTGCGAACTGACGAGGATCAGCACGGTGCGTGACGCCGGTTCCTCGAGCGTCTTCAGCAGCGCATTGGCCGCAGCGCGGTTCATGGCCTCGGCAGGTTCGATCACGATGACCCGGTAGCCGCCTTCCTGCGCCGCCAGCACGCTCTTGCCGGACAACTGCCGGATCGCGTCGATCCGGATCATCTTGCCCTCGGCCTCCGGCTCGACCCGGATCAGGTCGGGGTGACTGCCGCTCTTCGCCAGGTGGCACGACTGGCACTGGCCGCAGGCGTCACCTTCGGCGGTGCGCCCGGTGCAGACCAGCGACGCAGCCAGGCGTCGGGCGAAGCGTCCCTTGCCCAGACCGGCGCGACCGGCCAACAGCAGCGCATGCGGCAGTCGCCCGGCGTCGCGCGCGCCCTGCAGCGACTGCCATTGCTGCGTATGCCAAGGCAGGACAGCCGGTTCGATCACGCCTCGACCTCGTCGAGGAAACCGTCGATGGCAGCGACGATCTGCCCACTCACGCGGTCCAGGTCCGGCTCGGCATCGATGACGCGAAAACGCTGCGGCCAGCGTTCGGCGAGTGCCCTGTAACCGGCCCGGACACGATCGAAGAAATCGAGCGCCTGGCGCTCGAACCGGTCGGGCGCCGACCGCCGCCCGGCACGCGCCAGGCCGGTCGCGACCGGCAGGTCCATCAGCAACGTCAGGTCCGGGCGCCTGTTGCCCTGCACCCATTGTTCCAGTGCCTCGATCCGGCCCAGGTCGATGCCGCGACCATAGCCCTGGTAGGCATAGGTCGCGTCAGTGAAACGGTCGCACAACACCCAGCTGCCCGCCTGCAGCGCCGGCTCAATCACCTTGTGCAGGTGCTCGGCGCGCGCGGCGAACATCAACAGCAGTTCCGTGGTGTCGGCCATGTCGTCGTCGCGATGGCCGAGCAGCAAGGTGCGCAGTTCCTCGCCCAGCGCCGTGCCGCCCGGATCGCGCGTCAGCACGACCGCGTGGCCCCGCGCCTCGATGCGCTGCCGCAACAGGTCGACGCAGGTCGATTTACCGGCGCCCTCGATCCCCTCGATGGTGACGAAACGGCCGTGTGTCAT
>JAGRGW010000233.1:0-1158 GCA_020445315.1 Gammaproteobacteria bacterium
TTTTCGCCTTGAACTGAGCGAATTCTGTCGCCCAATCTGCGCACCCAGGATTATTAGAGGCACCCTATAGTCGGGATGCCGCTCGTGGCGGGCGGGATGCCAGGGCTGGCCGTCGGGGTCAGTTTCCGGCGGCTTCGCGCAGGCGCTTGATCTGGAACAGCGTGCCGCGTTCCTCTTCCTCGAGTGCCTCGGCGATCCGTTTTATGACCTTCTGGTATGACGGAATTATGTTGTATTTCAGCGCGTTGACCCGTTTCTGCGCCTTGCGTTGCTCGCTGATCAGGCGGTACAGCGCCATCTCGACGGTGGCCAGTTCTGCCAGGTGTACCGCGGCCTCGGCGAAGGCGTGGCGGGCCTCGTCGAAGGTCGGATCGGTGCCGAGCAGCCCGACGGGCTTGGGCGGTATCAGCCTGGCCTCGACCGACGGGTACTGGACGCCGAGCGCGCGCCGGGGCAGTACCTTCATCTCGACCGAAGCCGTTGCGCCCAGTGTCGCCTGCGCGATGCTGCGGTCGCCCATGCGCAACTCGGCGATGCTGAGCCAGCGGTAGGCGGTGGCGATCGACTGCTGAGCCGCCGATTTGCGCGCCTGGTATTCCTTGATGTGCTCGTATACCAGGCGGGTCAGCAATTCGCGTTTGCGCTCGAGCAGTGCATGACCTGCCTCGAGGAAGCGCACCTGCTTGCGCAGGCTGAGCAGCGCACTCTTGGTTGGTGCGGCGCGCAGGCGGCTCATGCGGCCTTGTCCCCGCTGCGGTGGTAGTGCGCCAGGTCGGTCTCGCTGACCCGGGTCAGGGCCTCGCGCGGGAAGCGCGACAGCAGTTCCCAGGCGACGTTCAGCGTCTCGATGACGCTGCGGTTCTCGTCCTCGCCCTGGCCGACGAAGAAGCGGTCGAAGTCGTCGGCGAATGCCAGGTAGCGCTGGTCACGCGCCGACAGTTCCTCGGCGCCAATGATCGACGCCAGGTTGCGGGTTTCCTGCGCCTTGGCATAGAGCGCGTACAGCTGGTTGGCCACGCGCGGGTGATCGTCGCGGGTGTCGTCCTTGCCGATACCGTCTTTCATCAGGCGCGACAGCGACGGCGCGATGTCCACCGGCGGGTAGATACCCTGGTTGTGCAGCTCGCGCGACAGCACGATCTGGCCCTCGGTGATGTA
>JAGRGW010000233.1:1198-1441 GCA_020445315.1 Gammaproteobacteria bacterium
CGTCGGACGGCATCGACACCACCGGCACCAGCGTGACCGAGCCGTGGCGGTCACGGATGCGGCCGGAGCGCTCGTAGATCTCGGCGAGGTCCGAGTACAGGTAGCCGGGATAGCCCTTACGCGCCGGTACGTCGCCCTTGGCCGTCGCCACCTCGCGCAGGGCCTCGGCATAGTGCGTCATGTCGGTCATGACGACCAGCACGTGACGGTCCAGATCGAAGGCCAGGTACTCGGCGGCGGTCA
>JAGRGW010000234.1 GCA_020445315.1 Gammaproteobacteria bacterium
GCCGTCATCGCCAAGTACCGTCCGCGCCTCGAGGGCAAGAAGGTCATGCTGTACGTCGGCGGCCTGCGCCCGCGTCACGTGATCGGCGCCTACGAGGACCTGGGCATGGAAGTGGTCGGCACGGGCTACGAGTTCGCCCACAACGACGACTACGACCGCACGATCAAGGAGATGGGCAACGCGACCCTGATCTACGACGACGTGACCGGTTACGAGTTCGAGGAATTCGTCAAGAAGGTCAAGCCCGACCTGATTGGTTCCGGAATCAAGGAAAAGTACATCTTTCAGAAGATGGGTATTCCTTTCCGCCAGATGCATTCCTGGGACTATTCGGGCCCGTACCACGGCTATGACGGCTTCGCCATCTTTGCCCGTGATATGGACATGACGCTGAACAACCCCTGTTGGAACAAGATCAAGGCGCCGTGGGTTCAAGCCCAGGCCGAGCCCGAAGCAGTGGCTGCCGGGGCCTGATCTGGGGTTTTGAACCGCGGAGAAACGGAGTCAGCAGCGCAGATCACTAACGATACCGCCGGTTGGCGGAGAGCAGGTGAAGCATGCGCAAGGTACTGCTGAAACAGCCGTCTCGGTGATCTCTGCGTCTCCGCGGTTCGAGCCATACACAGTTTTCATCTCATCTACGCCGTACGTCCACAGATTGGTGGCGCGGCAGGAGAAAAGTCATGAGTCAAGAAGTCGAAAACATCATGCCGAGCTACCCCCTGTTCCGTAAGGACGAGTACAAGGGGACGCTCGCGAACAAGCAGGAAATGTTCGAAGAGAAGGTCCCGTCGGTGAAGATCGACGAGATCTTCCAGTGGACCACGACCGAGGAATACAAGGAACTGAACTTCAGTCGCGAGGCCCTGACGGTCAACCCGGCCAAGGCATGCCAGCCGCTCGGTGCCGTGCTGTGTGCCCTCGGTTTCGAAAAGACGCTGCCTTACGTCCACGGTTCGCAGGGCTGCGTGGCCTACTTCCGCACCTACTTCAACCGCCACTTCAAGGAACCCGTGGCCTGCGTATCGGACTCGATGACTGAAGACGCCGCGGTTTTCGGTGGCCAGAAGAACATGTTCGCCGGCCTGGAGAACGCCAAGGCGCTATACAAACCGGAGATGATTGCGGTTTCGACGACGTGCATGGCCGAGGTCATCGGTGACGACCTCAACGCCTTCATCGGTAATGCGAAGAAAGAGGGCCATATCGAGCAGGAGTTCCCGACGCCGTTCGCACATACCCCGAGCTTCGTCGGCTCGCACACGACGGGTTGGGACAACATGTTCGAAGGCATTCAGCGCTACTTCACGCTGAACGAGATGGAAGGCAAAGAGGTTGGCAGCAACGGCAAGCTCAACATCGTGCCGGGCTTCGAGACTTACCTCGGTAACTACCGTGTCATGAAGCGCATGATGACGGAAATGGGTGTTGGTTACTCGCTGTTGTCGGACCCGACCGACGTACTCGACACGCCTGCCGACGGTGAGTACCGGATGTACGACGGTGGCACCCGTATCGAGGAAATGAAGGATGCGCCGAACGCCATCGATACGCTGTTCCTGCAGCCGTGGCAGTCGGTCAAGAGCCGCAAGTTCGCCAAGAACACCTGGAAGCACGCGGCTTCCGATATCGCCATCCCGATGGGTCTGGAGGCGACCGACGAGTTCCTGATGAAGGTATCCGAGCTGACCGGCAAGCCGATCCCGGAGTCGCTGACGCGCGAGCGTGGCATCCTGGTCGACATGATGACTGACAGCCATGCCTGGCTGCATGGCAAGAAGTTCGCCGTATACGGTGATGCCGATTTCGCGCTGGGTATGACCAGGTTCCTGCTGGAGGTGGGTGCAGAGCCGACCGACGTGTTGGCCAACCATGCCAACAAGCGCTGGAAGAAGGCCGTCGAAAAGCTGTGTGCCGATTCCCCTTACGGTCAGAACACCCAGGTACATATCGGCAAGGACCTGTGGCACTTCCGTTCGCTGATGTTCACGAACAAGCCGGACTTCATGATCGGCAACAGCTACGGCAAGTTCATCCAGCGCGACACGTTGCACAAGGGCAAGGAGCACGAGGTGCCGCTGATCCGGATCGGCTTCCCGATCTTCGACCGGCACCATATGCACCGCGACACGACCCTGGGCTACGAGGGTGCGATGTACATGCTCAAGATGCTGGTCAACTCCGTACTCGAGCGGCTCGACGAAGAGACCCGGGGTATGGGTACCACTGACTACAACTACGACCTGATCCGCTGATCCGGTTCAGTCAATCGGGGAGGGTGGTGCCATGCGGCGCCACCCGCCAGTTGGAAGCCAGAGGAAAAGTCCCATGCCCAACGTAATGATCCGCGTGAAAGACGATGGTGGTCTCCTGTTCTACATCGCCAAGAAGGACCAGGAGGACGAAATCGCGTCGGTGGAGAAAGACACCGACAGCGAGTGGGGCGGCAAGGTCGAGTTGACCGATGGTTCGAGCTACTACATCGACCCCATCAGCCCACGCCCGAGCTTTCCGACCACGCTGCGTTTCAAGCGCGCCGAGTAGCAATTTTCCAGGAGAATCATCATGGCTCTAGCAATCGTTCGTGATATCTGCACCGCCTGCGGTGACTGTGAACCGGTCTGTCCGACCAACTCGATCGTACCGTTCAAGGGTGTGTACAAAATCGAGGCCGATTCCTGCACCGAGTGCGAAGGTGAGTTCGATACGCCACAGTGCCTCGACGTGTGCATGGAAGACGACTGCATCATCCCGGCCTGAGCCGGGTTGGCGCACCAGCTTGTTGCATACGGCTGGCGTACTTCAGCGCACCTTCGGACGACTGGAGGTGCGCTGCGGTTCAGACGTTCGCGGCAATCAACCAATCTCCAGAGGATCGGCCCATGAGTCAATCTCCCCTCAAGAAAGACCTAGCGCTGCGAATCGGCCTCGCCGCGCGTGAACTGCCGGATACCGATGCCGCACGCCTGTTGGCGGTCCTTGGGGATGCCATCGGGTTGCCGCCCACCGCCGGAAAGCTTGCCACGTTGACGGTAAAGGGGCTCAAGTCGGCCCTCGACGGTGAACTGGACGGCATCGACGTCGAACATCTCAAATCCGCACTCGGTTATCTGAAGGGCGAGAATGGCCTGTCTTCGGATCCGCTGCCGCCCGTCGAACCGTATGCCGATGGCGATATGCCCAACAGCATCCGCGTGGCCTGTGCCTCGAACAAGGCCGAGAAACTCGATGGTCACTTCGGCTCATGCAAGCGTTTCCTGGTTTACCAGGTGTCGCAGTCGGCAGTCCGCCTGGTCGACATCAGGGAAGTGGATGAGCGCGAGGCGGTCGACGACAAGAACGGCTACCGGGCCTCGCTCATCCGCGATTGCCAGATACTGTTCATCGCCTCGATCGGTGGGCCGGCGGCAGCCAAGGTCGTTCGGGTGGGCGTGCACCCCATCAAAAAGCCCCAGATGGGCGAGGCGCGTGACGAGCTGGTCGCGCTGCAGGCGGTAATCGGCGATGACGCGCCACCATGGCTGGCAAAGGTCATGGGGCAGTCTCCGGAGGAGCGCATCCGCTTCGAGGCGGAGAAGGTCCCGGCATGATCACGGCGCAGCAGATCGACGAAATCAGCATTTGGCTCGACGACCAGTTGGATGAGCCGCGCATGGAGATGGTGCTGCGGGGGCGCTACCCCGACCTGCATTTCACCTTCTGCATGGACGACGACGTGGTGACGGCCAAGCCGGTCAAAATGCATGCGGCGTTCAATCTCTACCTGGTCGACAGCAGCAGTCATTGCCTGGCATTGACCCAGGACATGCAGTTGGCCACCGGCCTCGTCGTGGCGGTGCGTGACGAAGAATGAGTGCGGACGCGGCGAGCCCCGTGTTGGAGACGCCCAGGGCGGATTGCTCGGCCTGTCCACACCGCGACGACCGCCTGCTGGAAGGGCGCTGCCAACCCGGTGATACCTGCGTACGCGTGATGAGCGGGCACCAGATCACCCGCTTCTTCAACCAGAATCCCGATCTCGCGGAGCGTTATGCCGGAGACCCATTCTGGGAGCGACGGGCAATAGCGGCACGCTACCTTTCGCAGCAACGGCTGTTGCAGATGCTCGACGATCCCGACGAGGTGGTCCGACGCGTTCTCGCCTATCGCCTGGCGGTGGAACACCTGTGGGCACTGATCGACGATCCCGATCGCGAAGTGCGGATAACGGTTGCTGACAGGTTGCCGGTCGAGCAGTTGGAGCGGCTCGTGGAAGACGATGATTACCTCGTTCGGCAGTATGTCGCCAGGCGGCTGCGGGCCGGGCGTCTGTTCAGAATGATCGGCGATCCGGATCGCGAGGTGCGCAAGACGGTCGCCGCCCGCCTGCCGATCGAGAGTCTTGGCCTGATGCGGGACGATGCTGCCGACGAAATCCGCCTGGTGGTTGCTGAGCGCCTGCCTGAGTCCGAGTTGTGGACCCTGGCCGACGACCCTGATTGGCGGGTACGGCTCAGCGTCTGTCTGCGGGCTCCCCCCGACGTGGTAACACGGTTTTTGGATGACGGCGATGTCGATGTGCAGGCGGCGGCACGAGAGCGATGCGATGCAGGAACCTAAGATGCAGGAACCCATAAGCAACGAAACGACCTGGGATTCGGCGGTGGCCGGTTCAGCGACGCTGGCTTCACCGGAAGAGATGATCGGCCTGTGTGGCGATGTGCCCGTCTCGGGTGGACTGGACGGCCTGGTCGGGGCATGCGACCGACTCATGCCGGGCCTGTCGTTCCGTCACGTGCTGACCCGCGGTCACTGGCACCGGCTGGGTGGCGTGGTCGACCAGGACCTGAAACCGGTCGCGCGCAACATCGTGCATTGGGCCGAGCAGGAATCCGGCGGTGACGTCGACGAACTCGTGGCCCGTTTCAGTGAAGCCCACTGGTTTGCGACACATATCGCCGGGCGTACCCACTTTCTGACGGCATCACGTGGGGACGATCCGGAGGCATTCGTTCAGCTCGAGGTCGAGGAATTGCGGGAAATCGTGGCGCGCCCCCTGATCATCGAGGACTGGTTCCCGGACAGTATCGAGGAGTTCCTCGAGCCGCTGGATTTCCCGCGCAGCGACCCGCGCCCGATCGGCGATGCCCACTACCAGTTCCGAAGGTTGGTCTCGGTGGCCGATATCGTCCACGGCACCCAGATCCGCCACGGTCAGGCGAAAAACCTGCATCGATTCCTGTCCGACTGGCATGAAAGCAGTGCGGGAGAGCATGCGACGTTCTGCGACCATTGGGTCCTGGCATTGCGTGAATACGTCGACAGCGACGGCGAGACCAGACTGACGGCAAGGCCGGTCAGCACCTTCGACGGCGACGTGCCCGCGTTGCCGGAAGACCGGCGTCTGCATGGCGCGGAACTGGCCAATGCCCTGCACGGATTCGATCGCGTACTGGGCTACCCGTTTGCCTGGTATTTCTCGATGTTGAGAGAACGAGCCGATCATCATCAGCTCGCCGAGTCGGTGCTCGCTGACCTGATGGGCGCCTACGATTACCTGCCGAGGCGTGATCTGCGCCTGCTCCGGGCCTGGGAAGAGCGGCCCTACGCGGTCTGAGGGCGGCCGCTGCGCCGCTCGATGCGCACGGCTGGCCTGATGGCTGAACTGCCGGCCAGGCGCACTAAAAAAGAGGACTTAAAATCGTAATCCCGCAAAAGAAGCGGGTTTGTTGCAGTGCAGCAATTTCTCCCCGATTGTGGTAGTCTTCCTAGTAGACGAACAGCAGCCGCTGCGTCTGCCGGATACCTTGGCAGTATGGAGGTGTATCCGAATGAACGAAGACTACACGACCGCCGAGTCCTGGCGCCCGTTTACCCTGTTCGTGGTACAGATGATTCTTCCGTTGGACCAGGAAGTGGAGTTTCTGGCCACCAGGGACATACCGTCGGCGTCCATCAAGAAGGGCGACGTCGTACGTGGGACCTCGGCGAATATGCCGCTGGGGTCGTTCAGTCACTGGCGGCCGATCGTCGGCACCGTGTAACGGGCCGGCGAACGGCTCAATCGAACACTTTTGCGAAACAGGAGCACGATCATGTTGCAGACCCCGATGACCGCGCCTTTCTGGTTCCGTTTCCGGGACTGGATCTGTTTCTGTGCGCGCAAGTCCACGCTCGACGAGGCATTTGTCGCGCGGCTCGATCCTTTCGTCCTGGTCGGGTTTGCGTTCTGGTGTGATCGTCTTCACGCCGACGTTGACCCCAATATCCCGACGCCGGCACTGCCAGGTTCAGACCTGGTCGCCTGAGCGGCTGCCGCGTCAGGTCGTTGCCGACGGCGCCTGACGGCTCGTTTCCCGCAATACCCCCTTGGCCCGCAGTAGTTCGCACCCGGTGTCGGCCTGTCCAAGTGTCGTCTGATGTCGTAAGCCTTCCCCTGTTAGCGGGTGCTTGTCGTATTTGCGACAACCGAACCCGTGGCGAATATCTCGTAAAAACAACGAACTAGGTTGTGGCACGCGGGTTGCTTTGCATCATTGCAAAGACACGGGAAGCTGCCCCAGCCATGAAACAGAAAGACATCGCCGAACTGCTCGACGAACCGGCCTGCGCGCACAACAAGAAGTCCAAGTCCGGTTGTGCGAAACCCAAGCCGGGTGCGACAGCCGGTGGCTGCGCCTTCGACGGTGCGCAGATCGCCTTGCTGCCGATTGCCGATGTCGCGCACATCGTGCACGGCCCGATCGCCTGCGCCGGCAGTTCATGGGACAACCGCGGTACCCGCACCAGTGGCTCGCGGCTTTTCCGGATCGGTATGACGACAGACCTGACGGAGCAGGACGTCATCATGGGGCGGGGTGAGAAGCGCCTGTTCCATTCGATCAGGCAGGCGGTCGAGGACCATCGGCCCGCTGCCGTGTTCGTCTATAACACCTGCGTCCCGGCGCTGATCGGCGACGACGTCGAGGCGGTCTGCAGGGCGGCCGAGGAACGCTGGGGCACGCCGGTCGTGCCGGTCGATGCAGCCGGGTTCTACGGCACCAAGAACCTCGGCAACCGCATTGCCGGCGAGTCGATGGTCAAGCACGTCTGCGGTACCCGCGAACCCGATCCGCTGCCGGAAGATGCGCAGCGCGAGGGCATCCGCGTACACGATATCAGCCTGGTCGGTGAGTACAACATCGCCGGTGAACTCTGGCATGTGCTGCCGCTGTTCGACGAATTGGGCATCCGCGTGCTGTGCACCCTGTCCGGTGACGCGCGTTACCGCGAGGTGCAGACCATGCACCGCTCCGAAGTCAATATGATGGTGTGCTCCAAGGCGATGATCAACGTCGCGCGCAAGCTGCAGGAGGCCTTTGGCACACCGTGGTTCGAGGGGAGCTTCTACGGTGTTGGTGATGTCTCACAGGCCTTGCGCGAAATTGCCCGAATCATCGCTGACGACGATCTCAGTCGACGCACCGAGGCATTGATAGAACGCGAAGAGGCCGCGATTGACGCCGCGCTGGAGCCGTGGCGCGAGCGCTTGCGCGGCAAAAAGGTGTTGCTCTACACGGGCGGCGTCAAATCGTGGTCGGTCATCGCCGCGTTGCAGGACCTCGGCATGCAGGTCGTCGCGACCGGTACCAAGAAGTCGACCGAAGAGGACAAGTCGCGCATTCGGGAGTTGATGGGGCGCGACGCGGTCATGATCGAAGACGGCAACCCGCGCGCACTGATCAAGATCGTGCGCGACAACGACGTCGACGTGCTGATCGCCGGTGGTCGCAACATGTATACGGCACTGAAGGCACGCATCCCCTTCCTCGATATCAACCAGGAACGCGAATTCGGTTACGCCGGGTATACCGGCATGGTCGAACTGGCCCGGCAGCTCGTGCTCACCATCGAGAGCCCGGTATGGCATGCCGTTCGTCAGCCTGCGCCCTGGGCCCGGCGTGGCGAAAGCGCGAACGTTCATCCCGCGGGAGAGGGCGGGGCAGGAACGGGTTCCCGGGACGGAGCCGTGCCAGGGACGGTACCTTCAACAGAGACCCTGGGGGGCTGAGCATGGCCGAGATCATCAAGCGTAAAAAGGCACTGTCCGTCAGTCCACTGAAAGCGAGCCAGACCATCGGCGCAGCCCTGGCATTCCTCGGTTTTCGCCGCTCCATCCCGATGCTGCACGGCTCGCAGGGCTGCACGGCATTCGGCAAGGTCTTCTTCGTACGCCATTTCCGCGAGCCCATCCCGCTGCAGACTACGGCGATGGACCAGGTGACCACGGTCATGGGTTCGGAAGAGAGCGTTGTCGAGGGTCTCAAGACGATCTGCGAGAAGAACACGCCGTCACTGCTGGGTGTGCCGACGACCGGCCTGTCCGAAACGCAGGGCAGCGACGTCAACATGGCGGTCAAGGATTTCCGAAAACAGTATCCGCAGTTCGCCGGGATACCGGTCGTGCCGGTGTCGTCGCCTGACTTCAGCGGTTGCCTCGAAACCGGCTTCGCCAAGGCAGTCGAGGCCATCATCAACACGCTGGTGCCTCCGGCCGCAACCGCCGGCACCCTGCCCGGTCGACGTCATAAGCAGGTCAACGTGCTCGTGGGGTCGTCGCTGACGCCCGGTGACCTGGAGGAACTCAGCGACATCATCGAACAGTTTGGCCTTCGGCCGGTGCTCGTGCCGGACCTGTCCGATTCACTGGACGGCCATCTCGGCGAGGAGGAGTTTTCGCCGTTGACGATCGGCGGTACCGATGTGTCCGAGATGGCCACGCTGGGCGACGCGGCAGCGACGCTGGTCATCGGTCACTCGATGCACCGGGCGGCCGATCGGCTGCAGGCGTTGACCGGCGTGCCGGACCACCGGTTCGATCACCTGATGGGCCTGGGTGCCGTCGATGACCTGGTTGTCGTGCTCAGCGAACTGGCGGGCGCCCCGGTGCCGCTGAAGATCGAACGCCAACGGGCGCAGTTGCAGGACGCGATGCTCGATTGCCACTTCATGCTCGGCATGGGGCGTTTCGCCTTGGCCGGCGACCCCGATCTCGTCCACGCGTTCGACGATATGCTGCAGGGGGTTGGCGCCTCCACGGTGGCGGCCGTGACCCCGGTCAATGCGCCCGTGCTCAAGGAAATGCACTGCGACAGCGTCAAGATCGGCGATCTCGAAGACCTCGAAAAGGCTGCCCGTGACAACGGGGCGGAAATCCTGATCGCCAATTCCCACGGTGTCGAGAGCGCATCGCGTCTGGGTATCCCGTTGCTGCGCGCGGGTTTCCCGCAGTACGACACCCTGGGCGGCTACCAGAAGACTTGGATCGGCTATCGCGGTACCCGCCAGACACTGTTCGACCTGGCCAACATCATGCTCGAACTCGAGAAGGGAGAGATCCATCCCTACCGATCCATTTACGCACAGAAGCCCGAGTACAGGGCCGACTCCGCGGAGGGCTTTGCGCATGAGCGTGGAACGACGCCTGCAACTGGTCCGCTCCGGCACTGAGGAAGGCTGGATGGACGGTGCACTGAAGGTCGCGTTCGCGACCACGGACATGAAGCACGTCGATCAGCATTTCGGTGCGGCGCGCAGTTTCGCCATCTATGCAGTCGATCCGGAGCACGTCCTGTTCGTCGAGGCGAACGAGTTCGG
>JAGRGW010000235.1 GCA_020445315.1 Gammaproteobacteria bacterium
GGCGCTGGCTTCTGCTGGTGGTTCTGCTCGGGCTTTGGATTGGGTTTCGGCTCGGGCTTCGGCTCGGGCTTCGGCTCGGGCTTCGGCTCGGGCTTCGGCTCGGGCTTCGGCTCGGGCTTCTGCTCGGGCTTCGGCTCGGGCTTCGGCGTGGCTACGACGACCGGCTCGGACGCAGGTTGTTCCGTGGGTGGCGGCGGTTCGGTAAGTGCCGGGTCCGGCTGTGCCGGCGTCGGCGCCGGCCGGGTGACGAAGCGCGCAATATCCAGCTGCAGCGGTCGTTCCACCGCTTCCGTGTTACCGGGGTCATGCGATGCGCCGGCGGCAGCGAGCAGCAGCGCCAGGTGCAGGCACCCGGACACGGTGAATCCGAGTACGACCCGCGGCGACATCAGGGCGACTCCATCCTGGTCAGGATCGAGACATTCTCCAGCCGGTGTGCCTTGAGCTGGTCGATGACGCCAACGAAGCGGCCGAATGCCGCCCGTTCGTCGATGCGCAGCACGACCAGTGTATCCGGTGACAGTGCGCCGAGCCGCGCCGGCAGATCGTCGACGGTGACGGCCTCGTTATCGACGAACAGGCCACCGTCGGTCGTCACCGTGATCTCGAGCCGCGCCATCGGCGTCATCGACTGCGCCGACGACGCCCCGGGCAGGTCGATCGGTATCCTGCCCTGGGCGACGAACGTCGCCGTGGTCAGGATGATCGCCAGCAGCACGAGCATGATGTCGATGAACGGGATCACGTTCATCGTCGCGATCGGTCTCATGCCGCTTCCCCCAGGCTGTGCCAGCGCGCCGTCAGCACATCGACCCGCCTGACCAGGCCGTTGTAGATCAGGGTCGCCGGTATCGCGACCAGCAGGCCGGCCGCCGTTGCCTTCAGTGCCAGTGCCAGGCCGAGCATGACGGCCGTTGCCGATAGCGTGGCCTGCTGCGACAGGTCGTGGAACGTGATCAGGATGCCGAGCACGGTGCCGAGCAGGCCGACGTAGGGTGCATTGGATGCCACCGATGCGATCGTCGTCAGGTGCCGTGTCAGCAATACCTCGAGTTCGAAGCGATCGCGGATGTCACGCAGCTCGACGCGGGCGAAGTACAGCAGGCGCTCGACAGCGAATGCCAACATGACAAAGCTCATGAAGCCGAGGACGCCGAATACCGTGATATCCAGGTAGTCCTTCAGCATCGCCATCAGGCTCGCCTCGTCGAGCCACGTGATACCCGCGTCCATCAGAACGTCGCCGTGACCTTGAGCCAGCCACTGCGCCCGGGCTCGTTGACCTGTATCTGGGTCGGGTCGAACGCATTCGAGCGGTTCAGGTGCTGGGCGTAGTTCTTGTCGAACAGGTTGTCGATACCGGCGTCGATGGACACGGAATCGGTGACGTCGTAGGTGGCGTACAGGTCGAGCACGCCCCAGCCGGGCGTCTCCTGCACATCGAGACCCTGGCCGGCTATGCCGGTGGACGACGTCGTGTCGACCCGGGTCTGTTTCGCGGCTGCGCGCACCCGGGCGCCGACTACCATCGCGTCCTGCAGGTATTCCAGGCTGGCAATCCCCTCCAGCGGTGGCGTCTGCGCGATCGGCCGGTCGTCGGTGTCGTTCTCGGCACGGACATAGGCCGCGCCGATCTCGCCCCGCCATTGCGGCGTGAAGCGGTAGGCCATCTTGGCCTCGCCGCCGATCAGTGTCGCATCGATGTTGCGGTAGATGGTCGCGTTGTTGCCGACCGCCGTGAAACGGTCACGCAAGATGTAGTCGTCGACATCGTTGTAGTACACGCTGCCGTCGAACTGCCACGCATTGCGGCGCATGACGATGCCGAGTTCGAGCTGGTGATGCTTCTCGGGATCGATGTTCGGGTTGCCGACCCAGCGCATCGACGGTGACGAGCCATTCGAGGCCATGTAGCGTTCGGTCGCATCCGGCGTCCGTACCGAGCGCGCAAAACCGGCGAAGACCGTGGCATCGACCCCTTCCAGGTCGTGCTCGAAGCGCAGCAGACCGCCGACGTTGTGGTCGGTCTGCTTGCTGGCCTGGGCGCCGTTGTAATAGATCGCGTAGAGCTGGTTTGGTGACAGCGGCATGCCCGGCGGATCGGCGTCGGCCCGGCTGGCATTGGACGTGACATAGTCATAGCGCAGGCCGCCGATCAGCCGGTTGGCCGGATCGATCGGGTGGGTCAGCTCGGCGAACACACCGGTTTGGTCGATCTCGACACCGGGCCACATCACGGAGTTCAGCACGCCGGCCGTATCGTTGAACCGGTCGGCCTCGCGGTCGTTGTACTGGGCGTCGATTCCGAACTTCCAGCGCCCGGCGGCGCTGTCCATCTCGGCGACGAGGCGACCACCGCTGGTGTCCGACGTCGACGGCGCGCGCATGGCCGGGTTGCCGGCGGGCAGCGGGCGCAGCGTGTAGTTGTCCATCACGTGCTCGACCTCCGACAGGTACAGCTCCGCGCGTACCTGGGCGAACGGACCGACGCCTTCGGCCGTGTCGAACTTAAGCCGCACGGTGTCATTGTCGGCTTGCGGCGAGTCCATGCCGGCGCCCGGGAACAGCAGGTCCTCGGTGCGCTGCGCGTCGAAGCTGGCCTCGAACCGGGTCAGGTCGCTCGGCGTGTAACCGACGATCGCCGTGCCGCTGGTCGACGTGTAGGCCGAGCGGACGTCGTTGCCGTCGCCGTCCTCGTAGCTGTGCGCGTCCGTCAGCGAGCCGATGAAACGACCGAAGTAGTCGGCGTTGCCGAACGCGACGTCGGCGGCCAGGTCGGTTGTGCTGCCGTTGCCGCGATAGCCGGCATCGACCCGGCCACGGTAGGTCTCGTCTGCACTGAAGCGTTCAGTCGAGCGCTCGAACAGGATCGTGCCGCCCGGACCGCCGCCGCCGAACTCGAGCGTCTGCGTACCGCGTATCACGGTCACCTGCTCGTAGCTGTTGCCGGCGGCGTAAGAGGTCGGCGGGTCCATGCGGTTCGGGCAGCCGCCGTGCACGTAGGCGCCGTCGAGCAGCACGTTGATGCGGGTCTGGCTGAGGCCGCGGATGGACACGTCGGTACCGTGTCCGCCCATGCGCGAACCGGATACGCCGAGCAGGTCGCGCAGCGCATCGGCCGATTCGCGGCCCGGGCCAAGCGTGCTGGTCTCGACCGGTGTCATCGCCGGTTGCAGGTTGTGATCCTCGACCAGGATCGTGTCGAGCGAGAGCGTGTCATCGGCGGCTGCGCCGGCCGAAGCGAGTGTGCACAGCACGGCGGCTGCCGTGCGATTCAAACGAAAATTCATGGATTACCCCTGGGGTCAAACTGTCTGCAAACGTTGGCCCGACGGGTCTCGACGCAATTCGGCGCGACGACGACAGAGGCTGTCGCGACATGCGAACGGCTTGCATGCAGCAGGCTGTGCGCTCATCCGATCGGTGCAAGACCGAAAGCGTGTGCTACGAAATCTACGGCGAGTTACGCGGGCGTATCAGGCGGTTTCAGGCAGTGGGAGGGGCCCGCGAGGCGTACGCGGAGAAATGGAGATGACGGTGCTGCTGTCGTGCGGTCTGGTCGACCACCTCGACCGCGTAAAGCGTCACGTCGGCGATGACCGGCGGTTCCGAAACCGGGGCGTTGCCGGCCATCTGGTACAGCTTCAAGGCCGAGCAGTGCTCGGCGTTGTCATGCCCGGCCAGCTCCGGGATATCGACGGTAACCCGCTTTTCGCCCTGCAGCGTACAGATGACAATCTGCTGGCCCTGCTGGTCTTTTGTCAGCAGCGGCGTCACCAGGTAACCGAGCACCGGCTGTAGCAGGAACCCGACCACCAGGATCCAGGTCGCCAGCCGCCTGGCGCGCGTGCTGAGCACACCACGCGGGTGCTTTCTGGAAAACTGTCGCTTCACGAAACTTGGCACTGGACGGTGACAGCGGCAACGGCGCTCGGGTTCGGGTGAACAGTGAACAGCGAGTTGACCAGGCGCCGGTTCATCACGGCCGGGATGCCCGCTGACTCGCTGCAACGAGCATCGAATTATGCGGATTGTCAGGTGTTTGCGCCCTGATTCAAATCAAGTGCCAAAGGTCGGACACCGTGCCTGCCGGGCCACCAGGGCGGGGGTGCGATGGCCACCCCCGCCACGCGCCGCGGCCAAGGTCACGAGCCTTCATCGCTGGCGACAGCCGTTACCAGCGCGCACCGGGCCCGGCCATGTAACGGCCCCGCATGCGCTGTGCCTGCCAGGCCTCGAGTTCCGGCTTATCGATGGCGCCGTCACGGTTGGCATCGATTTGCTCGAATGCCGGTGCACAGTTTGCGTTGCGCATCGGGTAACCCTGTGCCTGGCGAGCTGCCTGCCGCTGTTGGCGCACGTTGGCGTGCTCCTCGGCGGTCACGACACCGTCGCCATCGAGGTCCATGACCTCGAACGGCAGCGGCCCGCGCTGTTCGTACCAGTCTTCGCGCTCGTACTCGTTGGGGCTGGCGATGGCTGCCCCGGTCAGCAGTGCGACGCCCGTCAATGTCGCTAATGTTTTGGTCAGCATGTTGGCGTTCCTCGTAAGGTCCGTGCGGGTCTCTCCCTTCACCCGATGCGGAGGTGGTGTCTGCGTTTCCTTTCTGACTCAAACATTAGGGAACGCGGCTGAAACGAGGCTGAAAAAAGGTCGATTCAATCCGGCGCCGCGGGTAGCGGCAGGCTGACCTCGACGGCGAGTCCGCCGAGCACATCGCAACGCGCCAGCCGCAGTGCGCCGCGGTGGTCGTTGACGATGTCCTGCACGATTGACAGGCCCAATCCATGACCGCCGGCGCGTTCGTCGAGGCGCTTGCCGCGCGCGGGTAGCGAGTCCAACTCGCTGGCCGGAATACCCGGGCCGTCGTCGGCCACGCGCAGCTGCAGCGCCGTATCGACATCGACATCCAGTTGCACGCGCGTGCGCGCATGCTTGCACGCGTTGTCCAGCAGGTTGCCCAGCAGCTCCACCAGGTCCTGCCGATCGATCGCGACCGCCGTGGAAGCGAGTGTACCGACTTGGATCTGCAACGCGCGATCCCGGTAAAGCTGCTGCATTGCCGCCACCAGTTCGGGGATATCGCGCGCCGGGACGAAATACTGGCCGACACTGTTGCCGGCCAACCGACCGCGCCGGAGCTCGTGGTCGACGAGTACCGAAATCTGTCGCAGATCGCGCTGCAGGCGCGTGTGCGTCTGGCTGTCGATTGCCAGCGTGTCGACGTCCTGCAGCAGCCGCGCCAGCGGGGCCTTGAGGGCATGGGCCAGGTTGGCCAGCGACTCGCGCGAGCGTCGCAGGCGTTGCTGCAGTTGCAGCAGCAGGCGGTTGATCTCGCTCGTCAGCGGTCGAACCTCCCTGGGGCCGAGTGTTTCGAGGTGTTCGCGTGTACCGGCCGAGACCTCGTGGATCTCGCTGCGCAGCGTGTCGAGCGAGCCGAAGGCGCGGCGCAGGACAACGCGCTGAACCAGCAGCGCGCCGACCAGGGCCGTCAGCAGCAGCAACGCCGCCGACCACTGGAACTGCCGGATCTGCCGGGCAAGCGGGGCGAGGTCCTCGGCGACGACCAGCGTGAAACGCTGTTCCCCGCGCTGGTATCCAGCCGTGCGCACGAGCAGTTCCTGGTCTCCCGGCCCGCGTTGGCGTGACAGCACGATCTCGCCCGGCGCCAGTGTGTCGAATTCCAGCACCTCGTCCCACAGCGACCGCGATCGCAAGTCCGTGCCGCTATCGAAACGCACGGTGAAATAGTGTCCGGAGAGTGGCTGCCGGTAGATCGGCGAGATGCGGCCTTCGCGCATTCTGGCGCTGCCGCGCGGCGATGGGGCGACGGTGCCGGCGAGAGCCTCGGCATCGTGCTCCAGCCGCGTCACCGCGTAGGCCTCGCTGAGCGAACGTATCGCCGCAACGGAGGCCAGCAATATCAGGCTGAACGCGATACCGAGTATCACGGCCAGGCCGATGCCGAGGCGACGTTCCAACGACTGCATCAGCTACCCCGGAACAGGTAGCCCTGGCCGCGCCGCGTCTCGATTCGGTCACGACCGATCTTGTCGCGCAGTCGGCGGACGTAGACTTCGAGCACGTTGCTGTCGCGGTCGTGATCCTCCTCGTAGACGTGCTCCGTCAGGCGCCACTTGGAAAGCACCTTGTCGGGATGCGTCATCAGGTAGCGCAACAGCCGGAACTCGGTGCCGGTCAGGGCGTGTCCGGTGCCGTCCGGCAACACGACGCGCTGGCGTTCCTCGTCCAGGCGCAGCCCACCCGCGGTGAGTTCGGCCGTGGCCCGGCCGGTGCTGCGGCGAAGCAGTGCCTGCAGGCGCGCGTCGAGTTCCTCGACGTGAAACGGCTTGCCGAGGTAGTCGTCGGCACCGGCCCGCAACCCGGTCACGCGTTCGGACCAGCTGTCGCGCGCGGTCAGGATCAGTACGGGCGTTTCCAGGCCGGCCTCGCGCCAGGCCTGGAGTACGTCCAGCCCGGATTTACCGGGCAGGCCGAGATCGAGCACGATCCCGTCGTAGCAATCCTCGCTGCCGAGGAACTCCGCCTCGATACCGTCGTGGCACAGGTCGACCGCGAAGCCGTTTCGCCGCAGGTAGGCGGCAGTCCCTTCGGCCAGTTCGACATCGTCCTCGATGAGCAGCAGTCGCACCGCAGGTATTCCTTCGGCTCAGTCGAGCGGATCAGTCGAGCGGCTGGCCGGTGGTGGCGTCGAAGTAGCGTTCGCGTACGCGTCCACTGGCATCGAGCAGTTCCAGTTCGTAGACCAGGCGCCCGTTTTCACGCTCGAGCTCGGCTTCCAGCACGCGCTGGTCGGCAAGTGCCGGGTGCTGCAGCAGTTCACGCAAGGGCACGATGTTGCCCTCGCTGCGCAACTGCCTGGCGGTATCGTGGTCATCGGAGGCACCGACCAGGGAAACGCCCCCGAACAGGATAAGTGCCGCCAGTGCGATCAGCAGCGAAAAGAGTACCGGCAATCGATTCGGCAGTTTGTCAGACATGGTCTTCCCCAGCGTGTTTGCGGCCGGTCAGCATCGCGGCCACGAGGTTTTCGTTGTGCAGCAGGCTGGCAATCAGCACGCCGCCAATGTGGACGACGACCAGGGTCAGGGTCAATTGTGCCGCGAATTCGTGCACGTCCTCCAGCCAGTGGCCGCCGTTCTCGAGCGCCCAGCCGGTTGCGACCGTCGTCGCCAGCGCACCGAGCAACGCGACGATCATCCATCCCCCGGCCGGGTTGTGGCCGAGGTAGCGCGCCGGCCGCCCTGACAGCAGTGATCGCAGGTAGGCCATGACCTCGGCGGGCGGGGCCAGGAACGCACGGAATCGGGCCTCGCGCGTACCGATCAGCC